>NZ_QHHW01000009.1:0-185885 GCF_003947325.1 Amycolatopsis sp. WAC 01375
TGATCACCGCCCCCACCACCGGGCAACTCCTCGAAGCCAGCCCCGGCACCTACCGATCCCCGGCCTCACTGGCCCGCCTGATCAAAGCCCGCGACCGCGAATGCACCCACCCCGGCTGCCACCGCCCGGCGGAGTTCTCCGAAATCGACCACATCACCACCTGGGCCCGCAACGGCGGCACCGACCACCACAACTGCCACGCCGCCTGCAAAATCCACAACCTCCTCAAAGAAGAACCCGGCTGGAGCGCCGAACCCACCGGCAACGGCGGCATGACCATCACCACCCCCACCGGCCGCACCTACACCGCGACACCCGAACCACTCCACGACCCACGACCCGAACCAGAAGACGACACCCCACCCTTCTGATCGGAACGGTTGTGCTCACAGGCCCCGGGATGAGCGATGAGCTGGCCGGGGGCCGGTTCCCGCATGCCCTGGGACACACACGCCAGTGCGGTCGCGAAGAGCGACTCGGGTTCTCGTGAGGGGGCGTATGGGTCACCCGCGCTCACCCGGTCCGTGAAGGGCTCCTTCACTACCCGTCGGCGCACTCACCGGCCAAGCGCGTTCACCGGCCAAGCGCGTTCACCGGCCCGGCGCGTTCACCGGCCCGGCCCGGCGCGCTTACCGGCCCGGGGCGCGCTCACCGGCCCAGCGCGCTTACCGACTCGGCCACTCACGACCCCGCGGCAGCCTCCCGTGCCGCATCGAAGGGAGCCCGGTCGAAGATGATCCGCAGCTCCACGATCTTCCCCTCCCGCACGGTCAGCAACTCGGCGCCGGGCGCGCTCGCCACCGGCAGGGTCTCCGTGTCGTACATCAGCAACGCGGTCGTTTCGTCCCCGAACGCCGAAAGCAGGGTCGAGCCGGTCAGGATCTCGGTGAACGGGCCCATGAACCCGCGGAACGCAGCCGCGCCGGAAAGGCGACCGGCGGGTGTGTGGCAGACGATGTCGTCGGCGACATGTGTCATCGCCTTCTCGAAGTCCTTGCCCGTCCACGCGCGGTGGTAGGAGAGCGCGACATCCAAGGCGGGACTGGTCATGATGGTTCCTTTCGTCGATCTTCACCTCGTCAGACACCACCTCCGCCCGGAACGGAACGGTGCGCCGCGAAAAAGGTCGTGACAGGATTGCGGCCGTGCGGGCAACGGAGGACTTTCGCGAGCTCACCGACACCTATCGGCATGAGCTGCACCTGCACTGTTACCGGATCCTCGGCTCCCTCACCGACGCCGAGGACGCCGTCCAGGAGACGCTCCTTGCCGCTTGGAAGGGTCTCGACGGCTTCGAGGGCCGCTCGTCGCTTCGCACCTGGCTGTACCGCATCGCCACCAACCGCTGCCTCAACCTCCTGCGGACCGCGGGCCGCCGTCGGCCACCCGAACCGGTGCCGCCGTTCGACCCGCCGGAGCCGAGCCGACGCGGTGAGGTGACCTGGTTGCAGCCGTATCCGGACGAACTCGCCGCCGGCGAGCCCGGCCCCGAAGCGCGCTACAGCACCAGGGAAGCGGTCGAACTCGCCTTCATCACCGGACTCCAGCTCCTCCCTCCGCGCCAGGCCGCCACACTCGTCCTGCGGGACGTCCTGTGCTTCTCCACCGCTGAGGTCGCGAGCATGCTCGGCACCACCGAGACGGCGGTCAAGGGCATCCTCCAGCGCGCCCGCGCCTCACTCGACGAGCATCGCGACGGCGCGGGCCACCGCCCTTCACCTCGGGAACGCGAGCTGACCAAGCGGTTCGCCGACGCCTTCACCGCGGGCGACCTCGACGGCGTCCTCAGCCTGCTCACCGACGACGCGTGGCTCGCCATGCCGCCGGCGCCGCACGAGTACCACGGTCTCGAAGCGATCGCCGGTTTCCTCCGCGTCACCATGGCCATTCCGGTGCGGGGGTTCACCATGACGCCGACGCGGGCGAACAACCAGCCCGCCTTCCTCTGCCGCCACGGCGAGACACCGGCAGGGCTGATGGTCCTCACCCTCGACGGCGACCGCATCCGTGCCATCACCCGGTTCCTGGCTCAGAAATAGCCCGCCAACCGGCCACCGCAAAGGACCATCGAGCCAGCCGACCTCCGCCGGCGTTCCCTGATGCCGCGCGAAAACGTGCTGATGGAAATGCGCGACACTTCGTCCGGCGATGGCGGAGAACACGTGTTCCGGAGCCAGCTCCGCCCGCAGGCCGCGAGCCGCGCACCAGGCCGCCCGCGACACCGCCGAGACCTCGTCCGCGGTCAGCTCATCGAGTGCCGCCACATGCCGCCGGGTCTCGACGAACAGGTACCCGGGGAAGTCGCCGGGCCGGTGTGACACGACGACCAGATCGTCCGTCGAGACGGCCGGTCCCACCAGCGGGCCTCACCACCGGCTCACGATAACGGCGGCCGCACCCGTCCGAGGTGTTCGCCGGGAGCACCGAAAAGGTGCGCCGCGCCGTGTGCCCGCTTGAAATAACGGTGCGCCGGATGCTCCCAGGTGATCGCGATCCCGCCGTGCAGCTGGATCATCTCACCAGCCACGGTCGCCAGCGCTTCCGAGCAGTGCACCTTCGCCACCGCGGCCAGCCTGCTCGACTCCGGAGCCGCGTAGGCCGCCGAACGCGCCGTCTCGACCAGGACGTGGAGATCCGCCATCCGATGCTTCAGCGCCTGGAAGCCGCCGATCGGCCTGCCGAACTGGTGCCGCTGCTTGCTGTATTCCACCGTCAGCTCGAAAGCGCGTGCCGCGGCTCCGGCCTGTTCGGCGGCCAGGACGGCGCACGCGACGTCGCGCAGCGTGCCGAGGTCGACCGGGCCGATCAGCCGGGCGGGGGCGCGGTCGAAGGTCACCCTGGCCAGTCGCCGGGTTTCGTCCATCGCCGGAGTCCGGACACGACGGGCGTCGGAAACCTCGTACAGCGAGCCGTCGGCCACCACCAGGAGGATCTCGGCTTCGTCGCCGTGGAGGACGTAGTGCGCTTCCCCCTCCACCGCGGAGTCGACGACGCGGCAGGCCGGCTCGCTCCATGAGCCTTCGGCGCCGGTCCAGGCCACCGCGCCGACGACACCTTCGGCGAGGCGGGGGAGCAGCCGCTCGCAAGCTTCGTCGTCGCCGGTGGCCAGGACCGCGTGCACGGCGAGGACGGCCGAACCGAGGAACGGGACGTCGGCGAGGACCCTGCCCAGTTCTTCGGCGACCACCTGCAGTTCGGCCGTCCCGGCGCCGAGCCCGCCGAACCGTTCGGGGACGGCCAGCGCCGCCACGCCGATCTGTTGGCACAGTTCCGGCCAGGGATCCGCTTCCCTGTCCAGCAGGTTCCGCACGCTGTCCCGCAGCGCGTCCTGCTCGGCGGTGAAGGTCATGACAGCACCCGCTCCCGGTGGAACCGCGGCGTACCCCACGCGCCGACCAGCGCGCGGACCCTGGTCAGCCGCAGGCCGAGCGCGTGTTCCGCGGTGTAGCCGATCGCGCCGTGCACCTGCAGCCCGGTCCGGGCGGCGAGATGCGCGGCGTCGCCGCACGCCACCTTGGCCGCGGAGATGTCACGCCGGTCCAGGGTGACGGCCGCACCGAACAGCAGCGGTTCGGCCAGCGCGAGCCCGGTCGCGACGTCGGCGAGCAGATGTTTGACCGCCTGGTAGCCGCCGATCTCACGGCCGTACTGCTTGCGTTGCGCGGCGTACGCGACGGAGGTGTCGAGCAGCCACCGTCCCGCGCCGAGTAGCTGCGCGGAGGTGGCGAGGACGCCGAGTTCGAACGCGCGCTCCGCGTCGAGTGCGGTACCCAGATCGTCGCCCGTCACCGGGGGGAACAGTCGTCGTGAACTATCCACAGAGGACAGAAGTGCGCCGGGGGTGAACGCGCGCAGCCTGCCGTTCTCGACGGCGAGGCGCGCGTCCGCGACGTCGGAATCCAAGGCATACGGCACATGCGGAGCGAAAGCCACCGACGCCAGCGTCTCACCGGACGCGACGGACGTCAGCAGTTCGTCGTCCAGCAAGGACGGCAGGACGGCCACGGTGTCGGTCCACGGCCCGGGAACACAGTGGTAGCCGAGTCGTTCGAAGCCCACGGCCAGATCCACCGGGGTGGCACCGAGCCCGTCGTACTTTTCGGGGACGGCCAGCGCGGTCACGCCGAGTTCCGCCAGCCGCCGCCAGATCTTGAGTCCGGGGCCGTGATCGCCCGCCGCCCAGGACCGGTTGGCCGAGTCGGTGTCCACACCGGACAGAAGATCGTGCAGGCTGCGGGAGAACTGCTCCTGCTCACCGGCGAGCGTGAACCTCATCGAGCCCCCTTCGGCAGGCCGAGCAGCCGTTCGGCGACGATGGACCGCTGGATCTGGTCGGTCCCGCCGTAGATCGGGCCCGCCAGGGAGAACAGCCAGCCGTCGCTCCACGGGCCCCGCAGCTCGGCGTCCGGGCCGAGGATGTCGAGCGCGGTTTCGTGCAGGGCGACGTCGAGATGCGACCAGAACAGCTTGTTGACACTCGATTCCGGGCCGAGCTCGGCACCGTCGGAAAGGCGGGTGACCGTGCCGAGGGTGTACAGCTGGTAGGCCCGCGCGCCGATCCACGCGTCGGCGACGCGATCCGCGGTGTGCGCGGGACGTCCGGCGTCGTGCCAGAGCGAGACCAGCCTGTCGGCCGCGGCGAGGAACCGGCCGGGGCTGCGCAAGGACAGGCCGCGTTCGTTGTTCGCCGTCGTCATCGCGACCCGCCAGCCCTCGCCCGGCGTGCCGATCACGTCCTCGTCGGGGACGAAGACGTCGTCGAAGAAGATCTCGGCGAACCCCGGTTCACCGTCCAGCTGGGGGATCGGCCGGACGGTGACGCCCTCGGCCCGCAGATCCACCATGAGATAGGTGAGCCCCTTGTGCCGCACCGAATCCGGATCGCTGCGGAAGAGCCCGAACGCCCGGTCGGCGAACGTGGCCCGCGAGCTCCACGTCTTCTGCCCGCTGACCCGCCAGCCGCCGTCACAGCGGGTGGCGGTGCTCCGGAGGGCGGCGATGTCGCTGCCCGCCTCGGGTTCCGACCAGGCCTGCGCCCAGACCTCCTCCGAGCGTGCCATCTTCGGCAGGACGCGGCGTTGCTGTTCTTCCGTGCCATGGGAGAACAGCGTGGGCGCGAGCATGAAGATGCCGTTCTGGTTGACCCGCAGCGGCGCGCCGGCCGCGTAGTACTCCTCTTCGAACAGCACCCACTCGAGGAGGCTCGCGTCCCGACCGCCGAATTCGCGCGGCCACGAGACGACCGACCACCGGGCATCGGTCAGCTCGGCTTCCCACGCGCGGTGCTGTGCGAATCCCTCGGCGGTGTCGAACGATTTCAGTGGCTCGGCGGGAACGTTCGCGGCGAGCCAGGCGCGGGCCTCGTCACGGAAGGCGAGCGTGCGCTCGTCGAGATCGAGATCCATCACGAGGACCTGTTCGCGTCTCGCATCGAGCGCGCGTCCTGCCCGCCCAAGGAGTCGCCGCCGGACAGCTCGGCGTTGTGCGCGTGCGCGAAGTGGTGCAGCCCGAACACGGAGTCCATTCCGGACCGGAGTCCCATCAGGTCCTCGGCCTGGTTCACGGCCTTCTTGGCGAGCGCGAGACCCATCCTCGGCATTACCGCGATCTTCTCCGCCAGCGCCATCGTCTCGGTTTCGAGGTCGGCGCGCGGGACGACGCGGTTCAGCATGCCCCATTCCTTGGCCTGCTGCGCCGTGAAACGCTCACCGGTGAACAGCACCTCCTTGGCCGCGCGCGGACCGAGGACCCACGGGTGCGCGAAGTACTCGACACCGGGAATCCCCATGCGCACCACGGGATCGGCGAAGAACGCGTCGTCGGAGGCGACGATCATGTCGCATACCCAGGCCAGCATGAGCGCACCCGCGATGCACGCGCCCTGCACACTCGCGATCGTCGGCTTCGGGATCTCGCGCCACCGGCGGCACATGCCGAGATAGACCTCGGATTCGCGGGCGAACCGCTGGTCGCCGCCTTCCGCGCCGACGTGGTCCCACCACAGGACCGCCTTGCGCTCGAAGGACACGTCCACGTCGCGTTCCGGCGTCCCGATGTCGTGCCCGGCGGAGAAATGCTTGCCCGCCCCGGCCAGCACGATCACCTTGACCTCGGGATCGTCGACGGCGCGGGTGAACGCGGCATCGAGCGCGTAGGTCATCGCCGAGTTCTGCGCGTTCCGGTACTCCGGCCGGTTCATCGTGACGACGGCCACCGGCCCGCGTCGCTCGTACTCGACGGTCATCCGTTCTCCTCCCGCAACACGCGTTTCAGCACCTTCCCCGACAGGTTTCGCGGAAGTTCCGCCACGAAGTCGACAAATCGAGGGATCTTGTAGTTGGCCAATTCGCCCTCGCACTGCGTCAGGACATCCTCTGTGGACAGTCCTGCTCCCGGGCTCAACCGGACGAAGGCCTTGCCGACCTCGCCGAGCCGTTCGTCCGGCACGCCGACGACAGCGGCTTCCGCGACGCCGTCCAGGCGGCTCAGCACCTGCTCGATCTCGGCCGGGTAGACGTTGAATCCGCCGCAGACGTACATGTCCTTGATCCGGTCGACGATCCGCAGGTAGCCGCGTTCGTCGAGCACGCCGACATCGCCGGTGCGCAGCCAGCCGTCGGTGTCGACGGCCTTCGCGGTGGCGTCCGGATCGTCGAGATACCCGAGCATCACGTTCGGCCCGCGCAGCAGGACTTCGTCGTGCTCACCGAGTTTCACCTCGAAGCCCGCTGTCGCGCGGCCGGAGAAGTTCGCCACGAGATCGGCGTCGTCCTCGGGGCGGGACATCGTGGCGACCACGGCTTCCGTCAGGCCGTACGCCGTGAGCACGGTGTCGAAGTTCAGGTCCTTCCGCATCCGCTCGACGAGTGTGACCGGCACCGTGGCGGCGCCGGTGACGGCGAGCCGGAGGCTGGACAGATCGTGGTTCGCGCGTTCGGGCGCGTCCAGCAGGACCTGGTAGATCGTCGGCGCGCCGGGGAGCACCGTGACGTGCTCGGTTTCGACGAGGCGCAGGGTTTCCCGGACGTCGAAGGTGCGCTGCGGCAGGATCGTCGCGCCGCGCAGCACCGCGGCGAGGATCCCCGCCTTGTAACCGAAGCTGTGGAAGAACGGGTTGATCACGAGGTAGCGGTCTTCCTCCGTCAGACCGCCGCAATCGCCCCAGGCTTCGGCGACGCTCAGCGCCTGCCGGTGACTGCTCATCGCGCCCTTGCTGCGGCCGGTGGTCCCGGAGGTGAACAGGATGTCGCTGACGTCGCCCGGTTTCGCGGGACTGACGAGATCGCTGTCGAGACCGGCGAGGGCGTCCCATTCCGTGACGCCGTCGACGGGGTCTTCGACGCCCTCGACAGGGATGCGCAAGACGGTGCCGGGGCGGGAAGGGCCGAGATCCGCCAGCCGATCCGTGCCGAGGAAGGTGCCGGTGATCGCCAGCGCGGACACCCTCGCGCGATGGAGAACGTCGATGGTCTCTCGGGCGGTGAAGCGGGTGTTGACCGGAATGAGCGTCGCCCCGGCGTACAGCGCGCCGAGCCCGGCGACGACCCAGTGCCACGTGTTGGGGGAGCAGATCGCGACCCGTTCGTGGCCTTCGAAGAACCGCGCCGCCTGACGCACCCGGCGGGCGAGTTCGGCATAGGTGAGCCGGACTTCGCCGTCGACCAGCGCTTCGCGCCCGGCGAAGCGCTCCGCGGCCCTGTCGAGCGCCGCCGGAATGGTTCCTTCGACCATTGAAGTCTCCCTGTTGTCCGCCAGCCCGCGCGCGTCCGCGATCGTGTCGCCAGGGCTAGTCAGGCGTAAATCTCACTTCTGCGAATAGGGCGCCCTGCCGCCCCGATAGCGGGGCCTGGCGGCCGGGCGCACGCTCTGCTGTCACCTGGGTGCCGCGGAGTCCGAATCGTACCTCCCTAGCAAGTGCTTGGTAGGGTAGCCTACGCAGCAGGCTCTGGTTTGGCTAGAGGAGGCAGGCGTGGCTCAGGACGGTTTCCGTGACCGTGTGCGCACCTGGCTGGCGGACAACCTGCCGCCGGAACTGCGCGGTTTGGGCGGTCCGGGGCGGGAGCACGAGGCCTTCGACGAACGAGTGGAATGGGAGCGGCGGCTCGCGGCGGCGGGCTGGACCTGCGTCGGCTGGCCGGTCGAGCACGGCGGCCAGGGCGCGACACTGGAACAGCAGGTCGTCTTCCACGAGGAGTACGCGCGAGCGGGCGCGCCGGCCAGGGTGAGCCACCTGGCCCAGGAACTCCTCGGTCCCACCTTGATCGCTTTCGGCACACCCGAGCAGCAAAAGAGGTTTCTGCCGCCGATCGTGGCCGTCGAGGAACTGTGGTGCCAGGGCTATTCCGAACCCGGCGCCGGTTCCGATCTCGCGGCCGTGTCGACCACCGCGACCCTCGAGGGCGACGAGTGGGTGCTGAACGGCCAGAAGGTGTGGACGTCTCTCGCGCACGTGGCCGACTGGTGTTTCGTGCTCGCCCGCACCGAACCCGGTTCGAAACGCCACAAAGGACTGTCCTATTTGCTCGTTCCGATGCGGCAGCCCGGCGTCGAGGTCCGCCCGATCCAGCAGCTCACCGGGACGTCCGAGTTCAACGAAGTCTTCTTCGACGGTGCCCGCACGGCGAAAGACCTCGTCGTCGGCGAACCCGGCGACGGCTGGCGGGTGGCCATGGGCACCCTCGCGTTCGAGCGTGGTGTCGCGACGCTCGGGCAGCAGGTCGGCTTTCGCCGGGAACTCGAAGAACTCACCAGGATCGCACCGGACGACCCGGTGATCGCCGAACGGATCGACCGCGCCTGGGTCGGCCTGGAGGTCATGCGAGCGCAGGCGATCCGCACTCTCGGTGACTCGTCGCCGGGGGTGGCCGAAGTGTCCAAACTGGTCTGGGCGAACTGGCACCGCGACCTTGGGGAGCTGGCGATGCTCGTCCGCGGCGCGCGGGGCATGCTCGCGGAAGACGGGCTCGACGCCTGGCAACGGCTCTTCCTCTTCACCCGCGCCGACACGATCTACGGCGGCTCCAACGAAATCCAGCGCAACGTCATCGCCGAGCGAGTGCTCGGCCTGCCACGGGAGGTGCGACCGTGATTCCGGTACCCAAGTACCCCGAGGGGGCGAACCTCCTGCGGGACAAGGTGGTCGTGGTGACGGCGGCGGCCGGCACCGGGATCGGTTCCGCGGTGGCGAAACGCGCGCTGGAGGAAGGTGCCCGCGTCGTGATCAGCGACTGGCACGAGCGGCGCCTCGGCGAGAAGGCGGCCGAACTCGGCGACGTCCACGCGATTCCCTGCGACGTCACGCGAGAAGAGCAGGTGCTAGCGCTCATCGATGGAGCCGCCGCGCACTACGGCCGGGTCGACGTGCTCATCAACAACGCCGGGCTCGGCGGTACGAAGTCCATTGTGGACATGACCGACGAGGAATGGGCCCGCGTCATCGATGTGACCCTCAACGGCACCTTCCGCGCGACGAGGGCCGCGGTGAACCGGTTCATCGCGCAGGGGGACGGCGGCGTGATCGTCAACAACGCGTCCGTGATCGGGTGGCGGGCGCAGGCCGGGCAGGCCCATTACGCCGCCGCGAAGGCGGGCGTCATGGCGCTCACCCGATGTGCGGCCGTCGACGTCGCCGAACACGGCATCCGGGTCAACGCCGTCGCGCCGAGCCTGGCCATGCATCCGTTCCTGGCCAAGGTGACCAGCGAGGAACTGCTCAGCGAGCTCACCGCGCGCGAGGTATCGGGGAGGGCGGCGGAACCGTGGGAGGTGGCGAATGTGATGGTGTTCCTCGCCAGTGAGTACTCGTCGTACCTCACCGGCGAGGTCGTGTCCGTGAGTTCCCAGCATGCGTGAGGTAGTAATGAAAGCCAGTCCAGGGTCCCGCCGCGCCGAACTGCTCGCACTGGCGGCGAAGCTGTTCGCCGAGCGCGGCTACGTCTCCACCACCGTGCGGGACATCGCGGACGCGGCCGGGATCCTGTCGGGCAGCCTCTACCACCATTTCGACTCGAAGGAGTCGATGGCCGACGAGATCCTGACCGGATTCCTCGACGAACTCTTCGGTGCCTACGCCGAGATCGTCGCGGAAGGGAAAGGGCCGCGGGAAACACTCGAAGCCGTCGTCGTGGCGTCGTTCGAATCCATTCACCGGCGGCCCGCCGAGGTGGCGATCTACCAGTCCGAGGCGAAGCACCTGATGCAATTGCCTCGCTTCGACTACCTCACCGACCGCAACACCGAATTCCGCAAGCTGTGGAACGGGATCCTCACCGACGGCATCGCGGCAGGCGTGTTCCGCGAGGACCTCGACGTCGAACTCACCTATCGGTTCATCCGCGACACCGTCTGGGTGGCGGTGCGCTGGTACAACCCCGGCGGCACGCTGAGCGCGGACGACGTCGCGCAGCAGTACCTCGGGATCCTTCTGGACGGCATCGCGACGAAGACAAGGAGACGCCGTGGCTGAGGCATATGTGCTGGACGCGGTCCGGACACCGGTCGGCAAACGCGGGGGAGCCCTCAGCAGTGTCCATTCCGCAGACCTCGGCGCCCATGTCATCCAGGCCGTCGTCGAACGAGCGGGTGTCGAGGCCGATCTGGTCGACGACGTCATCCTCGGCTGTTGCGACACGCTCGGGCCGCAGTCCGGGAACATCGCGCGGACGGCGTGGCTCGCGGCGGGCTTCGGGCATCACGTGCCGGGCGTGACGATCGACCGGCAGTGCGGTTCGAGCCAGCAGGCCGTGCACTTCGCCGCGCAGGCGGTGCTGTCCGGGACGATGGATCTCGTGCTCGCCGGCGGCGTGCAGAACATGAGCGCCATCCCGATCGGCGCGGCGATGCTGGCGGGGCGCGAGTACGGCTTCGAAGACCCGTTCTCCGGCTCGAAGGGCTGGCAGGAGCGGTACGGCAGCGTCGAGGTTTCGCAGTTCCGCAGCGCCGACATGATCGCCGAACACTGGGACCTGACCCGTGAAGCGATGGAGGAGTACGCCTTCCGCAGTCATCGGCGGGCGATCGCGGCCATCGACGAAGGCCGGTTCGCCGCCGAGATCACGCCGTTCGCCGGTGCCGCCCTGGACGAGGGGCCCAGGCGCGACACCACGTTGGAACGGATGGCCGGGCTGAAACCGCTGAGCGAGGGATCCCGCATCACCGCGGCCGTGGCCAGCCAGATCTCGGACGGTGCCAGCGCGACGCTCATCGCTTCGGAGAAGTTCGTCGAGGAACACGGCCTCACCCCGCGCGCCAGGATCCACCATCTGTCCGTGCGGGCGGCCGATCCGGTGTGGATGCTGACCGGTCCCATCCCGGCGACCGCGCACGCGCTGCGGAAAACCGGGCTGAGCATCGACGACATCGACCTGTTCGAGGTCAACGAGGCGTTCGCGAGTGTCGTCCTGGCGTGGATCGAGGAGACGGGCGCCGATCCGGATCGCGTCAACGTCAACGGCGGCGGCATCGCGCTCGGTCATCCCATCGGGGCGACCGGCACGAAACTGTTCGCGACCCTGCTGCACGAACTCGAACGGCGAGGCGGGCGCTATGGGCTACAGACGATGTGTGAAGGCGGCGGGACGGCGAACGTGACGATCATCGAACGCCTTTGACGCTCCACACGCCGAGTGCCAAGGCGCTGAAACCCGCGCCCAGCAGGCAAACACCGGTCCAGCCCGCGACGGCGTAGACGGCCGTCGAACTGATGGCCCCGACGCCGCTGCCGACCGAGTAGAAGATCATGTACCCGCCGATCAGCCTGCTCCCGGCGTCCGGGCGCAACGGGTAGATCAGGGTCTGGCTCGAGACGTGCACCGCCTGGACGGCGAGGTCGAGCAGGATCGCGCCCGCAACCAAAGCCCACAGCGACGCGCGGGTGAAACCCAGCGGCACCCACGACAGCAGGAGCAGCCCGAGCGCGAACCCGGTCGTCCACTGCGCCCGGCCGCGGTCCGCGAGCCGACCCGCGGGTGCCGCCGCCAGCGCGCCCGCCGCCCCGGCGAGCCCGAAAGCGCCGATGGCGGTGTGCGACAGGCCGTCGTCGCTGAGCGGCAACGCGACCGAACTCCACAAGGTGCCGAACGCGGCGAAGATCAGCAGCGCGAGTGTGCCGCGCGTCCGGAAGACGGGTTCTTCGGCGAAAAGCGACAACGTGGACCGCAGTAGCCGCCCGTAGTTCATGGCGTTTCCCGGAGCCGTGGCGGGAAGTACCCGGTACAGAACGATCGCGATCACCACGGTCACGCCCGCGGACACGACGTACACCGCGCGCCAGCCGGCGAGGTCGGCCAGCGTGCCGGACACCGTGCGCGCGAGCAGGATCCCGAGGACGACGCCGGTCGTCACGAGTCCGACCACGCGTCCGCGTTCGGCTGGCCCGGCCAGCGACGCCGCGAACGCGACCAGGAGCTGCGTGACCACCGCGAGCACGCCGATCGCCGTCATCCCGGCGAGCAGCACCACACCGTTCGCGGCGGTCGCGGCGACCAGTTCGGCGATCGCCAGCAGCGTCAGCAGCCCGACGACGAGCCGCCGCCGGTCGAGCAGATCGCCGAGCGGGACCAGCAGGAACAGGCCCAGCCCGTAGCCGAGCTGGGTGAGCGTGACGATCCCGCCGACGGTCGACGCGGCGATACCGAGATCCGCGCCCATGGTGACGAGCAACGGCTGGGCGAAGTAGATCGTGGCGACGGCCGTCCCGGCGGCCACGGCGAACAACAGGACGACCCCGCGGTGCACGAACCCTCCAAGTGGTTTCAACTTGCTACCACTCGGACGCTAGAGCATCGCGGTTGTAAGATGCAACCATGGTGAAGCGGACGACGTTCGACGCAGCTTCGTGCCCGGTGGCGCGCTCGGTCGACACGATCGGCGACTGGTGGTCACTCCTGATCGTGCGCGACGCCTTCGACGGCGTCCGCCGCTTCGGTGAGTTCCAGCGCAGCCTGGGTGTCGCGAAGAACATCCTGTCCGCGCGGCTGCGGGCGCTCGTCGGGCACGGCGTACTCGATGTGGTCCCGGCCTCCGACGGGAGCACCTACCGCGAATACGTCCTGACGCCGAAGGGACGCGACCTGTTCCCGGTGATCGTCGCGCTGAGGCAATGGGGAGAGGCGCACTTCTTCGCCGAAGGGGAACCGCGGTCGAAACTGGTGGACCGCGACGGCGGACGCCCGCTGCGGGGACTCGAGGTCCGGGCGTCGAACGGACGTGTCGTCGGGCCGGAGGACACCGTGGTCGTGAAGGCGCCGGCCTCGTGAGTAGCCGGATCCCGCATGCTTGAAGACGAAACTCGCGTGATCAGACGCGTAACTCGCGTGATCAGAGACGTAACTCGCGTGTGCAGACGCGTAACTCCCGTGATCGGGCACCGCCCACGCGAGTTACGCCTCCAGACACGCGAGTTACGCCTCCAAGCACGCGAGTTGCGCCTCCGATCACGCGGGAAAGCGGTGTTGCGAAAGCCACTTTCGCAACCTTCAACGTTGCGAAAGTGGCTTTCGCAACGCGTTCCGCCGTGGGTGGCTCGACGCGAGGGAGCGTCCCTGGAGCGATGCGGGCGGGAGCCCGTGTCCACCGCATGGATCGGGGCCCTCCCAGGTGAGTCATGCCTGGAAGGGCCCCGACCGGATAAGGGGAGCCCGGAGGGCGGGGTTCCGACGGAGCCCGAATCACCGTCGGTCCCGGTTCCTCCCGGCGTCCCCAAAGGGGGTGGCGGTGGGCGCGGAGGCCCGGCGACCCACCGCCACCTGAGGGACCGCGGCCGCCGCGCGCGGCCCCGGTCCGATCGCGATCCCGGGTCACCCGGCGGGAACGCGAGCCCAGGGCATCCTTTCCGGCGTGGGAACGGCTTCGGTCGGGGTTTCGGACAGGAAGTCCCGCTCGAACGGGGCCAGGATGTCCTCCCCGATCGGCGTCGCCGCGAACGAAGGAACGGCGGGGGCGGGGGACACCGGCTCGGGCACCGGCAGCCGCCGGTCGAGTTCGGCGGTCCAGTG
The DNA here is from genome assembly GCF_003947325.1 of Amycolatopsis sp. WAC 01375. Taxonomy (NCBI): domain Bacteria; kingdom Bacillati; phylum Actinomycetota; class Actinomycetes; order Pseudonocardiales; family Pseudonocardiaceae; genus Amycolatopsis; species Amycolatopsis sp. WAC 01375. The sequence goes on from NZ_QHHW01000009.1 coordinate 13,995, forward strand.
GATCATCGCCTTCGGCCGATCCCAGCCCACCGCGCCGATGAGCCTTCCGTCGCGGACGAAACCGGTGACCCCGTCGGAGAGTTCGATCGTGTCCTTGCCCAGCGACGGCATCCCGACGGTCTGCAACCGCGCGTCGTACAGGGAAGACCAGGCGCGGGGGAGCGGCGTGTACGGCCGGGCGTTGCCGCGGCCCAGCATCAGGCTTTCCGCCGCCGCGCGGCCGGATTCGACGCCGTTCATCCAGTGCTCGACCCGCCGGGGCGTCTCGTCGATGCGCAGGTTCGGCCATTTCGCGACGTCTCCGGCGACCACGACGTCCTCCGCCCCGACGGCGAACAGGGTCGATTCGCACAGGACGCCGTCGTCGATGGTCAGTTCCGAACCACGCAGCCAGTCCACGGCGGGCACGCTGCCGATCGAGAGCACCACGCAGCTGGCCACCAGGAACTGGTTGTTGGTCAGGTGCAGCCCGACCGTCTCCTTGGTGCTGATCCAGTTCCGCACCTCGGTGTTCATCGCCAGCTTGGCGCGATGGTGCTGATGTTCCTTGGTGAGCGCCGACGCGATCCGCTCCCCGAAGCGGTGCAAAGGCGCCTTCGCGTGACCGATGAGCGTGACGTCCCGGCCCATGTACCGCATCGACGCGGCGAACTCGTTCCCGATCAGGCCGCTGCCGATCACCACGACGGATTTGTTGCTGTTCCCCAACGCCCGTCGTACGGCGAGTGAGTCCTCCACCGTGCGCAGCACCCGCACCCGGGGGTCGTGGCGCGGCGAGCCGGGCAGATGCCGGGGGTAGACGCCGGTCGCGACGATCAGGCCGTCGTACCAGAGGGATTCCCCGCCCGGCAGGTGCACCGTGCGTTCCTTCGTGTCGAGCCAGGTCGCGCGGGTGCCGAGCCGCCAGTGGACATCCAGGTCGAGGTACGGCTCCAGGCTCGCGGCCACCGGTTTCACCCCGCCGGTGATGAGTTCCTTCGACACCATCGGCCGGTGGTACGGCTTGCGCGGCTCGTCGCCGACCAGCACGATCTCGCCGTCGAAACCGAGTTCCCGCAACCGTTCCGCGGAGCGGAGACCGGCGACGCCGGCACCGACGATGACGATCCGATCTCCGTCACTCATCGTCGTACGCCCCTTCTCCCTTGACTCTGATGGCTTGTTTCGGGCAGAGCCGGGCGGCGGAGATGGCCTGGTCCAACCCGTCCCGGTCGACCATCCGGCGGATGCGGAGCTTGCCGTCCGGTCCGATCTTGAAGGTGGCGGGTGCTTCCATCTCACAGAAGCCGAAGATCTCGCACCGCTCGTTGTCGACGCTGACGCGAGTGCCGCGCCGTACGCTTCCGAAGATCATTTTTCGTTTCTCCAAGTCGTCAGACCAGTTCTTCGACCAGGCCCAGCCGTTCCAGGTACCGGGTGGGCGTGAACCGCAGCGCGGTCAGCACCACCACGGGGACCAGCAGCGTGATCCCGCCGAACCACAGGAGGCCGAGGTGCCCGTTGGCCATGGCACCGAAGAAGGCGTGCAGCGCGGTGATCGCGACCGCCGGATAGGCGAGCCGGTGGATCCACAGGAAGCGCCGGTAGGAGCTGAACCGGCTGATCCCGCCGGTCAGCGCGACGGCGATCATGACCTCGAGCCCGAGGACGCCGAGTTCGTGCCGCGCCAGCGTGCCCGGCAGGAGCGGGATGGTGATCTGCGCGAGCGTGAAGCCGTCGGGCAGGAACAGGAACGACATCGCGTGCACGACGCCGAACGACAGCGTCAGGATGCCGAGCACCATATGGGAGTTGCGCAGGGCCTTCCGCCCGGTCAGCGACTTGATCCAGCCGGTCGCGGTGAACACGCCCCAGCACAGGGTGAGGCACATGAAGCCGTACGAGATCCGGGCGGAGGTCTGCGCCATGCCCTTGATGCCGGAGTCGGTGTCCGTTCTCTGGGTCAGGACGATCACCACCTCGGACCACTGGTCATACATTGATCTCTCCTGGGGCACTGGGAACCGGTTCCGGTTCGGCGGCGGCCGCGCGTTTGCGGGTCCGGGTGTTCTTGCTGCGCAGCGTCCGGAGGGCGTAGAACAGCCCGCCGCCGAGCACCACGGCGAGCAGCAGGCCGAGGGCGAAGTCGCCGAAGCCGACGTCCATCGCGCTGTTGGCCGAATTCGACTGCGGCACCGGGGCCTCCGGCAGCAGCGACTGGTCGACGACGCCGGTGCTCTCCAGCAGGGTCATATGCCGCAGCACCGCCTGGTTGGCCGTGGTGGCGTAGTCACGGACGACGTCGTTGCGGGTTCCGGCCCTGACCTGGGCGATGACGGGGAACAGCACCCCGTGCGCGTACCGGAGCCGGTTCGCGAAGATCCGGTCGAACTCGCTGTCGTCGCGGGCGGCCTTCATCTCGCCGAGCCACGCGGACTGCTGATCCGACGGTTCGCGCGGAAGGGCGATGCCGAAACGGTCGGCGATGACGTGCGTCGCGGTGTCGAGCCTGCCGTGGTCGATCATCAGCGTGCGGCCGACTTCGCGGGTCCGCTGACTCTTCCCGCGTTCCTGCGCCCACATCCCAGCGGGCATTTCCCACAGGCCGGCCAGTTTGACGTTGACGATCAGGTTCTTGTCCGCCGCGGAGAGTTCTTGGGCGTGCGCGTCGCCGACGGGGCCGAGCAACGTCACCGCGGCTGTCGTCACCAGGACGAGCATCACGCGGAAGAACCCGCGAGGGACGTCAGATGCCGAGGTCATCGGCCTGCCAGGTGTCCGCGGTGAGCAGCACTTTCGTCCCGTCCGGCTTGGCGGGGAACCACGCGTCGTCGACACCCTGCCCGCCGGTGTTGCCGGGCATCGCGTCGTCGGCGTTGCGATAGAGCGGCCAGCCCGCGAGCGTGACCTGCTTGCTGCCGTCGTCCCTGGTCACGGTGCCGACGAGGGCCCGATCGATCCCGGTCACCACGAGGTCGCCGTCCGCTTTGGCGGGAATCCAGGTCCGAGAACAGGTTTCGGTGCAATTCGATCGGGGCGGGTCGACCGAGTCCTTGTCGTAGCGGTAGAGCGTGAAGCCGTTGGTGTCGGTGACGATCGGTCCGAGGTCGAACAGGATCGCCGCGGCGACACCGGGCGCCGCTTCGGCAGCGGGGTCGGGCATTCCCGGGATTTCCGCCGCTCCGGCGGCCGGGGCCGTACCCGGAGAGCCGTTCGGTCCCGCGGTACCGGTGGTGCAGGCCGCGGTCAGCGTGATCGCGGCCAAGGTGAGGGTCAGAGGTATGACCGAGCGTGACACGGGGTTCACGGAAATCCTCCTGTCGGGGCAGAGGAGAACGCCATCACCGCGGGGAGATGGTGTGCAGGCAGGTTCAGGTCCACTATGGACGGTCATGATCCACAGTGGATTCGGCGGTGCGGGGGACAGCGCCGGGTCGGGGGTCTTCGGTAGGGGATACGGTCACGAGTCGGAAACGGTTCAAAAAACTTTCCCGTCCTCGGAGAACGGGGCCCGAACGGTTTTGGCACTGGACTTATCGCCCTCGCGCACACAAAGATGTGCCGCGTGGGACGCCACTCTCGGATACTGCAGCCAATAGTCGATCATGAACCCGCGTCGAACGGGCATGACGACCTCATCAGGGCGTTGTACCAGGAGTTCGGATCGAGCCTGATGGCGTTCGTGCTGAAGCTGACCGGCCACGATCGCCAGTGGGCCGAGGACGTGGTCCAGGAGACGCTCATCAAGGCGTGGCGCAACGCCGGCAAACTCGACCGGCAGCCGGAAATGCTGCGTGCCTGGCTCTTCACCGTGGCCAGGCGCATCGTCATCGACGGCTGGCGGAGCCGGAGCGCCCGCCCTCAAGAGGTGGAGGAACTGGAGTCGGATTCGATCGGAGTGCCGGACGAATCGGAGAAGACGCTCGCGGCCATGATCGTTTACGAGGCCCTGCGCAATCTTTCCCCGGAGCAACGTGAAGCCGTCCAGCAGACCTACTTGCGTGACCGCACCGTGAACGAGGTCGCGGCGACGCTGGGGGTTCCGCCGGGTACGGTGAAATCGCGGATCCATCACGCTGTGCGCGCGTTGCGCAGGGCGCTGCAGGAGCGGGGGTGAGCGAGGTGTCCGGAGCCGTCCACACGGACATCGCCGCCTACGTGCTCGGCGTCCTCGGCGAGGAGGATCACGCGAGGTTCGAGGCACATCTGCTGGAGTGTCCCGAGTGTCAGGTCGAATTGGTGGAGATGTACCACCTGCCCGACATCCTGGACATGGTCAAGAAGAGCTGGCCGGATCCGCCCGTGAAGGGTCCGGGGCCGCGCGTGCTGCGGATGCTGCTCGCGGACGCCGCCAAGGCCGGCCGGCGGCGCAAGGTCATCCGGCTCGCGACGGCCGCCGCCGTACTCGTGCTCGTCGTCGGCGGCCCGCTCACCGTTTTGTCGCTCACCGACCGTGAACCGGTCATCACGCAGGCCGCTCCCACCGTTGTCACATCGGTGGTGCCTGCTCCCTCCGCCTCCCGGGAACGGGACGCGGGCCCGGACGGCGGTGCCGCCCCGTTCGGCTGGTCCGAAGCGGGCAACGCGGTCGCCGCGGAGGTCACGGTGCAGGAGAAGGAGTGGGGCAGCGCCGTCGAACTCGAACTGCGCGGCCTCATCGGCCCGATGGTCTGCCAGCTTTTCGCCTACTCCCACGGCGGAGAGGCGTACGTCGTCAACAACTGGAGCGTGCCGTCCAAGGGATACGGCGTCCCCGGTTCCCCGGATCCCCTCGTCATCACCGGTTCGACGGCGTTGCAGAAGGCCGACATCGAACGCTTCGAGGTGCACAAGCAGGACGGCACCGTGCTGGCCATCGTGCGCCGCTAGCCTTATTGAGAGGTAAGGCAAAGGTGGTGGGAGCCGGGTTGCCTAGGAGCCTTGCGCGCTCTTGACCGTCCACAAGGGGCGCCAGTTGGGCAACGGTGTCCATTTTGGACCCTCCTGTGAAACCGTGCTTATGGTCATCAATCGGACATTTCGTCACGTGAAGTTGTCCCTTGTGGACACTCAAGGCGCGGTCGGCTCCTGTGGTCGGTCCAGGGCCACGTCACGAAGGCCTCCTGTCCATCTTGAATCAGCGAAGAAGCCCTTCGTCGGAGGCTTGATCACGCCGCCTTTGCCTGCCTCTTAATATAACGGAAAGATAACGGCGAGATCGCTTTTTGAACCGCCTCCCGGCTGGAGCCGTATCTCCCAGTAGCCGGATGTCCCTCGGCGGGCGAACGGAAGGTTCGCCGCGAATTCGCCGAATCCGCGTATTCGACAAACGCGTGGCTCATGCCTGGGCGCGATTAATTCGCGTGCCCGGAAACGTAATGAGGTGAGCAAGTCAATGGCACGAAATCAAGGGCGCCATCGCATCGCCCGCAGGACCAAGATCGCGACCGCGTTGATCGGCCTGTCGATCGCGGTCGGTGGGCTGGTGGTGTCCACCACGACCGGCGACTCCGACAGCGCCGCCGCGGACGAGGTGGACAAGTCGCAGTTCGTGGACATTACCCAGGTCCGGCCGAACGTCGACAAGCCGGAGCCGGGCCGGAACGCCTCCACGGGTTCGTTCACCGTCGACTGCGGCAAGAACGAGAACGGGCATTTCAATCCCGACAACTTCATCGCGCAGCCGGGTGTCCGCAACGGCGCCCAGCATCTGCACGATTACGTCGGAAACATTTCCACGAACGCGGATTCGGACAACGACAGCCTGCTGGGCGCCGGCACCACCTGCGAGAACGGTGACGAGTCGACGTATTTCTGGCCGGTGGTGCGGATCGACACCGCGGAGGAAGCCGAAGGGCAACAGAACCAGAACGGCCGGGACCAGAACCGCGACGGAGACCGGAACCGGCAGCGGAACCAGGACGACGACCAGCAGAACCAGAACCGGAACAACGACCAGAACCAGCAGAACCAGCAGGGCCAGCAGGACCAGCAGAACGAGGCTCAACTGGAAGAGCCGAACGCGGACAACGAACTCGCCGGCAACGACGGGGAGATCCAGCGTCCCGCGGTCGTCGACATCACCTTCAAGGGCAATGCCCAGGAGAAGGTACAGGAGATGCCGAAGTTCCTCCGCATCCTTTACGGTGACGCGAAAGTCACCACCAATGGTCCCGCCAACGCGCGGGAGAGCTGGACCTGCACCGGTTTCGAGAACAGGGTGATCAAGCAGTACCCGATCTGCCCCGAGGGCAGCGACGTCAAGCGGGTGCACACCTTCCCGAGCTGTCTCGACGGCAACAACATCGACAGTGAGAATCACCGAGACCACATCAAGTACCCGGACGAGAACGGCGAATGCGCGAACGGCCTCACCGCCGTCCCGGAGCTCACGATCTCACTGACCTACGAGATTCCCCGGCAGATCCAGGTCAACGGTCAGTACAAAGTGGACTCGTTCCCCGAAGAGGACCACAACCCGTTCTCCGATCACGACGATTTCGCGAACGTGATGTCGGACCAGATCATGGACCGGCTCGTCGACTGCGTCAACGAAGGCCGCAAGTGCCGCGAATGACGCACTGAAACGGAAGCAGGAACCTGCGAAGAGAAAGGAAGATACTCCGGCCCGGCGGGTCCCCCCTTACACCTCACCCACCCGCCGGGCCGGCCCTCCCTGGAAACGGATCGACACAACTGAAGAACGCTCCGCAAGCGTTCATCCGCCCTGTCGGCGGCTTCCCGAGGGAGGCTCGCCGGCGGGGCACTTTCGGTAGGTTGGCGGTATGGGTGAGCAAAAGGACCGCATGCTGCGCGGGGAGCTGTACCGGGACAACGACCCTGAACTGGTGTCGGACCGCAGGCGTGCGCAGTCGCTCGTCGACCGGTTCAACGGCACGGGCGCGGAAGAGGCCGGTGAGCGGGACACGATTCTGCGTGAGTTGCTTGGCAAACTCGGCGAAGGCTCCTGGATCATGCCGCGGTTCCAGTGCGACTACGGCTATCTCATCGAGATCGGCGCCAACAGTTTCCTCAACTACGACGCCATCCTGCTCGACTGCGCGCCGATCAAGATCGGCTCGGACTGCTCGATCGGCCCGCGCTGCCAGCTGCTGACCGCGTTGCATCCGATGGAGGATCACGAGCTGCGGCGAGCTCGCTGGGAATCGGCCGCGCCGATCACCATCGGGGACAACGTCTGGTTCGGCGGCGGCGTCATCGTCTGCGCCGGGGTCACCATCGGCGACGACACCGTGGTGGGCGCGGGAAGTGTGGTCACCCGCGACCTGCCGTCGAAGGTGTTCGCGGCGGGCAATCCGGCCCGGGTCATCCGCGAGCTCTGAATATCTGCTGGTGGACCCGCGTCCGCGATCGCGTCGCAGCTCCGCCGACAGGCTTCGAGGTCTACCGATCCACCGGCGTGATCCGGGTGCGCCGGCTGTGCTCGAACACCATGGAGGTGCGCACGTCGGCCACCTCGGGGCGTTCGGTCAGCTTGTCGATCACGAAGGCATAGAGGCTGTCGTTGTCCGGGACCGCGACGTGCAGGATGAAGTCCTCGGTCCCGGTGGTCACGTAGAGCCCGACGAGGTCGGGCAGGGCGTTGACCCAGTTCCGGAAGCCTTCGATGTTCCGTCGCGAGGGCGGGCGCACCCGCACCGCGATGAGCGCCTGCACTCCGCGGCCGATCGATGGCAGGTCCACGTCCAGCAGCGCGCCGCGGATCACGCCGCGTTCCCGTAGCCCGCGGGTGCGGTCCAGCGCGGTGGTCGGCGAAACGCCCACCGCGGCGGCCACTTCGCGGTTGGTCTTCCGTGCGTCCGACTGCAATTGCGCCAGGATCGCCTTATCAAGTTCGTCCAATCGCGCCATCTCGACCCTTCTGCCGTATTAAATACGAACACGATGGACTGTACTCGTATGTCCTCCTAGCTTGGCCTTGTTCATCCGTTGATGTGAGCAGGAGACCAGCTGAATGTCCGAGTACGGTACGGCCATCGGATTCACCCCCGACGAGATCGACTTCACCGCGTCCACCCGAGCGGCGAGGTTGAAGTGGGTCATCGTGGTCAACAGCGAGCTGCCGCCCGGCCGTGCGGTCAACGCGGCGGTCTGCACGGCCGTCGCCACGGCGAAGTCCGTGACCGGTCTCCTGGGAGACGAAGCGGTCGACGCGAACGGCGAGCACTACACCGGCTTGCCCTGGGGCGGCTGCTCGATTCTGTCGGCCGACGCGGAGAAGCTGCGCGCCATCCGCGCCAAGGCCGCGACCTCGCCGGGCTGCCACGTCGCCGACATGCCCGCCGTCGCCCAGCAGATCCGGGTCTACGACGACTTCCTCGCGACGATGAAGGAAATCCCGACCGAGGAGATGGACTTCTGCGCGATCGGCATCGTCGGCCCGCGCAACCGGATCGACAAACTGGTCGGGAAGTTGCCGCTGATGCCGTGAGCGGGTGGCCGAACGCCCGCTTCAGGCCTCGAGGAGGTCCCGCAGCGCTTCGGTGAACTGGGCGGGGTTTCGTTGTGGCGCCAGATGCGCCCCGGGCATCTCGGTGAACGGCAGGCCCAGTTCGAGCGCGAGGACCTTCGCGGGCTGGTAGTGGTAATGCCCCCGGCTGCCGACACCGGCGACAGGGACGATCTCGGTCCTCGTCTTCCGCAGCGCCCGCAGGTCGGGAAGGTAGTCGAGGATCTCGGCCAGTTCGCGGCCGAAGAGCCGTTTCCAGTCCTCCTCGTTCGGTAGCCGGATCGCGCGCAGTTCGGGCAGCGCGGCACCGGCGATCCCGTCGGTGAACCGTTTGAACGCCCCCATCAGGTCGCCCGCCTGGGCGAGCCGGACCTGCGCGTTGGCCTCGTCGAGCCAGCCCAGCGCGTCGGGCAGCAGCTGGATGGCCGGCGGTTCGTGCGCGACCAGCACGGTCGCCGCGTCCGGGTAGCGGGCCACGAGGTCGAGACCGATCATGGCGCCCGCGCTGGTGCCGAACACGCTCGCGGGGCCGCCGCCGACGTGCTGGAGCACCGCGTGGGCGTCGTCGGCCTGCTTCGGCACGCTGACCGGGCCGGTGCTGGTGTCCGTGCTGCGGAAGTGACCGCGCCGGTCGTAGGTGACGACGGTGTAGTCGTCCGCGAGCAGCTTCGTCATCGCCCGGAAGGTGTCCGCCGAGCCCAGCCCGCCCGCGATCAGGAGCAGAAGCGGCCCCTCGCCGGTGCTGCGGACGTACAGCTCACCGTCCTCGACCGGACAACGACTCTCCGAGATCATGGCCGAAGTCAAGCACAGCGTGCCCGGACCCTCACTCCGAGGCCAGCCGCCGCAGGATGCCGGTGGCGTCGGCCACGACGGTCTCGATGAGGTCGCCGACCGCGGGCAGGTCGTCGAGCAGGCCGACGACCTGCCCGGACGCCAGCACCCCGGCGCTCCGGTCGCCCTCGACGAGCCCGGCGCGCAACAGCATCGGCGTGTTGGCGGCCATCAGGACCTGCGACCAGGTCCGGTCGCCACCCCGTTTCATCCGCACTCCCTCGGTGGCCAGCGAGCGCCACGACAGCCCGGTCAGTTTCCGGAACTTCGAGGCGTTGCGGGCGGCCCTGGCGAACCCGCGCACCGGACCGGCGGACTCGAGCGCGTCGACCAGTTCCGTGCGGAGGACGCGATGCGGCATCCCGTCCACCTTGCGGGTGACGACGGTGCCGTTGAGATCACGGGCGAGATAGGCCTGCTTGATCTCGTCGGGAACGGTGCTCTCCCTCGTCAGGAGGAACCGGGTGCCCATGGCGACGCCGGCCGCCCCGTAGGCGAGCGCGGCGGCCAGCCCCCGGCCGTCGAAGAAGCCGCCCGCCGCGACCACCGGGATGTCGACCGCGTCCAGCACCGAAGGCAGCAGCAGGGTCGTCGCGACCCCGCCGGTGTGCCCGCCGCCCTCGCCGCCCTGCACGATGACGGCGTCGGCACCCCAGCCCGCGACCTTCTCCGCGTGCCTGGCCGCGCCGACCGAAGGGACGACGAGGACGCCGTTGTCCTTGAGCCGCGCGATCATGTCCTTCTTCGGCGCGAGCGCGAAGGACGCGACGCGGACCTCCTCGGTGATGAGCAGTTCGACCCGGCGCGCGGCATCTTCGGCGTCCGCGCGGAGATTGACGCCGAACGGCTGGGACGTGCGGCTCTTGACCTCCTTGACGGCTGCCGCCAGCTCGTCGTAGGTCATCGTCGCGGACGCGAGGATGCCGAGGCCGCCCGCTTCCGCCGTCGCGGACACCAGTCGCGGCCCGGCGACCCAGCCCATCCCGGTCTGCACGATCGGATGCCGGATCCCGGCCAGCTCGGTCAGCGCGGTCTTCACGACGGCACTTCCTTGTCCCGCAAGGACTTCGGATCCAGGCTGGTGCGGATCAGCAGCAGCTCGGACTCGGTCGGCAGCCGGGACTCGGTGACCCCGTCGGTGATCAGCGGGAACGACGTCGCCTCGACGACCTCGTCCACGGAAACGCCCGGATGCACGGAAAGCAGCCTCGGCGCGTGGTCTTCGCCGCCGAAGTCCAGGACGCCGAGGTTGGTGACTACGCGGTGGACGTCGTGATACCGCAACCCGGCCTCGCGTGCCCTGGCATGGCCGACGCCGGACACGACGTCGACCTGATCGACGAACACCCGCTTGCCGTGCCGCGGAACCCAATAGCTCGTGCGGTGGTTGGCCGTGTTGCCCGGCCCGCCGCGTACACCGAGAAGTTGTTTCTTGGGACGGGAATGGTCGCCGATCGCCGAGATGTTCTGGTTGCCCTCGCCGTCGATCTGGTTGGCGCCCATGACCACATGTCGTTTTCCGCGCGGTACCACGGTGTCGAGGACCTTGCGGAACGGCTGCCAGCCTTCGACGACGGCGTCAGGGGTCATCAAGTACGCCTCGCCGTCGGACAGCAGGATGTCCGGTTCGAAAGTCAGCCTCGCCAGCCTGGCGCCCAGCGACGGGATGAACCCCATGGGGCTCACCACGATTTCGCCGTCACCGCGGAACAATTCGGCGCAGGCCACGACAGCCACTTCGGCACGACTGATGTCACTCATGCGGACTCCCCGAATTCGGCGACGGCCTTCTGGTAGTGCGCTTCGTCGCCGGACAGGAACCTGTCGACGAAGTGCGGCCACGCGTCGAGATCCTTGGCCGCTTCGGCGTAGTGACGCTGGAAACGTTCGTCGCGTCCGTAGTCCGGGACGGCGGTGGTGAAATGCGCGCCGTTCGGTGTTTCGGCCACCCCGGTGACGAGCATCCGGCTCAGCAGCAGGCTCTGCACCGGCCCCGCTTCGGCGAGTTCGGCCGTCTCCACGATCTTTTCCGTGGACACGTAACACTTTTCGGCGGCCAGAGCGAACAGTTCGTCGAAGTACGGATCCGGCCCCAGATACTGCGCGTTGCCCCGGGCGTCGGCGCGGTTGAGGTGGACGAAGGCCGCGTCGAGCTCCAGCGCGGGCACGGCCAGCAGCTCTTCGGCGTCGTCGTACGGCGAGCGGATGGTGCGCAAAGACGGGTTCAGGTCCCTGACGCCGGAGCCGAGTCCCGCCCGCGTCGGCAGGAACGGAAGTCGTTGCGCGGCAGCGGAAAGGCCGGTCCCGAAAACACCTTCGTCGTACTCGGTGACGGAGATCGACCCGGACTCCCGCGCCCGGGAGAACCACGGGTCGTAGGGGATCGAGTCCAGGGTGACGAAGCCGAACACGAGATGCTTGATCTTGCCGGCCGAGGCCAGCAGCCCGACGTCCGGACCGCCGTAGGAGACCACGGTGAGATCCTTGACCGGCGAGCGCAGGATCGCGCGCACCAGCGCCATCGGCTTGCGCCGCGAGCCCCAGCCGCCGATGCCGATCGTCATGCCGTCCCGCAGTTCGGCGGCCATCTCGTCCGGCGTCATGCGCTTGTCGGCCATCACTTCCCCTTACCGTCCAAGAACTCCTGGCGCGCGCCGTCGGAGACGCCCGCCAGATTGAGTTCGAAGGTGAATCCCTGCTCGAAGCGGTAGCTGCGGTGCACGGGCTGGACGTCGATGCCGTTGATGGCCTGTTTCGCGGCGCGGATCACGCGGGTGTCCTTCGCCGCGATCTGCCGCGCGACACCGAGCGCGGTCTCGTCGAGCTCCTCGCGCGAGACGACGGCGTAGACGGAACCGTGGTGGTGCAACTGGGCCGCGGTGATCGTCGACGCCGTGTAGTACAAGGCGCGCATCAGATGCTGGGGGACCAGCCGCGAGAGATGGGTCGCCGCGCCGAGCGCGCCGCGATCGACCTCCGGGAGGCCGAAGGTCGCGTCCTCGCTGGCGATCACCACGTCCGCGTTGCCGACCAGGCCTACCCCGCCGCCGAGGCAGAAGCCCTGCACCGCGGCGATCACCGGGACCGCGCAGTCGTACACGGCGGAGAACGCCGCCGCGCACCCCTCGTTCGCGCCGATCAGCGCGCCGTACCCCGGATCGCGCTGGATCTCCTTGATGTCGACCCCGGCGTTGAACCCGCGGCCTTCCGCGCGCAGCACCACCACATGGGTCGCGGGATCGCGTCCGGCGTCGGTGACGGCGGACGCGAGGGCGAACCAGCCCTTCACGCTCAGCGCGTTCACCGGGGGCGCGTCGACCGTGACCACGGCGATGCCGGGCTCCGGTGAGTGGGTGGAAACGGTCATCGTGCACCCTTCTCAGCTACCAAACCTAGCACTTGCTTGGTACGTTAGCAGGACGTCCGGCCCGGGTACAGCGACGTGAAGGAGGCCTCGCATGGCACTCGAACTCCGGCTCGACGGCGCCGTGGTGCTGGTGACCGGTGGGGTGCGCGGCGTCGGCGCCGGTGTCACCAGGACTTTCCTGCGTGCCGGCGCCGAAGTCGTCACCTGTGCCCGCACCGAACCCGAGCGGCCGGTCTGCGCCGGGGACAAGGCGTCGACGTTCATCTCCTGCGACGTCCGTGACCCGAAAGAGGTCGACGCGCTCGTCGAAGAGGTCGTCCGGCGGCACGGCAGGCTCGACGTCGTGGTCAACAACGCGGGCGGCGCGCCGTACGCCGAGGTGGCGAACGCGTCGCCGCGGTTCCACGAAAAGATCGTCTCGCTGAACCTGCTGGCGCCGTTGACCGTCGCCCGCGCGGCGAACGCGATCATGCAGCAGCAGGAAAGCGGCGGCGTCATCGTGAACATCAGCAGTGTCAGCGCGACGAGACCGTCGCCGGGGACAGCGTCCTACGGTGCGGCGAAGGCGGGCCTGGACAACCTGACCGCGTCGCTCGCCGTCGAGTGGGCGCCGAAGGTGCGGGTCAACGCGCTCGACGTCGGCATGGTGCGGACGGAGCACTCGCATCTGCACTACGGCGACGAGGCGGGCGTCGCGGCCGTGGGCGCGACAGTCCCGTTAGGACGGTTGGCCGAACCGGACGAGATCGGTTCCTGCGCGGTGTTCCTGGCGTCCTCGCTGGCGTCCTATGTCAGCGGCGCCTGCCTGACCGTGCACGGCGGGGGAGAGGTGCCTGCCTTTCTCGCCGCTTCCAATTCCAAGGTCGAAGAACGAAAGGAGCCGGTGTGAGCGGGATCGCCGACGGCCGGATCGTGGTGGTGACCGGGGCCGGTCGTGGAATCGGCAGGGCGCACGCGCTCGCCTTCGCCGCCGAGGGCGCGCGGGTGGTGGTGAACGACCTCGGCGCCGGGATCGACGGCAGCGGCGGGTCGGCGGGGCCCGCGCAGGACGTCGTCGACGAGATCGAGGCGCTCGGCGGCAAGGCGGTCGCGAACACCGACGACATCGCGTCCTGGGACGGCGCCGCCGCACTGGTGCGGACGGCCGTCGAAACGTTCGGCGGCTTGGACGTCCTGGTCAACAACGCGGGATTCCTGCGCGACCGGATGCTCGTCAACCTCGGCGAGGACGAATGGGACGCGGTCATCCGTGTCCACCTGAAGGGCCATTTCGCGCCGACGCGACACGCCGCCGAGTACTGGCGCGCCGAGGCGAAAGCGGGCCGGACGCGGGCCGCGCGGGTGATCAACACCAGCTCCGGCGCCGGCCTGCTCGGCAGCGTCGGGCAGGGGAACTACGCGGCCGCGAAGTCCGGGATCCTGGGCCTCACGCTGGTCGCGGCCACCGAATTCGCGCGCTACGGCGTCACCGTGAACGCGATCGCCCCGGCCGCCCGCACCCGCATGACCGAAGTGGCCTTCGCCGACGACATGGCCGCGCCGGAGGACGGTTTCGACGCCATGGCACCGGAAAACGTGTCGCCGCTGGTGGTGTGGCTCGGCAGTGAGGAGTCGTCCGGGGTCACCGGCCGGGTGTTCGAGGTCGACGGCGGACGCGTCTCGATCGCGCAAGGCTGGCGGCACGGCACGGTGCGGGACAAGGGTTCCCGGTGGGCACCGGCCGAACTCGGGCCGGTGGTGGCGGAGCTGTTGGCGGACGCTCCGGTCCCTGAGGCCGTTTACGGGGCTTAGCTCTTATGCCGTGAAGGGTCTCTTTGAGGCGATCATCGTCTCAAAGGGACCCTTCACGACATCCCCGACGACCGCGGACCCGTCCTCACCGCTCAGGAGGCGTCCCGTGCGAGATCCCGGACCGCGGGAAGCTGCTGAAACCCACCGGACTCGTAGGTCGCGACCGCGGCGACATTCGAACTAGGCGTGTTCACGCCCGCGCTCGACGACCCCAGTTCCTGGAGCGCGGCCGCCGCCGCGAAGGTGATCGCCTTGCCATGACCGTGCCCGCGATGGTCCCGGTGCACGCCCATCGGCTCGAGGATCCCGGGCTTCCCCGGGCCTGCCGACCATACGGCCACCGCCGCGACGGCGTTGTCCTCGTCGTCGTACCCGACCAGGCACCGGCCATCGGCATACGGCGCCCCGGCGGCCATCGTGTGCCACTTCTCGGGGGTGAAGGTCGACCCGTCGAACGCCGCCCGTGTCAGGTCGGCCCACACGTGCGCTCGGTCCGGTCCGATCATCTCGATCCGCAGGTCCGGGGCCTTCACCGGTTCGGTGAGGTCGCGGCGCAACGGTGTCCACGGTTCGTCGGTGCGCCAGCCGTGCTCGGGCAGGACGTCCTGGATGAACGCGTCCTTCGGCGCCTCGATGGACACGTTCCCCGGTGGAAGCACACCGCGTTCGGGCGCGATCACGTCTTCGGCCACCCGCCGTGCCAGTTCCTCGTCCCGGCGAACGTCCGGCGCGGTCGTGAGCCGCAGGAGGTCGGCTCCGTCCAGGAGACCGACGGCGAGAATCCGGCCGTCGCGGCGCCAGAGCCGGACCGCCGCGGCCGTCGCCTCCGCCCCCGAGCGCCAGAACCAGCCGAGGTCACCGGGATGCAGCTGCCAAGCCACCCCTTCGGATTGCCAGTCCCGCAGCGCCTCCACGGCTTCGTTCAGTCCGTCGAGTCCCGGTCGCTCCAAGTCGATCGCCATGCCGGTGATCACACCCCACCGAACGGCGGGCTCGCATCCGGTTTTCGGTGCGGCCAAGATGAGAAGGTGAAGTCACTTCAGCGCCGTCTCTGGGAAGCGGTCGAGCCGCTGCACGCCGTCGTCTACTTCGCCCCGGAAACGGCGGCCGCGGCCAAGGCGGTGGGTCTGCCCGGCTGGTGGATGGGCTATTTCGCCGGCCGGGTCGCGCCGCTCGGGCCGCTGCCGGAACCACCCGCGACCGCGATGCTCTTCGGGTTCTCCCCGCGGAGGGTCGCGCGATCCCTGCCGGACGCGTGGAAATACGCCGAACCGGCCGCCGTGCTCCAGAGCCGGATGGACGCCGTCGAGGCCGCCCTGAACCGGATCCTGCCCGCCGACGCGCCCTTCGAAGAACTGGCCGACCTGCTCGAACAGGCCGTCGCCGGCTGCGATTTCGCGGGCAGGCCGCTTGCCGCCGCCTGGTCTTCGGTCGCCAGGCCCGCCACGGCGGCCGGGCGAGTCTGGCTCGCGGCGACGGTGCTGCGCGAGCATCGCGGGGACGGTCACGTGCTCTCCGCGGTCGCCGCAGGATTGCGCGGACTCGACACCACGCTGACCCATATCGGCAGCGGGGCGGTGACCCGCGAGGTCATCCAGGTCAATCGTGGGTGGTCCGATGACGAATGGGACGAGAGCGTCGCGCGGTTGGCCGGACGAGGCTTCCTCGACGGCGATTTGAAGCTCACCGAGCAGGGAATCGCGCTGCGCCAACGGATCGAAGACGAGACCGACCGCCTCGCCGCCGGCCCCTCGGAAGCGCTCGGGGAGGTCGGAGCCGCCGAAGTCCTGCGGATCGCCATCCCGTTGAGCCGCCGGATCTTCGACACCGGCGCGATCCCGCTGCCGAATCCGATGGGGGCGCCGCGGCCCTGACCGCTCGAAACTGTCGGACCCCGGTGGGACGCTGTTCCGCATGGCGACGTGGCAGCAGTTCAGTGAAGAGGCACCCGCGCTGGCGGAGAAGATCAAAGAGCGGTTCACCGCGGCGAAGTCGCATGTGCTGGCGACGGTCCGGCGGGACGGCTCGCCAAGGGTCAGTGGCAGTGAGGTCGATTTCCGTGAACAGGACCTGCTGATCGGTTCGATGATCGGCGCGATGAAGGCGAAAGACCTACAGCACGACGGCAGGTTCGCGATCCACGCCGCCTCGGCGATCGACGAGGGCGGCGCGGACGCGAAGGTGTCGGGAAAGGCGTTCGAGATCACCGATCCGGCGGAGGTCGCCCGCCTGCAGGGCGACGACGGGGAGGCGCACGTCTTCCGGCTCGACCTCACCGAGGCGGTGCTGACCTGGGTCGAGGGCAACACCATCTATTTCGACTTCTGGAAGGAGGGTCAGGGGAGCAAACGGCTCGCGAGGCCGGACAACGGTCCGGTGGTCGAGGTCGGCTTGGGCTAGGCGCTAGATCCGTTCGATGATCGTGCCGGTGGAAAGCGCGCCGCCCGCGCACATCGTCACCAGCGCGGTGCTCGCGTCACGGCGTTCCAGTTCGTGCAGTGCCGTGGTCAGCAGGCGGGCGCCGGTGCTGCCGACGGGATGCCCGAGCGCGATCGCGCCACCGTTCACGTTGACCTTGTCCTCGTCGGGCCCGTGCACCCGTTGCCACGACAACACGACTGAAGCGAACGCCTCGTTGACTTCGAAGAGGTCGAGGTCGCCGATCGTCATCCCCGCCTTGGCCAGGACACGTTCGGTCGCCTGCACGGGACCGTCGAGGTGGTAGTACGGCTCCGCGCCGACCAAGGCCTGCGAGACGATCCGTGCTCGCGGCCGGAGGCCCAGCGTCTTCGCCCGGTCCGAGTCCATCAGGAGGAGCGCGGCCGCGCCGTCGGAGATCTGCGACGACGTTCCGGCCGTGTGCATGCCGCCTTCGAGGACGGGCTTGAGCTTGGCGAGGCCTTCGACGGTCGTGTCACGCAGCCCTTGGTCACGGGACACCAGCCGTGTCTCGCCGGTCGGCGTGCCGTCCTCGCCGAGCACGGGTGCCTTCACCGCGACGACCTCGCGATCGAAGTGTCCCGCTGCCCAAGCGGCTGCCGCCTTGGTCTGCGACGCGGTCCCGAACAGGTCGACGTCGTGGCGGGTGATCCCGCGGCGTTCCGCGATCCGCTCGGCCGCGCCGTACTGGTTCGGCATATCGATCGACCACGTCCGGGGCCGTGGCGTGCCGATGCCCTCGCCGCGGTTCGCGCCGAGCGGGACCCGGCTCATCGCCTCGACACCGCAGGAGACGCCCGCGTCGATCGCCCCGGCCGCGATGAGCCCGGCGATCAGATGCGTCGCCTGCTGCGCCGAGCCGCATTGGGCGTCGATGGTGGTCGCGCCCGTGGTCTCGGGGAGCCCGGCGTGCAGCCACGCCGTGCGCGTGACATTGCCCGCCTGCTCGCCTGCCTGGGTCACCGCACCGCCGATCGCCTGCTCGACCAGCGCTGGATCCAGCCCCGCGCGTTCGAGCAGGGCGCGCTGCGCCGCGCCGAGGATCTCGGCGGCATGCAGCCCCGCCAGGTGACCCCGCCGCTTGCCGACAGGGGTGCGGACCGCCTCGACGATCACCGGACTACCCACGTTCGCCTCCTGGGAAACACCGTTTACTACCGAGAAAAGTAGAACACGTTCTTGATTTGAGCAAGTCGCCCCTGGGTCGGCCGGTTTTTGATCACCGGTCGCCGGTCCCGCTTCATGCTGCGCTCGAACGGTTCCCGCTGGCCGAGTAAACGGGTTTCACTGAAACTCTTCACTTGGTAAACGCCGTATGCTTCAATCGGGTCTAGAACGTGTTTCATTGGCGAACCGCGTAGGAGGTAGCCCGTGGCCGCTCCCCTGATCCCCGCCGGTTTCGATTTCACCGATCCGGATCTTTACGCCACCAGACTGCCTCTGGAGGAGTTCGCCGAACTCCGCCGTACGGCACCGGTCTGGTGGAACCCGCAGCCGCACAACACCGCGGGCTTCCGCGATGACGGCTACTGGGTGGTCAGCCGGCTCGAAGACGTCAAGGCGGTGTCGAGGGACAGCGAGCTGTTCTCCTCCCGGGAGAAGACCGCGATCATCCGGTTCGACGAGAACATGACCGACGACAGTCTCGAAGCCAATCGTCTGGTCCTGCTCAACATGGACGCCCCGCAGCACACGAAGCTGCGGCGGATCGTGTCGAAGGGCTTCACGCCGAGGTCGATCGCGAAGCTCGAAGACACCCTGCGCGATCGTGCGGAGAAGATCGTCGGCGAGGCCAAGAAAAAGGGCTCCGGCGACTTCGTAGTGGACGTCGCGTGCGAACTTCCGTTGCAGGCCATCGCCGAACTGATCGGCATCCCGCAGGAAGACCGGATGAAGGTCTTCGACTGGTCGAACCAGATGGTCTCCTACGACGACCCCGAGTACGAGGTCGAGCCGCTCGCCGCGTCGGCGGAGATCGTCGGCTACGCCTGGAACATGGCCGAAGAGCGGCGCAAGTGCCCGATGGACGACATCGTCACGAAGCTGATCCAAGCCGACGTCGACGGTGAGTCGCTGGCCTCCGACGAATTCGGGTTCTTCGTCATCCTGCTCGCCGTCGCGGGCAACGAGACCACGCGCAACGCGATCACCCACGGGATGAAGGCGTTCCTCGATCACCCCGATCAGTGGGAGCTGTACAAGAAGGAGCGGCCGAAGACCGCCCCGGACGAGATCGTCCGCTGGGCAACGCCGGTGGTCGCCTTCCAGCGCACCGCGACCAGGGACACCGAACTCGGCGGGCAGCACATCCGCAAGGGCGACCGGGTCGGGATGTTCTACAGCTCCGCGAACTTCGACCCGGACCATTTCGACGAGCCGGAGAAGTTCGACATCCTCCGCGAGGACAACCCCCACGTCGGCTTCGGCGGCACGGGATCGCACTACTGCATCGGCGCCAACCTCGCGCGGCTGGAAATCGATCTGATCTTCAACGCCATCGCCGATGTCATGCCGGACATCACCGAAGTCTCGCCGCCGGACCGGCTCCGGTCGAGCTGGCTCAACGGGATCAAGCACTACCAGGTCCGGTACGCCTGAGCCGATGCCGTGAGGCACCATGGGGCCATGGGTCCCCACGTTCAGGTCGACGTCGAAATGTCCTTCCGGGTCACGAAACCCGGCCCCGCCGCGTTCGTGGTCGCGCTCGCCGGCGGGGCCGCCCAGGAGGAGTTCGCCTATCCCGCGCCGCCGCGCCAGGTGGCGTTCGAGCACGGGACCCGGGGCCAGGTCGTCGATCTGCCGTCCGGGGAACACGTCGTGCGATACCGGGCCCAACGCGAACTCGGCGCCGCCGACGCCGAGCCGCTCGGTCAAGACGATCTGATCCGCTACACCCGGCCCAGCCGGTACTGCCCCTCGGACCGGATGGGCGGGCTCGCGTTGTCCCGCTTCGGTGGCTTGCCCGACACGCGCACCCAGGTGGAGGCGATCGTCCGGCACGTCGGCGAACACCTGTCCTATGTGGTCGGTTCCGGTTCGCCGACCGACGACGCCGTCGACACCTACCTCGCCGGGGCGGGGGTTTGCCGCGACTACGCGCACGTCTGCATCTCGCTGTGCCGCGTGATCGACATCCCCGCCCGGTTCGCCGCGGTCTACGCGCCCGGACTGTCCCCAATGGACTTCCACGCCGTGTTCGAGGCCGCGATCGACGGCCGCTGGTACGTCTTCGACGCGACCGGCCTCGCGCCGAGGCAGAGCCTGTGCCGGATCGCGACCGGACGCGATGCCGCCGACACCGCGTTCCTCTCCACCCTCGGCTGTGAGCTGGACTTTCTCGGTAACACCGTCCTGGCGACCGCGGGCCCGTCACTGCCGGAGGACGACGGCTCGGGACTGATCGCGCTCGCTTGATCGCGTGTTGACCACGAGCCGTGACCTCGCTGAGGTAGACATTGGCGTGTGAGGGAGAAGCAAGCACCGACGAAATGGAAGCGGCTGCGTGCCCGCTACCGCTGGCTGGACCACGTGGCGCGGGCGGTGAACCGCTACATCGAGTACGGCGGGTACCACTACGTCGCGTCGATCACCTATTTCAGCCTGTTCTCGCTGGTGCCCATCCTCATGGTCGCGGTGTCGGTGGCAGGCTTCGTGCTGGCGAGCCAGCCGCAGCTGATCGAGTCGATGCTGAGCGCGATCACCGGGACCCTGCCCGGCGGCCTCGGCGACAAGGCGGGCGAGCTGCTCACCGGGTTCGTGGAGCAGCGGACCAGCGTCGGGATCATCGGTCTGATCATCGGGCTGTACTCCGGCTGGAACTGGATGAACTCGCTCCGCGACGCGCTCACCGCGCTGTGGGGCCAGAACCGGTCGGATCTGCCGTTGCTGCGCACGATCGCCGCGGATCTGCTCGCGCTGCTCGGCCTCGCGAGCGCGCTGCTGGTCTCCTTCGCCATCACGATTTCCGGCTCCGCGCTCGGCCGGTATCTGCTGGGGCTGGCCGGGGTGGACGACACCGCCTGGGGGCACAACGTGCTGTCGGCGATCTCGATTCCCTTGGCGCTGCTGGCGAACTGGCTCGTGTTCCTCTGGGTGCTCACCCGGCTGCCGCGAAAGCCGGTCGGTGTCCGTAGCGCGATGCGCGGCGCGGTCGCGCTGGCACTGGGCTTCGAACTGCTGAAGCAGGCCGGTGGGATCTACCTGCGATTGATCGGGAACTCGCCGACCGGGGTCGCGTTCGGCTCCATCATCGGTCTGATCTTCTTCATCTCGCTGGTGGCCCGGATGCTGGTGTTCGTCACGGCTTGGACGGCGACCGCGCGCGACGCCCCACCGGATCCGGTCCGGCCGCCGCCGCCCGTGGTGGTCCGGCCCGTGATGGCGGCGCCCGATCGGCACGGCCTCAAACCGGTGCTGGTGGGTGCGGTGACCGGAGTGGTCGCGACACTGGCCGCGCAACGCCTCCGGCCACGCCGCCGTCCCTGACCCGTGCGATGAAGGACGCTTTCATAGCAAAATTTGCTATGAAAGCGTCCTTCATTGCACGCTCGGGGGACCGTCAGCTCGGTTTGGCCGAGCCCACCACCCACATCGAGAAGAACTGCGAACCGCCGCCGTACGCGTGCCCGAGCGCGATCCGCGCGCCGTCGATCTGGTAGTCCCCGGCCCGGCCCATCACCTGCTTGGCCGCTTCGGAGAACCGGAGCATGCCGGACGCGCCGATCGGGTTCGACGACAGGACACCGCCCGACGGATTGATCGGCAAGCGGCCACCGAGCGCGGTTTCGCCTGCCTCGGTGAGTTTCCAGCCTTGGCCCTCGCCGGTGAATCCCAGGTTCTCCAGCCACATCGGCTCGAACCACGAGAACGGCACGTAGATCTCGGCCGCGTCCACTTCGGACAGTGGGTCGGTGATGCCCGCGTCCCGCCACAGCGCGGCGGCGGCGTCCCGGCCGGCCTGGGGGTTCACCTGGTCACGTCCGGCGAACGTGGTCGGTTCGGTGCGCATCGCGGTCGCGTGGATCCACGCGGCGCCACCGGGGACGGCGTCGCCCGATGCCTCGTCGCCGATCACCATCGCGCAAGCACCGTCCGAGGACGGGCACGTTTCGTCGTAGCGGATCGGGTCCCACAGCATCTGCGACGCCTGCACCGACTCGACCGTGATGTCGGACTGCCGCAGATGAGCGTAGGGATTCAGGGCGCCATTGCGGCGATCCTTGGCCGCGACGATCGCGCCGATGTGGTCGGGCGCGCCGGACCGGCGGATGTACGAGCGCACGTGCGGTGCGAAATAGCCGCCCGCCCCGGCGCCCACCGGCATCTGGAACGGCGGCAGAATCGACAGGCCCCACATCGCGTTCGACTCGGATTGCTTCTCGAAGGCCACGGTCAGCACCCGGTTGTGCACCCCGGCCTGCACCAGCGACGCCGCGACGAGCGCGGTCGAACCACCCACCGAACCCGCGGTGTGCACCCGCAGCAACGGCTTCCCGGTCGCGCCGAGCGCGTCGGCGAGGAACAGTTCGGGCATCATCACGCCCTCGAACAGATCCGGCGCCTTGCCGAGGACGACGGCGTCGATGTCGTCCCAGCCGGTCTGGGCGTCGAGCATCGCCCGGTCGATGGCCTCCCGGAGCAGTCCGGGCATGGACACGTCGGTGCGTTTGGCCTTGTGGTGGGTCTGGCCGGTTCCCAGTACGGCCGCGAGGTGCTTCACGAGAGGACCTCCAAGGTCGCGACCAGGTTCTGCTGGAGGACGGGGCCGCTGGTCGCGTGGGCGAGGGTTTTGCGCGCGCTGCCGTCGAGGATGCGGTTCGCCGCCTCGCCGATCCGCGCCAGCCCCGCCGAGAACATCGGGTTTCCGGTCAGGACCCCGCCGGAGGGGTTGATCCGCACCTGGTCGCCGAGGCCCAGCGCCTCGCGCAGGATCAGTTCCTGGTGGGTGAACGGCGCGTGCAGTTCCGCGACCTCGACGCCGTCGAGATCGAGCGCGCGCCCGGCGGCCACTGTGGACGGTGACCTGGTGAGATCCCGGACACCGAGCGCGGGGGAGTCGACGCGATGCTCGATGCCGGTGATCACCGCGGGACTGTCGACGAGGTCCGCCGCCCGCTCGACCGAGGCGAGCACGAGGACGGCGGCGCCGTCGGTGACGGGGGCGATGTCGTGGGCCCGTAGGGGATCCGCGACGAACGGGGCGTCAAGGAGATCGGCGACTTCGACGGATCCGGAGAGCTGCGCGGCGGGATTCCCGGCGGCGTCGGCGCGGCTGCGCGCGGCGACTTCGGCGAGATCCTTTTCGGACCACAGCCCGGCTTCGAGCCCCAGCCTCGCCTGGATCCCGGCGACGCTCACCGAGTCCGGCCACAGCGGCGCGACGACGTACGGGTCCATTTGCAGGGCCAGCACCCGGCGCAGCTGCCCGGCGGAGGACTTGCCGAACCCGTAGACGAGTGCCGTGTCGACCTCGCCCATCCGGATCTTCAGCCACGCCTCGTACAACGCCCACGCGGCGTCCATCTCGACGTGCGACTCGTGGATCGGCGGGAAGGCGCCGATGGCGTCGACCGCGGCGATGAACGAGAACGCGCGGCCGGCGAGGTAGTCCGAGGAGCCGGAGCACCAGAACCCGATGTCCTCTTTGGACAGACCGGTGCGCTCGAAGACCTCGGCGAAGATCGGCACCAGCATTTCCACGCCGTTGGTGGTGCCCGGGGTGCTGCGGACGTTGGGGGCCTGCGCGAAGCCCACGACTGCTACATCTGGCACGGTGGTCCTCACAGATGGTGGGCGAAGGATTCGTACGGTGCGTCAGGCTCGCCGGTCGGTTCGAAATGACCGATGTTCTCCAGCGACGTCCACCAGTCGTCCCGCGGTTTCCACGCGGCCCGGACCCGCATGCCCATCCGGACGTCGGTGGCGTCGCAGCCGAGGACGAGATGCAGGAACGCGATGTCCGCGCCGTCGAGCAGGATGTACGCGGCCACGTACGGCGGTTTGATCTTCTGTCCGAGGAACGGCACGTTCACGATGCAGAACGTGGTGACGATGCCGGTGTCGGGCAGCTCGACCTCGTCGGTGGTCGGGACGCCGTCGGTCGGGCAGGCACCGCGCGGCGGGATGTAGACCTTCTCGCAGGACGGGCAGCGCTGGCCGATCAGCTTCCCCTCGGCGAGCCCGCGCAGGTACCGGCTTTCCTCCGGTGACGCGGAATGCTCGTAACGCAGGTGGATCGGCGTGATCACCACGCTGACCGGCGCACCCTCTTCGCGTTTCGCGACAGGGGGAGGCGCCTCGGTGGATTCGGTGTCGGGTCCGTCGGCGGGGACGAAGTAGGCGATGTCCCGGATGTGGCCGACGGTCTCGTCCGCCCAGCGGATCCGCACTCGCTGTCCAGTGTGGACTTCTCTGGGGCTGCCCGCGTCGACCGCGTGCAGGATCGACGTGTCGGCGCCGTCGAGCCGGATCAGCGCCCAGGCGAACGGCCGCGACAACGGCTGGCCGTCGAGGGGTTCGGCGATCCAGGACCAGGAGACGATCTCGCCCTCGGAGGCCACCGGCACGAAGTCGGACAGCGCCTCGGCGGTCACGGGATCGTATTCCAGCGGCGGTACGTGCACGCGGCCGTCACTGCCGCGAACGCCTTCGACGCGGCGCTCGCGCAGGGCGTTGACGAACCGGCCGAGCACGGGGCCGACCGAGCGGGTGTAGTCGAAGCCCACGTTGAGCGGGGCCGACAGCGGGAGTTCGGGTGCGCTCACATTCTGAGTGAAACACGTTCTCGATTTTCCGGCAAGATCGGTCGTGTCGGGCTCGCTGACGGTTGCTCTTGAGTGGAACGCGTTCTAGATTTGCGGTATGTCGACTGCCACCGGGACACTTGGGGTCTGGAACATCGCCGCGCAGGAGCCGGAGCGGGTCGCACTCGTCGATCCGGACGGCCGCTCGATCGGCTACGGAGAGCTCGCCGCGAAAGCGAACGCGTACGCGCGGGGGCTTCAGGCGCTCGGGCTCGAGGCAGGCGACGTGGTCGTCGTTCTGCAGCCCAACGGCGACGAACTCGTCGCGGCCTATTTCGCCGCCATCCAGTCCGGTCTGTACATCGTGGTGGTCAACTGGCATCTGGTCGGGCCGGAGGTCGCCTACATCCTTTCCGACAGTGGCGCCAAGGCCTTCCTGGCGCACGAACGCTTCGCCGACGTCGCGATCGCCGCCGCCGACGAGGCCGGGATCCCGGAACGCGGGCGGTTCGCCGTCGGCGACGTCGAAGGCTTCCGCCGGATCGAGGAACTCGGCTCCGGCGAGGGCGACGGGCGTCCGGAGCGGCGCACCGCGGGCTCGCCGATGCTGTACACGTCCGGGACAACGGGACGGCCCAAGGGTGTCCGGCGGCCGCTGACCGGCGCCGACCCCGACACCGTTCCGGGCGCGTCGACGTGGTTCTTCGGGATCTTCGGCCTGGCGCCGCACGACGAGCACGTGCACCTGTGCGGGTCGCCGCTCTATCACACGGCGGTGCTCAACTTCGTCGCCATCTCGCTGCAGCTGGGGCATACCGCGGTGCTGATGGACCGTTGGGACGCCGAGGACATGCTGCGGCTGATCGAGCGGCACCGCGTCACGCACAGTCATATGGTCCCGACGCAGTTCCGCCGCCTGCTCGCGCTGCCGGACGACGTCCGCGCGGTCTACGACCTGAGTTCGCTGCGCGTGATGATCCACGGCGCCGCGCCTTGTCCGCTGGAGGTCAAACGCCGGATGCTCGGCTGGTGGGGGCCGGTCGTCACCGAGTACTACGCGGCCACGGAGGGCGGCGGGACGG
Source organism: Amycolatopsis sp. WAC 01375 (assembly GCF_003947325.1). Lineage (NCBI taxonomy): Bacteria > Bacillati > Actinomycetota > Actinomycetes > Pseudonocardiales > Pseudonocardiaceae > Amycolatopsis > Amycolatopsis sp. WAC 01375. The sequence goes on from NZ_QHHW01000009.1 coordinate 39,678, forward strand.
CGATCTCGGGGGAGGAGTGGCTCGGGAAGCCGGGTTCGGTGGGGCTGCCGTGGCCGGGTTCGACGATCAAGATCCTCGACGACGAGGGCACGGAACTGCCCGCGGGCGAAACCGGCACCGTGTACATGAAGATGGGCGACTCGAAGTTCGAGTACCACAAGGACCGGGCCAAGACGGACAAAGCGCGCGTCGGGGACCTGTTCACGCTCGGCGACGTCGGGCATCTCGACGAGGACGGTTACCTCTTCCTCCACGACCGCAAGGCCGACCTGATCATCTCGGGCGGGGTCAACGTCTACCCGGCGGAGATCGAAGGCGAACTGGTGATGCACCCGAAGATCGCCGACGTCGCGGTGTTCGGTGTCCCGCACGAGGACTGGGGCGAGGCGATCAAGGCCGTCGTCGAGCCCGCGGACGGCGTCGAGCCCTCCGAAGAGTTGACCGCGGAGATCCTCGAGTACGCGGCGTCGCGGCTGGCGAAGTTCAAACTCCCGCGTTCCGTCGACTACTTGCCCGAACTCCCGCGCGACCCGAACGGGAAGCTCTACAAGCGCAAGCTCCGCGACCCCTACTGGGCCGGACACCGCGTGCCGTAACGCAATCAGTCACCTACTTGCGATGGCATCCTCTCGCAAGTAGGTGACTAATTGCGGGGTCAGCGGCCTCGGAAGACGGGTTTGCGCTTCTCGGCGAAGGCACGGGGACCTTCCTTCGCGTCTTCGCTCGCGAAGACCTCGATGCCGTACTGGGCGTCGAGCTTGAAGGCCTCTTCCTCGTGCATGCCCTCGGTGTCGCGCAGGGTCTTGAGGATCGCGCGGACCGCGAGCGGGCCGTTCGCCGCGATCAGGCCGGCCAGCTCCATGGCCTTGTCGAGGGCCTTCCCGTCCGGGACGACGTGGCCGATCAGGCCGATCTCCAGCGCCTCGGCCGCCTTGATGTGCCGTCCGGTCAGCAGCAGGTCCGCGGCGACGGTGTACGGGATCTGGCGGGGGAGCCGCACGGCCGAACCGCCCATCGGGAACAGGCTCCACCGCGCCTCGGAGACGCCGAACTTCGCGCTCTCGCCCGCGACGCGGATGTCCGTACCCTGCAGGATCTCCGTGCCGCCGGCGATCGCGGCGCCTTCGACGGCGGCGATCAACGGCTTCGTCAGCCGACGGCCCTTGAGCAGGCCCTCGATCCGGCTGGGGTCGAACGTGCCCTTCTCGAACGAGTCGGACGGCGAGTTCTTCGACATCGACTTCAGATCCGCGCCCGCGCAGAACGCGCCACCCGCGCCGGTGAGTACGCAGCAGCGGATGTCGTCGTCCTCGTCGACCCGGTTCCACGCCTCGACCATGATCCCGAGCATCTCGCCGCTGAGCGCGTTGCGAGCCTCGGGACGGTTCATCGTGACCACGAGGGTGTGTTCGATCTTTTCCACCAGCGCGTGCGGTTCGCCCACCAGAACCTCCCAAAGAGCGGCCATTGCCCGGAACGATAACATGTTCTACTTTGAGGGAGTGGCACTCAACATCGCGGATCTACTCGAGCACGCCGTCGACGCCGTGCCGGAGCGCATCGCGGTCGTCTGCGGCGATCGGCGGGTCACCTTCGCCGAACTGGAAGAGCGCGCCAACCGGCTGGCGCACCATCTCGCTGCACACGGCGTGGGACCTGGATCCCACATCGGTGTCTATTCCCGGAACTCGATCGAGGCACTGGAATCGATGATCGCCGCGTACAAGCTGCGCGCGATCGCGGTCAACGTCAACTACCGTTATGTCCACGGCGAATTGCGGTACCTGTTCGACAACGCCGACCTCGTGGCGCTGGTCCACGAGCGCCAGTATTCGGACAAGGTGGCCGCCGTCCTGCCGGAGACGCCGAAACTGAAACACGTTGTCGTCGTCGACGACGGAAGCGACGGCGATTATTCGTCCTACGGCGGCGTGGACTACGAAGCCGCGCTCGCCGAAGGCTCACCAGAGCGGGACTTCGCCGAACGCAGCGCCGACGACATCTACATCCTCTACACCGGCGGCACCACCGGCTATCCCAAGGGCGTCCTGTGGCGTCACGAGGACATCTGGCGCGCGCTCGGCGGCGGCATCAACTTCGTCACCGGCGAGTACGTCCCGGACGAATGGACACTCGCCGAACAGGGCAAGTCGGGCAGCCTGGTCCGGCTCCCGGCCGCGCCGCTGATCCACGGTGCCGCGCAGTGGGCCGCGTTCGGCGCGCTGTTCACCGGCAGCCCGGTGGTGTTCGTCCCGCGGTTCGACGCGCACGACGTCTGGAAAGCGGTGCAGGACAACAAGGTCCAGGTGCTCACCATCGTCGGCGACGCGATGGCGCGGCCGCTGATCGACGCCTACCGCGAAGGCGACTACGACGCGTCGTCGATCGTCGCGGTGTCGAGTCACGCAGCCCTGTTCTCCCAGTCGGTGAAGCAGGAATTCCTGTCGCTGCTCCCGCATGTGGTGATCACCGACGCGATCGGATCGTCCGAAAGCGGGTTCACCGGCATCGGCATGGTCAGCAAGGACAGCGATCATTCCGCCGGCCCGCGGGTCAACTTCGGCAAGGACGCGATCCTGGTGGACGACGACGGCGCGCTCGTCGAGCCGAAACCGGGCGCGATCGGGCTGATCGCCCGGCGCGGGCACGTTCCACTCGGGTACTACAAGGATCCCGCGAAGACCGAGAAGATCTTCGTCGAGATCGACGGCAAGCGGTACGTCGTCCCGGGTGATTACGCGCGCTACGAGGACGACCTCACGGTGACCCTGCTCGGCCGGGGGTCGCAGTGCGTGAACACCGGCGGCGAGAAGGTGTACCCGGAGGAAGTCGAGGGCGCGCTGAAGTCGCATCCGGACGTCTTCGACGCGCTCGTCATCGGCATCCCCGACGATCGGCTCGGCCAGCGGGTGGCCGCGGTGATCCAGCCGAGGGCGGGCAAGGAGCTCGACTTCGCCGCGATCGAGGCGCATGTGCGGACCGAGATCGCCGGGTACAAGGTGCCTCGCAGTCTGTGGCTCGCCGAGGAGATCGGGCGCTCGCCCAGCGGCAAACCGGACTATCCGTGGGCGCAGCGCTACGCCGCCGAGCACGAGCCCGTCACCATTCAACCGGCGTAAGAAGGAGCTACATGCGGACGTCTCTGTGCGACCGGCTCGGGATCGAGCTGCCGATCGTCGGGTTCACCCCGTCCGAACACGTCGCCGCGGCGATCAGCCGGGCGGGTGGTCTCGGCGTGCTGGGCTGCGTGCGGTTCAACGACGCCGCCGAACTCGACTCCGTCCTGTCCTGGATGGACGAGAACACCGGCGGCAAACCGTACGGCGTCGACATCGTCATGCCCGCGAAGATCCCGGCCGAAGGGACGTCGATCGATCTCGCGAAACACATCCCTCAGGGGCATCGCGACTTCGTGGAGCGCACTCTGCGTGACCTCGCGGTGCCGCCGCTGCCGGACGACACCGACGAACGCGCGGGAGTGCTCGGCTGGCTGCATTCGGTCGCGCGGGCCCATGTCGAGGTCGCGCTGAAGCACCCCATCCGGCTGATCGCCAACGCGCTGGGGTCACCGCCGGTGGACGTAATCGAGCAGTGTCACGCGAAGGGCGTGCCGGTCGCGGCTCTGGCGGGCAAGGCCGAGCACGCCGTCCGGCACGTCGAGAACGGCGTGGACATCGTTGTGGCGCAAGGATACGAGGCGGGCGGGCACACCGGCGAGATCGCTTCGATGGTCCTGCTGCCCGAGGTGGCGGACGCCGTCGGCGACCGTGTCCCGGTGCTCGCCGCCGGCGGGATCGGTTCGGGCAGGCAGGTCGCGGCTGCGCTCGCGCTGGGCGCGTCCGGGGTGTGGATGGGTTCCTTCTGGCTCGCCACCGAGGAATACCTCCAGACCATGGGGGATTCGGAGGCGATGCAACGCGCGCTGGTCGCGGCGGGTTCGTCCGACACCGTCCGGACGCGGATCTACACCGGCAAACCGGCGCGGCTGCTCAAGACGCGGTGGACCGAGGCGTGGGCCGCGCCCGACGCGCCCGAACCGCTGCCGATGCCGTTGCAGAACCTGCTGGTGTCCCACGCGCACAACCGGATCCACCACGCCGCCGATCCGAGTGTGGTCTCGATGCCGGTCGGGCAGATCGTCGGCCGGATGGACCGGGTGCGCCCGGTCGCCGAGGTGATCGCGGAGCTCGTGTCGGGCTACGAAGAGGCACTGTCGCGTTTGGACAAGACCCGCTGAAGTGTTCCCGAATGCTATTGAGGGGTAAGGCAAGCGTGTCGTGTGTCGGGGTGAGACGGTGGGCTGGGTGACGCGAGACCGTACTCGCGTGTTCAGACCCGGATCACGCGAGTCACGTCTCCACGCACGCGAGTCACGCTTTGCCGAAGTACATGAAGGCCCCCTTCCTTGCGCTAGACGCAAGGAAGGGGGCCTTCATGTACTTCACGACCGGCCGCCGAGGTCGCAGCCGTCTCGCTGTCACCAGGGATCACATCTGACGGTAGCGAAAGCCTCCTTCACTACCATCAGAGTAGGTAAGGAGGCCTTCCCGAACGTCATGAACGGTCCGTTACTCGCAAAATTTGCAAGTAACGGACCGTTCATGGCATGCCGTGCGAGAGATCAGAGACCGGCGGCCGCGTTCTTGATCGCGGTCGCGAAGGTGCTCACCTCGGTGTAGACGCCGGGAGCGTGCGCCCGCGCGCACCCCTCGCCCCAGCTGGTGATGCCGACCTGGATCCAGGCGCCGGCGCTGTCGCGACGGAACATCGGGCCGCCCGAGTCACCCTGGCAGGTGTCGACGCCGCCGGAGTTGACGTTGCCCGCGCAGATCTCGGCGCTGGCGATCAGGTCGGCGTAGCTGCCGCCCTGCGCCTTGCAGGTCGAGTCGGAGACGAACGGCACGTTGGCCTTGAGCAGGTAACGCTGCTGCGCCCCGCCCTCGGTCGCGGCACCCCAGCCCGCGACGGTGAACGTGCCGCTGTTGTTGGCCGCCGAGGTGTTGATCGGCAGCGTCGGGATGCCGCTGACCGGGCTCGCGAGCTTGATCAGGGCCCAGTCACCACCGGTGGAGGTGGGGTAGGTCGGCGACCGGTGCACGTAGGTCGACTTGACCTTCTTGGCCGCGGTGCTCTGCAGGTCCACGACACCGAGGGTGGCGGTGATGCCAGTGTTGGCCCCGGTCCGTGACACGCAGTGCGCGGCCGTCAGCACGATCTGCGGAGTGTAGAGCGCACCGCCGCAGCCCATGGAAAGCCTTACCATCCAAGGGAATTCGCCCTGAGCGGCGCGGGTCCCACCGACCACGTCGGTGGACGGCGGCTCCGCGGCGACGGCTTGCGGAGCCGTGGCGAGACCCGCCAGGGTTCCGGCCGCCGCGACGGCGATCAGGGATTTTTTGAGCAGGCTGAACCGACGCTTGATGTTCAAGGGTTCATTCCTTCCGGCTGTCCACAGTGGAGGCAGGGAGACTGACTGCGGCCAACTGACTACAGCAGGTGGACATACACCGGGACAACCAACTTTCTTCGGATCTTTCAGCCTTTGGTGGTGATTAACGGACGTTCGAGCCGAGTCGCCGACGAATGGCGTAGCCCAGAGCGCCCAACGCCAGTACTCCTGAACCGGTGAGCACCGAAACCGCCGGAAGACTGAACGCGAGCACGGCGCAACCGAGCAGACCCGCGATGGGGATGATCCGACGTGCTGGCCGCAGGGTCAGCGCGCTGGCGTTCGTCACGGCGTAGTAGGCGAGCACCGCGAACGAGGAGAAACCGATCGCGTCGCGGAGGTCGAGGGTGCTCGCGAGCAGGGCGACGACGACACCGACGGTCACCTCGGCCCGGTGCGGGACGCCGAAGCGAGGATGCACGGCGGTCAGGTAGCGGGGGAGATGCCCGTCGCGCGCCATGGCCAGCGTGGTCCGCGAGACACCCAGGACGAGCGCGAGGAGGGAGCCCAGCGCGGCGACCACGGCGCCCACCCGGACCGCGGGCGTGAGCCACGACCAGGACGACCTTTCGACGCCTTCCGCGATCGGGTCCGGGCTGCGGCCGAGCAGATCCGGGCCGAGGTGGTACAGCAGGACGAAGGCGAGAACGGCGTAGATGACCAAAGCCAGCCCGAGCGCGATCGGCACGGCGCGGGGGATGGTGCGCGCCGGATCGCGGACCTCCTCGCCCAGCGTGGCGATCCGCGCGTAGCCGGCGAACGCGAAGAACAGCAGGCCGGCGGCCTCGAACACGCCACCGATCCCGGGAGCGGGCAGCGGGCCCGGCGTCGTCGCCGTCACCGTGCCGCCGAAGAGCATCGCGGCCACCGCGAGCGCCAGGATCGTGCAAGTGACGGACACCATCAGCCTGGTCGCGAACGCCGAGCGCTGGACGCCGCGGTAGTTCAGCCCGGTCAGCGCGGCCACGACGGCCACCGCGAACACGCTCCGCCACGGCTGCCCGAGCCCTGGCGCGGCGTAGGTGACCACGGTCAGTGTCATCGCCGCGCAGCTGGCCGTCTTGCCGACCACGAATCCCCAGCCGGCGAGATACCCCCAGAACTCACCAAGACGTTCGCGTCCGTAGACGTAGGTCCCGCCCGAACCCGGGTACAGCGCGGCCAGCCGGGCCGACGACGTCGCGTTGCAATAGGCGATCACGGCGGCGATGGCGAGCCCGGCGGGAAGCCACGCTCCTGCGGCCTTGGCGGCCGGGGCGAAGGCGACGAACACCCCCGCTCCGACCATCGAGCCGAGTCCGATGAAGACGGCGTCGCGGAGGCCGATCCGCCGGATGAGGGTGCCCTTTTCGTCCACGAGTGTGAGCGTGGCATGAACACTTCGTTCGGGTCAGTACAGGGCAGGTGAATTCGGCCTAAGATCTGGACAGTGAGAACACGTTCACCGAGAGTCCATCCTTCTGCCGACGGCCCTGTTCGAGACGGAATTCCCGAACACGGCCGCGTTCCACGCTATTACGCGGTCAAAGTCGAACTGCTCGACGTGATCTCCGAATTGGGGCAAGGAGCGGCACTTCCCACGGAACGGGAACTGTCCGAACGCTTCGAGGTTTCCCGCGCCACGGTCCGCCAGGCCGTCGGTGAACTCGTCCTCGAAGGACGGCTGAGCAGGCGACAAGGCAGCGGCACGTACGTGGCGGGCCCGAAGCTCGTCCAGCCGCTCGCTTTGGTGAGTTACACCGAAGGACTCAGGAGGCAGGGCATTCAGCCCGGCCGGAATCTGATCTCTTTGGAACGTCGTGAGGCGGGTCCTTCGCTGGCTTCGGAACTGGAAATCGATCCCGACGACGACGTGATCCACATCGAGCGGGTGCTGCTCGCCGACGACGAGCGGGTCGGGCTGGAATCGACCTATCTCACCGCCGAGCGATTCCCGACGCTGATGGATGTGTTCGATCCCACACAGTCCCTCTACGCCTGTTTGCGGGAACGGCTCGGGGTGGTCTTCGACGGCGCCGAGGAGCGTGTCGAGACCGTGCTCGCCACTCCTCGCGAGGCGTTGTTGATCGGGACGAACCCGGCGCTGCCGATGCTGCTGATGCACCGGACGTCGTGGGGGACCGACGGCGTCCCGTTCGAGCGCGTCCGGTCGCTGTTCCGCGGTGACCGGTTGTCCTTCGAAACCCGCCTCGGCCGCGTGGAGTGAACCCCGCCTCCGCAAGTGGTCACCTGCTTGCGGTGGTTGCAACTTCAACGAACGGCAGGCAGCTGACTACTCGCGGTGTAATGTAACGCAAAGATAACAGGTCTGGTCCACATTTCGGGGGCACTTCACCTGGGGTTAGGGCTGGGGTCACGGAGCGTTGGTGCGCGCGGGCGAACGTCTGCGGTGTGCGAATCCTCATCATCGGCGGCGGAGTGCTCGGCACCCAGCACGCCTGGCAGGCCGTCGAACGCGGCCACGACGTCGTCCAGATCGAACGCGAACCCGAGGCCAGGGGCGCGTCCGTACGCAACTTCGGGCTGGTCTGGGTCGGTGGCCGTGCCAGTGGTCCCGAACTGGAGACGGCGGCGCGGGCGCGGGTGCTGTGGGAGCGCATCGGGGAACGCGTCGAAGGGATCGGCTTCCGGCCGAACGGCTCCCTCACCGTCGTCCGCACGGAGGCCGAACTCGCCGTCGCGCGGGCGGCGGCCGCGACCACCGAGGACCGCGGCTTCAAACTGCTCGACGCCGCCGAGACCCGCGGGCTCAACCCGGCCCTGCGCGGCGACTTCCTCGGCGCGCTCTGGTGCGATCGCGACGCCGCCGTCGAACCGCGCGTCGCCCAGCCCGCGCTGCGCGCCGAACTGGCGAAATCCGGCCGCTACACCTGGCTGCCCGGCCGCGAGATCCGCGACCTGACCGACCGCGGCGTCGTCGACGACACGGGCGAAACCCACGAAGGCGACGTCGTGGTGCTGTGCACCGGCGCCTGGACCGGCGGCCTGGTCAAGGAACTCGCCGGGCAGACCCCGGTTCGCCGGGTGCGGTTGCAGATGGCGCAGACCGAGCCGCTCGGGGAGACCCTCACCACCACGGTCGCCGACGCGGACAGCTTCCGCTACTACCCGGCGTACCGCGGTGTCGAACTCGACGGCCTCGACGCGGGCCAGCCGCAGGGCGAGATCGCCGCCGCCAACGCCATGCAGCTGCTCATGGTCCAGCGTCTCGACGGCTCGCTGACCATCGGCGACACCCACGAATACGACGAGCCGTTCTCCTTCGACACCACCGAAGACCCGTACGACCACCTGGCCGAGGTCGCCGGCGCGCTGCTCGGGCGGCCGCTCCCGCGGATCGCCCGCCGCTGGGCTGGTGTCTACGCCCAGACCACCGACACCTCCCGGATCGTGCACCGCGCCCGCGTCGCGGACAACGCGTGGCTCGTCACCGGTCCGGGTGGCCGGGGGATGACCTGTTCCCCCGCCATCGCCGAAGACACCGCAGAGGAGCTTTCATGGTGAACACCGAACTGGTCGTCCTGGACATGGCGGGCACCACCGTCGCCGACGACGGCCTGGTGATCCGCGCCTTCACCGCCGCGATCGCCGCCGCCGGGGTGTCCGAAGAGGACAGTCGATTCCCCGGAATGCTCGACTACGTCGTCGAAACGATGGGGCAGTCCAAGATCGTCGTCTTTCGCGCCCTGCTCGACGGAGACGAGGAACGCGCCCAGCGCGCGAACACCGCCTTCCAGGACGCCTACGAGAAACTCGTCGCCGACGGTCACTGCGAGCCGATCCCCGGCGCCGAGCAGACGATCCAGGAACTGCGCGCCCAAGGCGTGAAGGTCGCGCTCACCACCGGCTTCGCGCCTGCCACGCAGAACGCGATCCTGGACGCGCTGGGCTGGCACGGTCTCGCCGACGCCGTGCTGGCGCCGGGGGAGGGAGTGCGCGGCCGCCCGTTCCCCGACCTCGTCCTGGCCGCCGCATTGCGGCTCGAAATCACCGACGTCCGCGGGATCGCCGTCGCCGGCGACACCGCTTCGGACGTCCAGACCGGGCTACGGTCCGGCGCCTCGATCGTCGCCGGCGTGCTCACCGGATCCGCGAAGAAGCCGGAATTCGAAGCCGCCGGCGCCACCCACGTCCTCGAATCCGTCCGCGATCTCCCCGCCCTGCTGTCCCCCAAGGAGCTTTGACGCCATGAAGAAACTCGCGGCCACCGCCCTCACCGGGCTGCTCGCCCTCACCCTGGCCGCCTGTGGCGGAACCGCCGGTGGCGCTTCCGGCGACCAGACCGTCACGCTGTACACAGTGGATGGTCTCGAAGACTGGTACGCCCAGCGTTTCGAGGAGTTCAAGGCCAAGACCGGGATCACCGTCCAGGCGGTGACCGCCGGATCGGGCGAGGTCGCCTCCCGGGTGGAGAAGGAGAAGGCCAACACCCAGGCCGACATCCTGGTCACACTCCCGCCGTTCATCCAGCGGGCCGCGTCGCAGGGCCTGCTCGCCGGCACGGCGCCGTCCGGGATCGACCAGGTCCCCGCCGGGCAGAAGGACGGCCAGGGCCGCTACTTCGCCGTCATGAACAACTACCTCAGCTTCATCCGCAACCCGCAGGCCTCGCCCAAGACCTGGGACGACCTCCTGTCGCCCGCGCTCAAGGGCAAGCTCCAGTACTCGACCCCCGGCGAGGCGGGCGACGGCACCGCGGTCCTGCTGCAGCTCCAGCACGTCCTCGGCGACCAGGGCGCGCTCGACTACCTCGCGAAGCTCGAAGCCAACAACGTCGGCCCGTCGTCCTCCACCGGCAAGTTGCAGCCGAAGGTGGCCAAGGCCGAGATCCTGGTAGCCAACGGCGACGTCCAGATGAACCTCGCCGCGATCGAGAAGAGCGGCGGTTTCGAGGTCTTCTTCCCGGCCGACGCGCAGGGCAAGCGCTCCACCTTCGCGCTCCCGTACTACGCGGGTCTCGTGAACAACGCGCCGCACGCCGAGAACGCCAAGAAGTTCCTGGACTTCCTGCTCTCGCCCGAGGTGCAGAGCAAGGCGGTCGACGCCTTCGGCGCCCCGTCGCGGACCGACGTCATGCCGTCCGGCCCGCGGGCGGACAAGGTGAAGGCCACGCTCGACGGCGTCGAGATCTGGCAGCCCGACTGGAACGCCGTCCTCGCGAAGCTCGACGCCGACCTCGCCGCGTACAAGAAGGCCGTGGGCCGATGACCCCGGCGGTCGAATTCCGCGGGGTGTCCGTCCGGTTCGGACAGACGACCGCCCTCTCGCCACTGGACCTCACGGTGGCGAGAGGGGAGACGCTGGCGATGCTCGGCCCGTCGGGCTCCGGCAAGTCGACGGCGTTGAAGGCGCTCGCGGGTTTCGTCGTACCGAGCACCGGCCGGGTCCTGCTCGACGGTGAGGACGTCACCGCCCTGCCGCCGCACCGGCGCGGCCTCGGCGTGGTCGTCCAGAGCTACGCGCTGTTCCCGCACATGCGCGTCGAGGCCAACGTCGCCTTCGGTCTCAAAGCACGGAAAACACCCCGCGCCGAGACGGCGAGCCGGGTGGCCGAGGCACTCGACCTGGTCGGGATGGGCAAGTACGCCCGTCGCTACCCGCGCGAGCTTTCCGGCGGACAGCAACAGCGCGTCGCGCTCGCGCGGGCACTGGCCATCCGGCCGCGGGTGCTGCTGCTGGACGAGCCACTGTCCGCTTTGGACGCCGCCCTGCGCGAGGACATGGTCGCGGAACTGCTGCGGCTGCGGGCCGAACTGCCCGACACCACGCTGATCTACGTCACCCACGATCAGGGCGAGGCGCTGGCGCTGGCCGACCGGATCGCCGTCATGCGCGACTCGAAGCTGGTCGAACTCGGGCCGAGCCGAGAGCTCTACCAGCGTCCCTCGACGGAGTTCACGGCGAGTTTCCTCGGCGCGTCCAACCTCATCCCGGTGGAGCTGATCCAGGCCGACGGCACCAGGGTCCGGCTCGGCGGCCGTGAACTCGCCGCCGACCCGTCCGGGACGATCCGGGCGGGGCAGCCCGTCGCGCTCGGCGTCCGGCCCCACCGGGTCGGGATCACCGCGGTCGACGCGCCCGGCGCGCTGCCCGCCGTGCTGCGCGGTGTCCAGTGGCGTGGCACGGGCTTCCGGCTCGACCTCGAACTCGCCCACAACGGGGACGAGGTCCGGGCCGAAGTGCCGGACATCGAGGGGCTGCCGGGCGTGGGGGAGAAGGTCGGAGTGTCCATTCCGGACGGTTGCCCGCTGGTGGGTGTCGGATGACCGGCCTCGCGCTGGCCGCGACGGCGGCACCGGCGCGGCGACAGGAGAAACAGCCCGGACGTGGCTGGCTCCTGCTGCCACCGGTGCTCGTCCTGCTCGGCTTCTTCGGCTACCCGCTGGTGCTGGTCGTCCTCCAGTCACTGGAGTCGAAGACCGGCGAGTTCGGCCTGTCGGTGTGGCTGGACGTCCTGGGTTCGGCGGAATTCCGGGACGCCGCCTGGAAGACCATCGCGCTCGCACTCGGCGCCACGGCGGGCTGCGTGGTGCTGGGAACGTTCCTGGCACTGGTGATCGCGTTCGTGCCGTTCCCCGGCGCGCGGACGCTTTCGCGGCTGGTGGACACCGTGCTCGCGTTCCCGTCGTTCCTCATCGCGCTCGCGTTCACCTTCATCTACGGCAGCGCCGGAATCCTGGGCGCGGGCGGATTCCTGTACTCGCCGTTCGGGATCCTGCTGGCGGAGATCACCTTCTACACGCCGTTCGTGATGCGGCCGGCACTCGCCGCGTTCGGTCAAGTGTCGTCGGCGCAGATGGAGGTCGCGGCCAGCCTCGGCGCGAAACCCGGCAGGGTGCTGCGCCAGGTCATCCTGCCGGAAGCCTTGCCGTCACTGGCTTCCGGCGCCTGCCTGACCATGCTGCTGGCGATGAACGAGTTCGGCATCGTGCTGTTCCTCGGCGCCAAGGACGTCACGACGCTGCCGATGCTGGTCTACGGCAAGGGGATCGTCACGTTCGACTTCCCGCAGGCGTGCGTCATCGCGGTGGTCAACGTCGTGTTCTCCCTCGCCCTGTACGGAACTTACCGGCGACTGACGAAGGGAGGCCGTCGTGCTGCTGTGGACAAGGCGTAGCCGGATACTGCTGTGGGCGGTGTTCGCGGTGCTGTTCACCGCGATCGTGCTGGCTCCGCTGCTGATGATCGTGCTGGCGTCGGTCGCCGGGAACTGGACGGGACTGCTGCCGGGAACGCTCACCGGTTCGCATTTCGCGCAGGCGCTGTCCGGAGAGACGTTCGCGAGCCTTTCGGTGAGCATCCAGACCGGTGTCATCGCGTCGGTGGTCTCGGTGCTGCTGGGGACGTGGGCCGCGCTCGCGTCGCGGTCGGCGCCGCCCAACCTGCGGAAAGCCGTCGACACCCTGTTCCACCTGCCGATCGCGGTACCGTCGGTGGTGCTGGGGCTGGCGCTACTGGTCGCGTTCAGCCGTCCGCCGTTGGCCTTCAACGGCACGCGCTGGATCGTGCTGCTGGGGCACGTGATGATCCTGCTGCCGTTCTCCTACAGCACGGTCTCCGCCGCGATCGCGCGGATGGACCCGCTGCTGGCGCAGGCCGCGGCGAGCCTCGGCGCGGGGCCGGTCCGCGTGCTGCTGCGGGTGCGGCTGCCGGTCCTGCTGCCGTCGATCTCGGCTTCGGCGAGTCTCGCGCTGGCGATGTCGATGGGCGAACTGGGCGCGACGATGATGCTGTACCCACCGGACTGGCGGACGCTGCCCGCGAGCATTTTCGCGCTCACGGACCGGGGCCAGGTGTTCCTGGCGTCGGCGAGCACGGTGCTGCTGCTGGCCGTCACGCTCGCCGGGGTGGTGCTGCTCGGACTGGCCCGTGGCCGCGCGGCCCAGCGTTGATGCAACCCTTCGTGGTCCGGTTTCCGTCCTGAAACCATGAAGAACGCAGCGAAGACGCTGGGCGCGGGGCTCGTGCTCGCCGCGACGGCGGCCTGCGGCGCGGGCGGCCCCGGAGCACCGGCGAACACGAGCACCCCACCGGTCGTCACCACACCCTCGGATCTGCCCACCTCCCTCCCGGCGAGCCCGCCGGTCGCGAAACCACCGATGTCACGCCCGACCGCCGGCCCGCCGCCCTCGGACAAGATGCTGCCGCCGACCCAGGTCGAGGCCAAGGTTCCCGCGCAGGTCAGCGCGGAGAACGGCGGCTTGAACGTGCACATCGAACTGAGCGGCTGCGACGAGGCGAAGGCGGACCTCGCCGATCAGAACAAGCAACGGGTCGTGGTCAAGGTGAAGATCGACCACGGCGCCCCGGGGCAGATGTGCCCGCAGGTCATCCGCTACGCCGTCCTGCCGGTGAAACTCGCCGAACCGATCGGGCCGCGGACCGTCGTCCTGGAAGCGGGTTGAGATCATGTGCAACCCCAAGACCGCCTCGTTCCGTCCTAGCCACATGAGGTACTTAACGAATGTCATCGGCCTTGGCCTGATCGTCGTTGCGGTATCCGCTTGCGGGGCGCAGAACCAGGCAGCGGAACCCGCGGCCGGACCCGGCAGCGGCACCCTGAGTACCGTGCCGCCGTCACCGACCGCGCCTTCTTCGTCCCCGGCGCCCGCGCCGGGGAGTAAACCGGGAAGCCAGCCGGGTGTGCCCGGCGCGCCGCGCCAGGAGGTCCCGGAAGGCAGCACCAAGCTGCCGGACAAGCAGCTCGACGCGTCTGCGCTGCCCGCGGACTACCCGCGTGAGGTGTACACCAGCAACGGCGGGACCATCCTGAACGTCCGCGGCCAGGAAGGCGGCTGCGGGCACGCGACGGCGGAGGCCGCGCAGCAGGACGGGACCAGGGTCACTGTCAACCTGACCGAACTGAAGGGCCAGACCGGCCAGATGTGCACCATGGACATCCGGCATCCGGTGATCTCGGTGGCGCTTTCGGCGCCGCTGGGGGAGCGGACCGTGGTGCTGAAGCAGATGCGGTAACGCTCACGGGCGTGCCATGAAAGGTCCTTTCCTTGCAAATTTCGCAAGGAAAGGACCTTTCATCTCACCGGAAGCTGATCTGCAGCACCGGTTCCGACGTGGCCTCGAAGAAGTCGTTGCCCTTGTCGTCGATGACGATGAACGCGGGGAAGTCCTCGACCTCGATCTTCCAGACCGCTTCCATCCCCAGCTCGGCGTATTCGAGGACGTCGACCTTCTTGATGCAGTCCTGCGCGAGCCGCGCGGCCGGGCCGCCGATCGAGCCGAGGTAGAAACCGCCGTGCTCGTTGCACGCGGCGGTCACCTTCTTGGACCGGTTGCCCTTCGCGAGCATCACCAGCGAGCCGCCCGCGGCCTGGAACTGCTCGACGTAGGAGTCCATGCGGCCCGCGGTGGTCGGCCCGAAGGAACCCGACGCGTAGCCCTCGGGCGTCTTCGCCGGGCCCGCGTAGTACACCGGGTGGTCGCGAAGGTACTGAGGCATCTCTTCGCCCGCGTCGAGCCGCTCGGCGATCTTCGCGTGTGCGATGTCGCGGGCGACGACGAGCGGGCCGGTCAGCGACAGGCGCGTCTTCACCGGCAGCTGCGAGAGCTGGGCGCGGATCTCGGCCATCGGACGGTTGAGGTCGACGTTCACGACCTCGTCGGACAGGTCGTCCTCGGTGACGTCCGGCAGGAAGCGGGCCGGGTCGCGCTCCAGCTGCTCCAGGAACACGCCGTCCGCGGTGATCTTCGCCTTCGCCTGGCGGTCCGCCGAGCACGAGACGGCGACGCCGACCGGGCAGGACGCGCCGTGGCGCGGCAGGCGGATCACGCGGACGTCGTGGCAGAAGTACTTGCCACCGAACTGCGCGCCGATGCCGAACTGACGTGTCATCTCCAGCACCTGCTGTTCGAGGTCGACGTCGCGGAAACCGTGGCCCAGCTCGGAACCCTCGGTGGGCAGGTCGTCGAGATAGCGCGCGGAGGCCAGCTTCGCGACCTTCAGGTTGAACTCCGCCGACGTGCCGCCGACGACGATCGCGAGGTGGTACGGCGGGCAGGCCGCGGTGCCGAGACTGCGCAGCTTCTCGTCGAGGAACTTCGCGAGCCGCTTCGGGTTCAGGACCGCTTTCGTTTCCTGATAGAGGAACGTCTTGTTCGCGCTGCCGCCGCCCTTGGCCATGAACAGGAATTCGTAGCTCGGGTCGCCTTGTCCATCTTTGTGATACAGCTCGATCTGCGCGGGCAAGTTGGTGCCCGTATTGCGCTCATCCCAGAAATTCACCGGCGCCATCTGCGAATAGCGCAGATTCAACTCCTGATAGGCCTCGAAAATGCCTCGCGACAGCGCGCGCTCGTCGTCGGCGCCGGTGAGCACGCCTTCGCCGCGTTTGCCGATCACGATCGCCGTGCCGGTGTCCTGGCACATCGGGAGGACGCCGCCGGCGGAGATCGCCGCGTTGCGCAGCAGGTCCATCGCGACGAACCGGTCGTTGCCGCTGGCCTCGGGGTCGTCGACGATCGCGCGCAGCTGCGCCAGATGCGACGAGCGCAACAGGTGCTGGATGTCGGTGATCGCGGTCTTGGCGAGTTCGGTCAGCGCTTCGGGCTCGACCTGGAGAAACTTCCGGCCCGCGGCCTCGACGACCTCGACACCTTCGGTGCCGAGCAGCCGGTACTCGGTGTGGGTGTCCTTCGCGAGCGGAAGGACTTCAGTGTGCTGGAACGTGGTGGGCGCCACTACGCGGGCTCCTTTGCCGGCATCGGGAACCCGCCCACGGTACCCAAGCCCGGCCAAGGCGTCCGCGAGGCCATGGCGGACGTAACCGAGGCCACTGCCGGTGTGCGCCGACGCCGGTGGGTCGTGAGTGGCGATTCGGGTTAGAACACGAAACGCCACTCACGACCCACGGGACCGTCTGCAATTCGCATCCCGCAATTTGTCGCCGGGCCCCACAAAGTGGTTCGGGAGGCCGGGTCCACCCCGACGGACCCGACCTCCCGGGGAAAGCGATCCGGGCGCGAACACCCGACCGCGAAGACTTATTACCTGCTCGACGGTCTCGTGACGCAGGTCATAAGTCAACGCTGCCGAATGGGTGTTGCTTTTCCGCGCCGAAAAGGTGTTCTGGCGTTACGAAGCGTAGGCGCGCAGGCGGTCCGCCCGCTCACCCTGACGCAGCTTCGACATGACCTCTCGCTCGATCTGCCGAACGCGCTCACGGGAGAGCCCGAAGTGCTTACCGATCTGGTCGAGCGTGCGCGGCTGGCCGTCGTCGAGGCCGTAGCGCAGGCGGATCACCTGGGACTCGCGGTCGTCCAGCGTCGCGAGCACGCGGCGCAGGTCGTCCTGGAGCAGACCGGAGATCACGGCGCTCTCGGCGTCGGTCGCCTCGGAGTCCTCGATGAAGTCACCGAGCGGGGCGTCCTCCTCGGTGCCGACCGGCATGTCGAGGCTCACCGGGTCACGCGAGTGGTCGAGCAGGTCGGAGATCTTGTGCGCCGGGATGCCCGACTCGGCGGCCAGTTCCTCGTGCGTCGCGTCGCGCCCGAGCTGCTGATGCAGGTCACGCTTGATGCGGGCCAGCTTGTTCACCTGTTCCACCAGGTGGACAGGCAGCCGGATGGTGCGTCCCTGGTCGGCCATCCCCCTGGTGATGGCCTGGCGGATCCACCAGGTGGCGTAGGTCGAGAACTTGAACCCCTTGGAGTAGTCGAACTTCTCCACCGCGCGGATCAGACCCAGGTTCCCCTCCTGGATCAGGTCGAGCAGCGGCATCCCCCGGCCGGTGTACCGCTTCGCGAGCGAGACCACGAGGCGGAGGTTGGCCTCCAGCAGGTGGTTCTTCGCGACGTGGCCGTCACGCACGAGAGCGGACATCTCGGAGCGCCGCTTCGGCGTGAGGCTCTCGGCCGTGTCCAGCATGTGCTGGGCGAACACTCCGGCCTCGATGCGCTTCGCCAGCTCGACCTCGTCGGCGGCGGACAGCAGCGCCGTCTTGCCGATTCCGTTGAGGTACACGCGGACGAGGTCCGCGGCCGGGCTCTGGGCGTCGAGGTCTGCTGCTGCGTCGGTGAACGCCCCCGCGATCACCGGCTCCTCGGTGGATTGCGCCGGGATACGGCGCTCGCGAATCCCGCGCGCTTCGCGTTCGAGAGTCTGGACTGACATTCTGCCTCCCCGGTCACGGGCTGAACGTGCTGCGATATGTCCGCCGGATCCGCCTCGGCGTAGCAGGCCCTGTGGAAAACCCGCTACTCCTCGTCGGCCCAGCTTGGCTGGACACTTTGCTCAACGCCGGGAAGTCCGAAAACGTTCCCGGCCGCTACAGAGGAGACGGGCGGCTGACCTGGGGCGTTGCTCCACCAACCCTGAGCTTTTCCTGAGAATGCCCGTGCCGGGGAGAAACAAACATGGTCTAGACCTCTATGAGGAGCGTGAACGGACCGTCGTTCACGCTCCGGACCGCCATCATGGCCCCGAACCGGCCGGTTTCGACCCGGGCGCCGCGTTCGCGCAGGGCGTCGACGACGGCCGTCACGAGCGGTTCCGCGACCTCGGGCCGGGCGGCCGCCGTCCAGGAAGGACGGCGGCCTTTGCGGGTGTCGCCGTAGAGCGTGAACTGGCTTACGACGAGCAGGGGAGCGCCGGTGGTGGCGCAGGATCCCTCTTCGCGAAGTATGCGAGCTTCGTGCAGTTTGCGGGCCATCGTCGCCACCTTGGTCACGGCCGATATTTCATCGTCGACGTGGATTCCCAGCAGCACCAGCAAACCCGGCTCGTCGATGGCGCCGGTCACCTCGTCGCCGACGGTCACGCTCGCTTCCGTGACCCTCGCCACCACCGCCCGCATCAGGCGGGGAGGAGCATGCCGTGGCGGACCAGTTCACGGACGACGGGAAGCGCGGCTTCGGCCAGTTCCTCCGGTTCGAGTCCCTGTGCGGCCGCCAGCAGCACGATCAGGTCTTCCAACGGCAATGCGCCCTGGCAGCCGGCGAGCAGCCTCGTCGCCAGTTCGTCGACTTCGTGCGACCAGCCGGGGCCGTCGGTGCGGTGCAGCCGCTGGACGGTCGTGGCCCAGCCCTCCTCGCCCGGCTCGGCGACACTCTCCAGAAGGACGCTTTCCGGGACGCGGAATCGGACATCGAGGAGCGAGTCGCCGTTGGTGCGCAGCCATTCCACCCGATCCAGCCAGTTCGCCGCCTCCGCGCCCAGCGGGTCGTCGTAGGCCTGGCGCAGGTCCTCGCACACGATCGTCGGTGTCGCGCCGTCCGCCCGGCGAAGGGTGACGAAGCCGAAACCGATGCCTTGGACGTCGTTCTCGGCGAACCAGTCGAGCCAGGCGCCGGATTTCGCACGGCCTTCGGGGGACCGGGGATCGATTCCCGCGTCGCGCAACCAGGTGCCGACGTACAGGCCCGGATCCGCGATGTCCCGCTGGACGAACCACGCGTCGGTCTCGGCGGGCAGCCAGCGGGTCACCCGATCGCCCCAGTCCTCGCCCTTCACGTGCAGCCACGACGCCAGGAGCTGGCCGGTGCCGCCGTCGTTGAGGAACCCGGGCAGCTGCCGCACCACGAGCGCGCTGGCGTCGTCACCGGCGAGACCGGAATCGCGATAGGTGTAGTCGACCCGCGGCGGGCCGACCACGAACGGCGGATTGCAGACGATCTGGTCGAACCGGCGCCGCGCGACCGGCGCGAACCATTCGCCGCGCACGAGTTCGACGTCCAGTTCGTTGAGCCGGAAGGTGGCCGCGGCGAGGGCCAGCGCGCGCGCCGAGACGTCGGTCGCGGTGACCTTCTTCGCGTGACGGGTGGCGTGCAGCGCCTGGACGCCGTTGCCCGTGCCGACGTCGAGCAGGCTGCCGACCTCGCGTCGGCTGGTGGCCCGGATCAGGCTGAGGGACGCGTGTCCGACGCCGAGCACGTGATCCTCGGGCACGGTCTGGCCGAGGACGTCGGCGTCGAGATCCGAAACGACCCACCAGGAGCCTTCGTCGTCGCCGTGCGGGCGCACGTCGAGGCCGGCCCGGTAGCCGTCCGCGACGGGCATGAGCAGCGTCGCGGCGACCGCGTCATCGAGGGACAGCGGCGCGAAAGCGGCCTCGACGTCCTTCTCCGGCTCGGTCGAACCCAGCAGGAACAGCCGGATCAGCGTGCCGAGCTCACCCGCGTCACGGGTCGCGCGGTAGGCGAGTTCCGGTTCACCGCGGCCGAGGGCGGCGTGCGCGGAGCCGAGGGCGCCGACCACACCGTCGGTGTCGTACCCCGTCCGGCGGAAGGCGTCCCGCAGCCTCGCGCAGACGTCGTCGGACAGGTCGGGGAGGGCGCCTCGTGTGCTCACGGTGGGTAATACTGCCAGGATTGGGTCGTGAGCCTCGAACGTGTCCTGGCACCGCTGCAGGCGGCGCTGCCCGGATTGGAAGACCTGTACATCGACCTCCACCGGCATCCGGAGCTGTCGTTCGCCGAAACCCGCACCGCCGCCGAACTGGCGCGACGCCTGGAGGCCGACGGTTACGAGGTGCACACCGGCATCGGGCGCACCGGCGTCCTGGGGGTGCTGCGCAACGGCCCCGGCCCGAAGGTGATGCTGCGCGCCGACATCGACGCCCTGCCGGTCGAGGAGAAGACCGGCCTGCCGTACGCGAGCACCGCGCGCGGGATCGACGCCGACGGCCGCGAAGTCCCGGTGATGCACGCCTGCGGCCACGACATGCACGCCACCTGGCTCTCCGGGGCCGCCTCGCTGCTGGCGTCCGGCCGCGAACACTGGTCCGGCACGCTGATGGTCGTGTTCCAGCCGGGGGAGGAGGCCGGGGACGGCGCCGTCGGCATGGTCCGCGACGGGGTCTTCGGGCCCGCCGGCGAACCCGACGTCGTACTCGGCCAGCACGTGGTGCCCGGCCCGGCGGGCTGGGTGCTGACCAGGCCGGGCGTGATCATGGCGGCCACGGACGCGCTCCGCATCACGTTGCACGGCCGGGGCGGGCACGGTTCGCGACCGGAGACCACGGTGGATCCCGCCGTGCTCGCCGCGTCCGTGGTGCTGAAGCTGCAAACCATCGTTTCGCGGGAGATCTCGGCGACCGAGTCGGCGGTGGTGACCGTCGGCTCGCTGCACGTCGGCACCGCGCACAACATCATCGCCGACCACGCCGTCCTCGAGGTCAACATCCGGTCGTTCGACCAGGCCGTGCGGGAGAAGGTCGTCGCGGCGGTCGAACGGATCGTCCAGGGCGAGGCGGCCACCGCGGGCGCGCCGAAAGCGCCGGAGATCGAGCGGATCGGCGCGTTCCCGGTCACCGAGAACGACGACGCGGCCACCGAGGGACTCACCGCCGCGTTCCGTGGCCACTTCGGCGAGGGCCGGGTGATGCCCGCGCCGCTGGTCACCGGCAGTGAGGACTTCAGCGAGTTCGGCCGCGCCGCCGGGGTACCGTCGGTGTTCTGGCTGGTCGGCGGCCTGGACGAGGAGAAGGTGATCGCCGCGATGACCGCCGGTCGCTTCGAACAGGACATCCCGTCGAACCACTCGCCGCTCTTCGCGCCGATCCCGCACCCGACGCTTTCGGCCGGCGTCGAGACACTCGTGGTCGCCGCTCTGCATCGGCTCACCCACCCGGGTGTCGGATGAGCCCGGCGAGTGGGAGCATGGAAGCCGGAGGTGGTGCTGTGAACGCGCCCGCCCACGGTCCCGAACCGAGGGAACCCGCTCCGGTGCTGATCACCGAAGCCGCCCCGTCCTACGAAGACCAGCTCGCCAAGCGGAAGCGGAAGTACATCATCATGATGTCGTTCCGCATCCCCTGCCTGATCCTCGCCGGGATCTTCTACGAGACCTGGTGGCTCGCGCTGGCCCTCATCGCGATCTCGATCCCGCTGCCCTGGATCGCCGTCCTCGTGGCCAACGACCGGCCGCCGCGCAAGAGCGAGAAGGTCAACCGGTACGAAGCCGAACCGACGCGCCTCGAGAGCGGCGGTCATCGGGTCATCGACGGCGGCTGACGCGGTTCGCGCGTGCTATGAAAGGTCCTTTTCTTGCAAAATTTGCAAGGAAAGGACCTTTCATAGCGTTTGACGGGCGGCTACGGCTGCGGCCCGACCTTCGCCACCGCCCGGGCACCCAGCCGGGTCCCCGCCCGAAGGACCTCCACGGTGGACTCGCCGCGCAGCCACGCCGCCAGCACGCCGGCGTCGAAGGCGTCCCCGGCGCCGGTCGAGTCGACGCACTCCGCGGGCTGCGCGGGCACCGAGGTGATGACGCCGCTCGCGTCCACCCAGCTGGCGCCGTCGAGACCGGCGGTGACCACGACCTCACCGACGTAGTCCAGCAGTTCCTTCGCCGCCTCGGGATCACTCGACCCGGTCAACGCGACCAGTTCGCTGGTGTTCGGCATCAGCAGGTCTACGCCGCGCACGTCGTCGAGGAAGGCCGCCGGGTCGGTGATCAGCGTCGCCGCCTGCGGGTCGACCGACGTCGTCAGCCCGGCCTTCTTCGCCGCCGCCAGCGAGGCGAGCGCCGCGGGCCGTGAAGACGGGTACAGCAGGACGTAGCCCGAGAGGTGCAGGTGGCTCGCGCCGCTGAGCGCCGCCTCCGTGATGTCGGAAGGGCTGAATCGCGCGTTCGCGCCGCGGTCGGCGAGCATGCTCCGCTCACCGGCGCCGTCGACGAGCACCACGACGCAGAACGTCGGTTCTTCGGGGTCGACGGCGAACTCGCAGCGGACACCGGCGGCTTCCAGTTCGCCCTTCACCATGCGGCCGCCGGAATCGTCGCCGATCCGCGCGACCAGCGTGGTCTCCGCGTCCTCGGCTCGCAGCCATAGCGCGGTGTTCGCGCCCGCGCCGCCGCTGGTGAAGTGGACCTTCGCGCGGATGTCGCCACCGTGCGGGATCGGACCTTCGTGCCGCGCGACGACGTCGAGGCCGACGTCTCCGACGACGACGATGCCGCTCATGCCGCGTTCCCGGCGAGCGCGACGGCCACCTCGGTGGCCAGTTCCGCGTTGGAGAGCACCAGTGCCTCGTTCGCGTCGAGGCTCACCCCGTCGCTCGCGGTGTGGAAGTGCTCCAGCAGGACCGGTGTGACGTCCTTGCCGTGCACGCCTCGCGACTTCAGCAGCTCCAGCCCTTCGGCGAGCAGCCGGTCGTGCAGCTCTTTGTCCATTTCGGACGCTTCGGGGATCGGATTCGCCAGCAGAACACCGGAATTCGCGTGCGCGCGATGCGCGGCGATGACCGAGGCGGCCTGCGCGGCGTCGTCGACCCGCCACGGCACCTCGTGGCCGGAGGAGCGGAGGTAGAACGCGGGGAACTCGCCGGTGCGGTAACCGAGCACGGGTACCGAATTGGTCTCCAGCACTTCGAGTGTCGCGGCGATGTCGAGCACCGACTTCACCCCGGAGCAGACGACCGTGGTCGGCACCTTCGCGAGCACGCCCAGATCTGCCGAGACGTCCCAGCTCTGCGCCGCGCCCTGGTGCACGCCGCCGAGCCCGCCGGTGGCGAACATGCCGATCCCGGCCGCGGCGGCCAGCGCCGCGGTGCTCGCGACCGTCGTCGCCCCGGACCGGCCGAGGCCGACGGCCGGGCCGATGTCGCGCAGCGACAGCTTGTCCAGGTCCGCGCCGGGCGCGCAGACGCGTTCCAGCTGCTCACCCGAGAGACCGATCAGGGGGACGCCGTCGAGGACGGCGATGGTCGCGGGGACGGCGCCGCCGTCGCGCACGACCTTCTCCAGCCGCCGGGCGACGTCGAGGTTGCGGCCGGGCGGGAGGCCGTGGGAGAGGATGGTGCTCTCCAGTGCGACGACGGGATCACCGGCGGCGAGGGCGGAGGCGACCTCTTCGTGAAGGGACAGTTGCGGAGTCACGAACGAACATCATCGGTGATGTGGGTCCGCGTCACGCCATCGGGTCAGTTCGTTCGCGAGGTTCTCCCGCGCCTTGCTCTCCCAGCGTGCCCGCGCGATGTCGCTGCGGTACAGCCTCGGCCGGGCCAGCAGGTTTTCCAGCACGGCCGAGCGGCCCGTCCGCCACTCCTCGTCGGAGTAGATCGAATACTCCGCCCGGACACCGTTCGCGTACTCCTCGTAGCGCTCCGGCGTGGCGCCGAGGATCGCGAGGTCGGCGTCGAGGAGCGCGGTGGCGAGGAGGTCGTCGTCCGGGGCGGAGTGGTGGATCGTGCCGAGGACCAGTTCCCCGGCGCGCTCGACGTCGGCCTGGGGGACGCCGGCGTTGGTGAGTTCGGCACGCGTCCAGGCCGCGCTCGCCCGTTCGTCCTCGCCGGGGCGGGCGTCGTAGACGACGTCGTGCGTCCAGGCGGCGATGGCGACGAGTGCTCGCTCGCGGGAACCCAGGCCGAAGGCGACGGCGAGGTCCCCGCTGTCCCGGGCGACGGCCTTGACGTGCCGGAGATCGTGGTAGCGGCGATGCGGTTCGGCGTAGCGGGTTTCGAGGTCGTTCCACGCGACGGCGGCGATCAGGTGATCGCCGCCGAGCCTGGTGACGGCGGTGGCCCAGATCATGCCGGGAACACCCAGCGAGTCGGGGATCCCGAGAAGTCCTTTTCCAGCATGCCGAACACCTTCCGTGGCCGGACCCGGATCGACGCGTTCGAAGCGGGGTCGAGCATGTCCATTCCGTACGTGGTCTTGTACTTGCCGTTCACGGCGTCGAGAAACGTCCGCAGCGCGCCGAGGTCGGTGACGATCTCGGCGGGGCCTTCGAGCACCACGGGTTCGTAAGGATCGTCGGTCGACACCGAGACCGCGGAACCGGCGGCGACGTTGCGCGCCTTGGCCGAGCGCAGCGAAGACGAGAACCACAGCGCGTCACCCGTCCAGGCCGCCCACACCGGCATGAGGTGCGGACGGCCGCCGGGGGTGACCGTCGCCACCCAGTAGTCGTGCGAGTCCCGCAGCCGGGTCTCCGCCCAGGACCAGGGCAGCAGACCGGTGCCGTCCCCGGCCGGAGCCGTCCCGTAACCCGGCATGTGGGGCCTGGTCGCCGACGGTTCCGTCATCGCGCCTCCACCTCAGTCGAAGATCCCGCGTGCTTTGGCCACCTCGTGGAGCCAGCCCTCGAGCTGCGGCTCCCACTTGACCCGCTCCAACGCGGCGTGGTCGACCTTGAACAGGCCGAGGAACTCCTGGCCGCGTCCGCCGAACCCGCCGCTCTTGGACACCCGGACCCGTTTGGTCACCTCCAGCACGACCTGCGTCTCCGAGGGCGAGGACAGGAAGGTCACGGCCACGGAGGTGAAGACGGGCGCGAACCGCGGTGAAGGGGTGAAGCGGATCTCCTGGAAGAACGGGAGCTGCTGGATCGCGCCGTTGATCCGGCCGCGTTCCAGCACGGCCTCGCGGAAGACGAAGCCGATCCGGCTGAAGGCGTCCAAGATCCGTTTCTGCGCGGGCAGCGGCTCGATCGCGGCGCCGTCGACGTCGACCGGGTCGGTGACGGAGTTCGCGATGTCGAGGCTGGTCTGGAGGCCGACGGCCATCCCGTTCAGCGGTTTGCCGAAGATGCTGGAGATCGGCGTCTCCCAGGGCAGGGCCACCTCGAACGGGAGGCGGATCTGCTGACCGGGCGCGATCCGCTCGTTGCCCGCCAGCTGCTGGACGCCGAACTCGAGGTCCTCGACGCCGGGGCGGCGTTCGTCCGGCAGTGTGACCCTGGCGAGCAGCTTCACCGAGAGACCGTTGATCTCTTGATCGACTTCGCCGCCGAGCAGCAGGACCTCGCCGCGCAACGGGCGGCCGGGGGAGACCGTGCGGTCGAGCAGCCGGGCGTCGATCTTCGCCCCACCGGAACCGAACGTCGCGAGCACCTTCTGGAACATGGGCGAGATCCTGCCAGGTCGCCGGTGTGCGCAGGAGGATTTGGGGCATTATGGAGGGGTGAGTACACAGACCCTTCCGAAGCCGGATACCCGTCCCGAGGGCACCGACAGCACCGACGACGACGCGCCGAAGATGTTCCACTACGTGCGCAAGAACAAGATCGCCGAAAGCGCGGTCATGGGCACGCACGTGGTGGCGCTGTGCGGCGAGGTCTTCCCGGTGACGAAGTCGGCGAAGCCCGGTTCGCCGGTCTGCCCGGACTGCAAGAAGATCTACGACGGTCTCAAGCCGGGCGACTGACCGGCTGCCGGTGACACCGCGTCCGGTGTCTTCCGCGTGCCGTGTCCGAAACCGGACAAAATCTGAAAATCCTTCACATGGTGGCTGCCCGTCCCGGTTTTCGCTGGTAATTCATTACCGCCAGCGAAAACCCGCCGGGACGGAGCCTTCATGCGTAGAACCGGGATCGTGCTCGCCATCGCCGCGTTGGTCGCGGTGTTCTCACCCGCCGCCGCCCAAGCCGTCACAGGCTGGACCACGGTCGGCTCGGACAACGCCCGGCCGCTCGACGAGGGCCAGGGCCTGGCCACCATCGAACGGCCGTCCGGGACCATCTACCGCTACACCGGGATCGCGACGGTTCCGGTGAACCTGTCGTCGCAGGGCTGGAACCACGTCGGTGATCCGGGCTCCGCGCAGGGCTGGTACGTCGAGCCGTACCAGCGCGACGACAGGGGCGCGAAGCTCTTCCGCGTCGAGTCGCCCAACGGGACGTGGGCGAACTACACGCACACGCTGGAGTCGTGGGAAGCGAACAACAACTCGTTCGCCGCCGTGACCCCCGACGCCCGCTGGATGGTGGCCGGTGAGTGGGGCACGATGGACCGGCTCCTCGTGCACCCGATGCCCGGCGTCGCGCACACGAATCCGTCGGCGAACCTGCCGTACGCGTCCGCGATCCGGCTCGACAAGCCGGTGCGGGACATCCAGGGCTGCGACTTCGTCACCGCGACCCGGCTGCTGTGCGCGTCCGACGATCCCGAGGGCTCGCTCTTCGGGACCACGAAGCCGCTGCTGCAGGTGGATCTTTCCGGCGCGCTGTCCGGTTCGGACGTGACCGGGCGGGTGACCTCGCTGGGGCAGCTGCCCCTGAAGAGCACGTGCAGCGGGAATTTCGAAACCGAGGGCATCGACGTCGCCGCCGACGGAACCCTGCGGGTCATCATGCTGTCGCCGTCGTGGTGCGTGGCGTTCGACAGCAAGACTTGGCGGTTCCGGAAGGCGTGATCAGACGCGGAACTCGCGTGATTGCAGGCGTAACTCACGTGATTGAAGGCGTAACTGGTCCAATCACGCGAGTTACGGCTCCAATCACGCGAGTGGAAGGCACGCCGGGCGCCCACCCGGCCCCGGCGTGCCTTCCGTCCCCCAGGTCTACGCGGTCGGCTCGGGTGTCAGCGTCTCGGTGGCCGGGGCCGAAGACCGCCGGGTGTTTTTCTTGGCGCGGCGCTTCTCTTTCCGGGTCTCGACCATCGTGTAGAGCGTCGGCACCAGGATCAGCGTCAGCAGGGTCGAGCTGACCAGGCCGCCGATGACCACGATCGCCAGTGGCTGGCCGATGAACCCGCCCTGGCCGGTCAGCCCGAGCGCCATCGGGACCAGCGCGAAGATGGTCGCCGCCGCGGTCATCAGGATCGGCCGCAGCCGTCGCCTGCCGCCTTCGACGACGGCGTCGGCGACGCTCATCCCCGAAGCCCGGTACTGGTTGATCAGGTCGATCAGCACGATCGCGTTGGTCACCACGATGCCGACGAGCATCAGCATCCCGATCAGCGCGGGCAGGCCCAGCGCGGTTCCGGTGGCCAGCAGCAGCCCGATCGCGCCGGTCGCCGCGAACGGGATCGACACCAGCAGGATCAGCGGCTGGAGCAGGCTGCGGAACGTCGCCACCATGATCAGGTACACGATCGCGATCGCGGCCAGCAGTGCGAGGAACAGGTTCCCGAAGGCCTCCTGCTGGTCCTCGCTGACGCCGCCGAGCTTGTACGCCGCGCCGCCGGTGAAGGTCAGCCCGTCCAACTTGGACTGGATGGCCTTCGTGGTGGCGGCCAGGTCCGCGCCGGTGTTCTTGGCGGTGACCGTGGTGCTCAGCTCGCCGGAGGTGCGGTGCACCGCCGCCGGTCCGTCCACTGTGGACACGTTGGCGACCGAGTCCAGCCGGACGACGCCGGCCGCGCTCGGGATCGGCAGCGCCTTGACCGCGTCGACCGACACCGGGGCCGTGCCCGCGCGCAGCACGATGTCCGTGCGCTGACCGTCCACCGGCAACTGGGTCACCGTGCGGCCGGCGATGGCCTGGTTCGCGATCTGGCCGATCGTGGTCGCCGAAAGCCCGCTCGCGGCGGCCTTGGCGGCGTCGACCTCGACCTGCACCCGGGGCGAACCCTGTGCGAGGTCACTGGTCACCTCGGTCAGGTCCGGCACTCCGGACAGGGCCTGGCGGACCTGCTCGGCGGCGGGCTTCAGCGCCGCCTCGTCCGGTGCGGTGACGGTGATCGAGACCTGGTCCGAGTTGAACCCGCCCGCTTCCGCGCCGATCTTGACCTCGCCGAGCTCCGGCTTGTCGAGCTTGCCCCGCAACCGCTCCGAGAGCGCGTCGAGGTCGGTGTCCTTGGCGACGGTGACCTGGATGTTGGTCGCCGTCCCGCCGCCGCCGAAGAAGCCGCCCCCGCCGATGCTCACCTGGTAGGTCTCGACGGCGGGTTCGGCGGCGAGCGCCTGCTCCACCGCGCCGGCCGCCTTCTCCTTGGCCTCGGAACTGGTGCCGGGCGGCAGCTTCTGCGAAAGGCTCAGCGTCGTCGAGCCGGACTGGTCGAGGAAGTTGGTGTTCAGCTGCGACGCCAGCCCGACCGTGCCACCGAAGATGATCAGCGCCAGCAGCACCACGGTGACGCGGCGCCGGGTGGCGAACCGGATCACCGGAACGTACCCGCGCTGCAGCAGCCCGCGGCGTTCCTTGTCCTCGGCGGCCTGACGCGTGAGCTCGGCTTCGCGCTCGTTCGCGGGGGTCTTCGGCGGCTTGAGGAACCAGTACGCCAGCACCGGCACGATCGTCAGCGAGACCAGCAGCGACGCGAGCAGCGCCACGGTGACCGTGATCGCG
The DNA here is from genome assembly GCF_003947325.1 of Amycolatopsis sp. WAC 01375. Classification (NCBI taxonomy): domain Bacteria; kingdom Bacillati; phylum Actinomycetota; class Actinomycetes; order Pseudonocardiales; family Pseudonocardiaceae; genus Amycolatopsis; species Amycolatopsis sp. WAC 01375. The sequence goes on from NZ_QHHW01000009.1 coordinate 68,097, forward strand.
AACGGAGAGAACAGTTCGCCGACGAACCCGCCAACGAAGGCGATCGGCAGGAACACCGCGACCGTGGTGAGGGTGGACGAGGTCACCGCGCCCGCCACCTCGCGCACGCCGTCGAGGACCGCGCGTTCCTTCTCCTCGCCGTACGCCAGATGTCGTTTGATGTTCTCCAGCACCACGATCGAGTCGTCGACCACCCGCCCGATGGCGATGGTGAGCGCGCCGAGGGTGAGCAGGTTCAGCGACAGATCGCCGGTCCACAGCGCCAGCAGCGCCACGACCACCGAAAGCGGGATCGACACCGCCGTCACGAGCGTGGACCGCAGCGACAGCAGGAACAGCAGGATCACCACGACCGCGAACGCCAGCCCCAGCAGGCCTTCGGTGGTCAGTCCACTGATCGCGTCCTTGACCGGGGTGCCCTGGTCGAACACGACGCTCATCTCGGCGCCGATCTTCTTCGACAGTTCGGGCAGCTTGTCCCGCACCGATTCCGAGATCGCGACCGCGTTCCCGTTCTCCACCATGGTGATCGAGAGGCCGAGGCTCGGCTTGCCGTTGGTGCGGGTGATCGACGTCGGCGGCGCGAATCCGGCCTGGATGTCGGCGACGTCACCGAGCTTCACCGGCTTGGCGCCCTGCGCGCCGGGGCGCGATGACGGCGTCGCCGCCGGTGTCAGATAAAGGTTCTTGATCGTGTCCACTGTGGTCGGTCCGCCGCCGACCTGGACGGTGAGCGTCTTGTCGCCTTCGGTCAGCGTCCCGGCCGGGACGGCGGCACCGGCGGTCTGCAGCGTGGTGGCGATCGACGACGGGTCGACACCCGCGGCGGCCAGCTTCGCGTAGTCCAGTGCGATGGTGACCCGCGGCTGCCGGGCGCCGGTCACGTCGACCTCGCGGACGCCGTCGATCTTGCGCAGTTCCGGCGCGACCTCCCCGGTCAGCGCGGGCGCGAGCGCCTGCGGGTCGCCGGTGGTCCCGGCGGCGAGCAGCACGACCGGGAGATCGTCGGTGGACCCGGCCGACACCGACGGCTCGCTGTTCTGCGGCAGCCGTGTCTTGAGCCCGTCGACGACACGCTGGATCTGCCCGACGGCCGCGTCGATGTCCGTGCCGAACTCGAACTGCGCGGTGATCCGCGACAGTCCCTCCGACGACGTCGAGCTCAGCTCTTCGAGCCCCTTCAAACCCTGCAGGCCGCCTTCGAGCGGCTCGGTGACCTGACGGTCGACCGCGTCCGGCGACGCGCCCGCGTACGGCGTGATGACCTGCGCCTGCGGGAACTGCAGTGACGGGAACAGCTGCTGCTTCAGCTGCGGCAGGGCGAAGGCGCCGAAGCCGATCACCACCAGGGCGAGCAGCCCGATGAGACTTCGGTTGCGCAGGCTCAGTCTGGCCAGCGTGGACATGGCGGTATCCCCCAGGAATAGCTCGGACGGGCGGGTTACCGCGAGCTTTTCATGGCGGGGGGTGGACTGGATTCACACCACGGGTGGAACCGGAGTACGACTTCGGGAGGAGGTTTACCCCGACCGCGCTCAACTTCGCCGTTCTGTCACCTGATCGGCTTCGCTCTGCGTTTCTGCGTTCACGGATCGTTCCGGTTCGCTCTCGTCGTTCTGGCGGGGACGGCGCAGCGGGACGGTCGTCCGTTCCCACAGTTTGCGGCCCTCTTCGGCGCGGATCCGTTCGCTGGCGCGTTCCATTTCCAGCCGCCGCCATTTCCGGCGCTGGCGTTTCGTCGCCTTGGCGGGCCACAGTTCCTGGATCGCGCTGTTGAAGTACGCGCCGAAGACGACCGCGAGCCCGATGAAGAACATCAGCAACAGGAACGCGATCGGCGCGGCGAGCGCGCCGTAGGTGTAGCCGGTCTTGGTGATCCAGTTCAGGTAGATCCGCAGGCCCACACTGGAGAGCAGGAACACGATCATGGCGAGCATCGCGCCCGGCAGGCCGCGATGCCACGGCAGCCGTCGCGGCAGTGCGAGCTTGTAGAGCGTGGTGAGCGCCAGCACGATCATGCCCCCGAGGACCGGGTAGTACAGCGTGCCGACCCAGTAGGACACCGTGTCGCGCCAGTCGGTGGGGAAGAACTGGGGGAGCAGGTCCGGCCCGATCGCCAGCAGCGGCAGCCCGACCACCAGGATCACCAGCCCGGCCAGGTACAGCAGGAGCGCGAAGATCCGCTGCCACACGTCGTTGCGGACGCCGTACTGGTCGTGCGCCACGGTGATCGCGTCGACGAACGACGACATCGCCGACGAACCAGCCCAGAGCGAGATCAGGAAACCGACCGAGACGATCTCGCCCTTGCCGACGAACAGGATGCTGTTGACCGTCGGCTCGATGATGTCTTGGACGGCGTTGTCGCTGAAGATCGTCTTGCTGAAGGTGATGATCCGGTCGTGGACGGCGGTCACGACCTCCTGGCCGAACCAGTCGCCGACGAAACCGAGGCAACCGAGAAGACCCAGCAGCAACGGCGGCAGTGACAGCGTCTGCCAGAACGCGGCTTCGGCGGCCTCGGAGAAGATGTTGCCGTCCCACGCCTTGCTGAGCGTGCGGCTGAGCAGGCGCAACGGACCCCTGCGGCCCTTCGCGACCTCGGCGGCCGTATCCGGACGGCCGTTCTCCTCGCTCATGCAGCTCCTCCGCCGGCGCCGAGCGCCCTTGACGGTGTCCAGCATGGTCCATGCTGCGGCATTCGGCTCGTCACCCCTGGGTTTTCGGGTGAGTAACCCGACAACGGGGGTGGCGCTTCCGGCGTTCCATGGGCGCGGCAGGTAGTCTCTTCGGAGTGCCCTCACGTCAGGCGCCGGCGTCGCAGCCGGATACCCAAGTGGGGGTTTTCGCTTGTGACAGGGCGGATGACCAGGTGTTTTCGGGTGTGGGAGGAGGGGGCCGGCATGGCGGAAACGGTTGAACGCGATCGGGGCGAGCTGGGCGCGCCTCCCGCGGCGAAGGACAGCACCGCCCGGCCGCTGCGTGCCTGGCAGCGGCGAGCGCTGACGAAGTACCTGACGAAGAAACCGAAGGACTTCCTGGCCGTCGCGACGCCGGGCGCGGGGAAGACGGTGTTCGGTCTCCGGATCGCGGCCGAGCTGCTGAGCGACCGGACCGTCGAGAAGATCACCATCGTCGCCCCGACGGAGCACCTGAAGCACCAGTGGGCGGCCTCGGCCGCGGCCGCGGGGATCGCGATCGACTCGAACTTCCGCAACGGCACCGGCGTCACCTCGCGGGACTACCAAGGTGTCGCGGTGACCTACGCGCAGGTCGCGGCGCATCCGACGCTGCACCGCGTGCGCACCGAGAACCGCAAGACCCTGGTCATCCTCGACGAGATCCACCACGGCGGTGACGCGAAGTCCTGGGGCGACGCGGTCCGAGAGGCGTTCACGCCCGCCGTCCGCCGTCTGGCGCTGACCGGGACGCCGTTCCGCAGCGACGACTCGCAGATCCCGTTCGTCACCTACGAGCCCGACGGCTCGGGTTTCCAGCGCAGCAAGGCCGACCATTCCTACGGCTACGCCGACGCGCTCGCCGACGGCGTCGTCCGGCCGGTCGTCTTCCTTGCCTACTCGGGTGAGGCCTCCTGGCGCACGAGCGCGGGGGAGGAGTTCACCGCGCGGCTCGGCGAGCCGCTGACGGCCGAGCAGAACGCGCGGGCCTGGCGCACGGCGCTCGACCCGGCTGGCGAGTGGATCCCGTCGGTGCTGCAGGCCGCGGACACACGTCTCGCGCAGCTTCGCGCCAACGGCATCCCGGACGCGGGCGGTCTGGTGATCGCCACCGACCAGGATTCGGCGCGCGCCTACGCCAAGATCCTGGAGCGCCTCTCCGGCCAGACCCCGACGGTCGTCCTCTCCGACGACCCCAAGGCGTCCGGGCGGATCAAGGAGTTCTCCGATTCGACCGACCGCTGGCTGGTCGCTGTCCGGATGGTGTCCGAGGGCGTCGACGTCCCGCGTCTCGCCGTCGGCGTCTACGCCACCAGCGCGTCGACCCCGCTGTTCTTCGCGCAGGCGATCGGCCGGTACGTGCGTTCCCGCAAACCCGGCGAGACGGCTTCGGTCTTCCTGCCGAGTGTGCCGGTGCTGCTGGAACTGGCCAGCGAGCTGGAAGCCCAGCGCGACCACGTCCTCGGCAAGCCGCACCGCGAGAAGGAGGGCTGGGAGGACGAACTCCTGGCCCAGGCCAACCGCACCGAGGACGAGCCGGGCGAGGAGGAGAAGGCGTTCACCTCGCTGGGCGCCTCCGCCGAGCTCGACCAGGTCATCTACGACGGCAACTCCTTCGGCACCGCGGTGTTCTCCGGTTCCGACGAGGAGCAGGAGTACCTCGGCCTGCCGGGACTGCTGGAGCCGGACCAGGTCCGCGCCCTGCTGCGGAAGCGGCAGGAGGAGCAGCTCTCCGACGAGAAACGGCGCAAGCCGAAGGCCGAGGAAGCCGCCCCGGTCGCACGGCCGCAGTCGGTCAGCGAGCGGCTCGGCAGCCTCCGCAAGGAGCTGAACGCGCTGGTGGGCGTGCACCACCACCGGACAAAGAAGCCGCACGGCGCGATCCACAACGAACTGCGCCGCGTCTGCGGTGGACCGCCGACCGCGATGGCTTCGGTCGAACAGCTCGAAGAGCGGATCGTCACCCTGCGTTCCTGGTGACCGCTCCCCACCCCGTGCAATGAAGGGGCCTTTCCTAGCAAAATTTGCTATGAAAGGCCCCTTCATTGCATTGGGCACGCGGAAGCGGCGTCGTGAGAGTCCGAGGTACCACTGCCTGCTCGGACGACACACGTGATCCAACGGACGACACACGTGCTTGGACGGCCGACTCGCGTGAGTGGGCGGCCGACTCGCGTGTCGGCCATCCAGTCACGCGAGTCGGCCGTTGGATCACGCGAGTCGGCCGTCCAAGCACGCGAGACCCCCGGCTCGGTCCAGCGAAGGCGCCGGTCAGCGCGCCGCTGCCGCTGCTGCCGTCACGGTGAGTGAGTGGTGGCGGTCACACCGTCAGCGAACCCGGACTTCGTACGGCTTGCTACGGCCACGTTGCCAAACCGTGTCCATTTGATGAGGCTTAATCGATTCAGCCGTCTTCCCCGGGACACATTCGGCGGCATATGTTGTCGCCCACAACATATGCGCGATGGTGCGACCGGTCCTCCAGGATCGCCGCCCGCGAGCAAGATCGGAGAAGGAACGAGGATGCGCAGCAGAACCCTTACCCTCCTCGCCGCGACGGTGGGCGCCGGCCTGGTGCTTTCCGCCTGCGGCGCCAACAGCGCCGACTCGGGCAGCGGCAACTCCTCGCAGTCCGCGCCCGCCCCCGGCGGTGCCGCCGCGGGCGGCAAGGTCGGCGTCATCCTGCCGGAGACCGCCACCTCCGCGCGCTGGGAGTCCTTCGACAAGCCGTTCCTGACCAAGGCGCTCAAGGACGCGGGCTTCGACGCCGACGTCCAGAACGCCCAGGGTGACGTCCAGAAGTTCACCACGCTGGCCGACGGCATGATCGCGCAGAACGTCAAGGTCCTGATCATCGCCGCCATCAACGGCGAGGTCGGCTCGGCGGTCGCCCGCAAGGCGCAGGCCGCGGGTATCCCGACGATCGACTACGACCGCCTGAACCTCGGCGGCAGCTCCGACTACTACGTCTCGTTCGACAACGAGAAGGTCGGCCAGCTGCAGGGCCAGGGACTCGCCGACGCGCTGAAGGACAAGAAGGGCGCCGAGGTCGTCATGATCGAGGGTGCCCCGACCGACAACAACGCGACGCTGTTCGCCAACGGCCAGAAGTCCGTGCTGCAGCCGAAGTTCGCCGCCGGCGACCTGAAGCTCGTGCGGGAACAGGCCATCGACAACTGGGACAACCAGAAGGGCGGCCAGACCTTCGAGCAGATCCTGACCGACAACAAGGGCAGGGTCGACGGCGTCGTCGCCGCGAACGACGGTCTCGCCGGCGCGGTCATCACCGTGCTGAAGAAGAACGGCCTCAACGGCAAGGTCCCGGTCACCGGCCAGGACGCCACCGCGGACGGCCTCATGGCGATCCTGCGCGGCGACCAGTACATGACCGTGTTCAAGCCGATCAAGGAAGAGGCCGAAGCCGCGGCGAAGCTCGCCGTGCTGCTGGCCAAGGGTGACAAGGCGGGCGCCGACGCGCTGGCCACCGGCAAGGCGAAGGACCCGAAGGGCAACCGGGAGGTCAAGTCCGTGCTCCTCGAGCCGAAGATGACCACCAAGGACGGTGTCAAGGAGGTCGTGACGCAGGGCTACGTCAAGGCGGCCGAGATCTGCGGCGGCGACCTGGCCGCGGCGTGCACGCAGCTCGGTATCTCCTGACCCGTTAAATCCAGACAACCGGGCCGGGGCGCTTCTCGCCAGACAAGCGCCCCGGCCCGGTCTCCAGCCGGGAGAATTCGAGAACCCCCATGAGCGAACCCAGCCTCGAACTGAAGCAGCTGAACAAGAGCTTCGGGCCGGTCCACGTCCTCCACGACGTGGACTTCAACGTGCGGGCAGGCGAGGTCACCGCGCTGGTCGGCGACAACGGTGCCGGAAAGTCCACTTTGGTCAAGTCGATCGCCGGGATCCACGGCTACGACTCGGGCACGGTGAAGTTCCAGGGCGAACCGGTGAACATCCACGGCCCGCGTGACGCCGCGGATCTGGGAATCGAGGTCGTCTACCAGGACCTCGCCCTCGCCGAGAACCTCGACATCGTGCAGAACATGTTCCTCGGCCGGGAACGCGGCAGCAAATGGCTGCTCGACGAGGCCAGCATGGAGAAGGCCGCCCGCGAGACGCTCGCCTCGCTTTCGGTCCGCACCGTGAAGTCCGTCCGCACGCCCGTTTCGGCCCTCTCGGGTGGGCAGCGGCAGACCGTCGCGATCGCCAAATCCGTGCTGTGGGACTCGAAGGTGGTGCTGCTCGACGAGCCGACCGCCGCGCTCGGTGTCGCGCAGACCCGTCAGGTGCTCGACCTCGTCCGCCGCCTCGCGGAGCAGGGCCTGGGTGTGGTGCTGATCAGCCACAACATGGCCGACGTCTTCGAGGTCGCCGACCGTATCGCGGTGCTCTACCTCGGCCGTCTCGTCGCCGAGGTGCACACCAAGGACGTCACCCACGGCCAGGTCGTGGAACTGATCACCGCCGGCCGATCCGGCGACCTCGGCCTTGCCCGCCCCGAAGCCGTCGTCCTCTAGAACCAGGCGAGAAAGAACCGGAAATGACTGAGACACCCGCAAAGCCCGCCTCGCCGGAGGGGGGCAAGCCGTCGGCCGCCGCGCTCAACCCGTCGGCGGCCATCACGGATTTCGGCATCGACACGACATCGATGTCAACGCGCGAGGCGGTCGGTGACTACTTCTCCCGGCTCAAGGCGGGGCAGCTGGGTTCCCTCCCGGCGCTGCTCGGCCTGCTCGTGCTGGTGATCGTGTTCGCCTCGCTGTCGGACACCTTCCTGACGATGAACAACATCGCGAACCTGATGGCACAGGGCGCCGGCAAGGCGATCATCGCGATGGGCATCGTGTTCGTCCTGCTGCTCGGTGAGATCGACCTGTCCGCGGGCACCGCGTCCGGCGTCACCGCCGCCGTCCTCGCGATGCATTACGTGCGTAACGGCAACCTGTTGGGCGGCATGGGGAACGGCGTGTTCATCGCGTTCCTCGTGGTGCTCGCGATCGCCGCGCTGCTCGGCGTGATCCTGCGGATCTGGGCGGGTGTCGGATTCGCCGTGCTCGCCATCGCGCTGGTGCTGTCGGGAGCCGCGGCCAACCCGTGGATCGAGATGGTGCTCGCGATCAGCGTCGGTGGCGCGATCGGTGTCCTCACCGGGTTCCTCGTCTCGAAGATCGGGATGCCCTCGTTCGTCGTGACGCTGGCGCTCTTCCTTGCCTGGCAAGGTGTCATCCTCCAGTTCATCGGTGAGGGCGGCACGCTCGGCATCAGCACCTCGGACGTGTTGTTCAAGGTCGCCAACGGCAACCTGTCCACGATGGGCAGCTGGATCCTCTTCCTGGTCGCGGCCGGTGGTTTCGCCGCGGTGTCACTGGGCCAGCACTTCTCCCGGCTCAAACGCGGCCTGGTCACCCAGCCGACGCCGATGGTGCTGTTCAAGGTCGGCGCGATCGGCGTGGTCGCCGCGATCGCGACCTATCTGCTGACGCTGAACCGCGCGCCGAACCCGAACATCGTCATCTCCGGCGTCCCGTACGTCGTGCCGATCGTGCTCGGCCTGCTGGTGCTCGGCACCTACGTGCTCAACCGCACGCAGTACGGCCGCCACATCTACGCCGTCGGCGGCAACCGCGAGGCGGCCCGCCGCGCCGGTATCAACGTCGAGAAGATCCGCGCTTCGGTGTTCGTCATCTGCTCGGCGGTGGCGGCGATCGGCGCGATCGTCTACTCGTCGAAGGTCGGTTCGGTCGACCCGCAGGCTGGTGGCCTCAACACGCTGCTGTTCGCGGTCGGTGCCGCCGTCATCGGTGGTACGTCGCTGTTCGGCGGCAAGGGCCGGGTCGTCGACGCGGTGATCGGTGGTCTCGTGCTGGCGGTCGTGGAGAACGCGCTGGGCCTGCTGAAGCAGTCGGCGGCGGTGGTCAACATCGTCACCGGTTTGGTGCTGCTTCTCGCGGCCACGGTGGACGCGCTGTCCCGGCGCCGCGCGGCTGCGTCGCCGCGCTGAGTCCGCATGGAATGATGAAGCCCGTGACCAGCACACCCGTTGCACGACCAGACGAGGTGCGCAGGCACAACCGCACGACCTTGCTCCGGTTGCTGCACGTCAGCGGCCCGAGCACCAGGGCGACCCTGGCCACCGAGCTGGGGCTCAACCGCAGCACCATCAAGACCCTTGTCGACGGCCTCGCGGAAGCGGGGGTCGTCGAGGAGCGGGTCCCGAGGCCGGGACGAGGGGCGGGCCGCCCCTCGCTCCTGGTCCTGCCGCAGCCGCACGCGGCGGTGGTGCTCGCGGTCGACCTCCAGGTGGAACACGTCGCGATCGCGCTGGTCGGGTTCGGTGGCCAGATCCTCGGGCGCAACAGCTGGAACCTCCACGGCCGGATGCGGGAGGCAGGCGAGGTGATCACGCATGTGATCGAGTCGACCGCCGTGCTGGCAGGCGACCTCGGTGTGCAGCCGATCGCCGCGGGGGTGTCCGTGCCCGGCGTCGTCCGCCGGATGGACGGGTACGTCCACGAGGCGCCCAACCTGCGCTGGACCGACGTGGCGCTCGGGGAACGGCTGGGCGGTGTGCTGCGTATCCCGATCCTGGTCGGCAACGACGCCGAACTGGGTGCCATCGCCGAACACCTGCGCGGCGCCGCGCGGGGCTCGTCCGACGCCGTGTACGTCTCCGCCGACGTCGGTGTCGGGGGAGGGATCATCGCGGACGGTTCGTCGCTGCGCGGCGGCGCCGGGTACGTCGGCGAGATCGGGCATATGGCGATCCGGCCGGGCGGCCGTCCCTGCTACTGCGGGTCCAGCGGCTGCTGGGAGACCGAGGTCGGCGAGGCGGCGCTGTGCCGCGCGCTCGACCTGCCGGAGGACACCCCGCGTGGGGCGATCATGTTCGAACTCCGCGAATTGGGCCGAGACCCGCACGCGGCCGAGGAGCGGCTCTCGGAGTTCGCGGAATGGCTGACGCTCGGCCTGGTGAACGTGGTCAACCTGCTCGGCCCGCAGCTGGTCGTGCTGGGTGACCTGCTCACCGTGCTGCCCGAGTCGGTGGTGCGGTCGGTGGCGGCCGAGGTCCGGCGGCGGAGCCTGGTCAGCCGGGCCGTGGGCGGGACGCAGATCGTGAGCTCGGCGCTCGGTGCCGACGTGAAGCTCCTGGGTGCGGCCGAAGCGGCCTTCGAGATGATCCTGGACACCGTTTAGGCCTTGCGCGAATGCCAGGAAAGGACCGTTCCTTGCGAAATTTGCCAGGAACGGTCCTTTCCTGGCACCTGGTGACCGAGGATCAGCCGGGCTGCTTCACGAGGCCGGACAGCAGGGCCACCAGGGCGGCCAGGGCTTTCTCCTTCGCCGCTTCGGGGTCTTCGGCGTGCGCGATCATCAGTGCCGCCTCCGCGCAGGCGCTCAGCGCGAGTTGCGCCAGCTCCGGGATCGGCGCCTCGATCAGCAGGCCGTCCGCGGCGGCGGCTTCCAGGATCTCCGTGATCAGGCCCAGGCCGTACCGATTCTCCAGCTCGCGCCACTCCTGCCAGCCGAGGACGGAGACGGCGTCCGTGAGCGCGATCCGCACCACCTCGGGCCGCAGGCACAGGTCCAGGAACCGGCTCAGCACTCCGAGCGCCCCCGACCAGGGATCCTCCGTCGCCCGCAGGACGGTCTGGAGTTCCTCGGTGATCTCCGTTTCGATCTGCTCGATCACGGCGCGGAACAGGCCCTGTTTGTCCCCGAAGTGGTGGTACAGCGCGCCGCGGGTGACGCCTGCCGCGCGGACGATCTCGTCGGCGGGCACGGCGGCGTAACCCGGTTCGGCGAACAACGTCCGCGCCGCCGTGATCAGCGCGGTCCGCGTCGATCGCGATCGTTCGGTCTGGCTACGTCGTGGCGTGGGCACGCAGGAATTTCACCATCACGGCGCTCAGCCGCTCCGGCTGGTCCTCCGGCACGAAGGCGTAGGAGTCCTCGATCGTCTTCAATTCGGCGTTCGGCAGGACCCCGGCGAGCTTCTCGCCCAGCCACAGCGGGAAGTGCCGGTCTTCGGGCGCCCAGGCCAGCAGGACGGGTTTCCCGAAGGCGGGCAGCCGCTCGGCGGCGGTCAGCGTGTACCGGTTGTCGACCCCGGCGAGGAATCGCGCGAGGTCTTCGCGGATCGCCCGGTCACGGCGGCTGGGCAGCAGGTAGGCGTCGAGGATATGGCCGGGGACCGGGTGTTTGGCCAGCCAGAGGAAGTCCGTCGTCTTCAGCAGCCATCGCCAGCGCAACGCCTGGATCATCGCCGGGACGCCGCCGGGCAGGCGCGCCAGCGTGCTCAGCCCCTTGAACATCGGCGGCAGGAAGCGCTCGAAGGAATCCGACGGGGTCAGCACGACCCTGCCCACCCGTTCCGGGCTCGTGGTCATGAGCAGCTGGGTGAGCGCGCCGCCCGTGTCGTTCGCGACCACGGTGGCGTCGGTCAGGTCGAGCACTTCGAGGAATCGCGCGATGAGCGCGGCGACCCCGGGCGGGCTCAGGTCCGCTTGGGGGACCGGGATGTCGTGCGAGCCCAGCGGCCAGTCCGGGGTCAGGCAGCGGAAGCCGGCGTCGGCGACCGCGGGGGCCACCTTCCGCCAGAGCAGCCCGTTGGTGAGCAGGCCGTGCACGAAGACCACGGGAGGGCCTTCGCCGCGGTCGCGGTAGCGGATGCGGGCGCTGCCGAGGTCGGCCTCGTGCACCTCGCCGAGGAGGTCGCTGGTCGTCATGGCACTAACATACATGCTGTCTGTATGTTTTTGGAAGCCGCACGATGGCCGCGGCCGCTCCTGAACCGCGCCCAGGACCCCTGAGACAAAACAGGGCGGCCGGCGCGCTCCATGAGGAGCGGCCGGCCGCCGGGTGGTCGTGTACTGGTGGGCTACCGCTGAATGTCCGCGGACATTTCCTTGAGCTTCGTTTCGTGTGCGCGGGCGTGGTGACCACAGAAGAGCAACTCGCCACCGGTGCTGAGAATGGCCCGAACCTGGGCTGCAGCTCCACACCGGTCGCATCGGTCGGCAGCGGTCAGTTCGGGGCGGGTGAGCGTCGGTGAAGTCATTGGAGTCTCCCTCCGTCCCGGCACCGGTGGCCCGGTGCCATCGATCCAGCTACGACCACTTCGGCACTGATGCCGGCAACGTTCGTTCCCGGCCCCGCCGTGTTCGTGCTTCCACTCTTCCAGACGTTTGGCGACCCGCAAGTGTTCCCGTGCGGGTGTCTCATTTGTCACTGGTAATTACCTCGTATGCCGTAGCGTAATCACGCAACGTAGGAGAAGACTCCCCGTGGAACCGTCTTTTCCCACGTCAGGCACCATGCGAGCGTGGGTATCGCAGTCGTCCGGAACCGTCTTCCGAGCGCGCCGGCGCCGGTCTTGTTCGTTCTCAGCGGAATTTCCATGTACGCCGGTGCGGCCGTCGCCGTAGGTCTCTTTTCGGTCGCCTCACCCGCGGGGGTGGCCTGGCTCCGTTGTCTCGGGGCGGCGGTGGTCCTCCTGGCGTGGCGCAGGCCACCCCGCTCGGCGTGGACCGGGCGCACGTTCTTGCTCGCGGGTGCTTTCGGCATCGTCACCGCAGGGATGAACGTGCTCTTCTACGAGGCGATCGCGCGGTTGCCGCTCGGCACCGCGGTCGCCCTCGAGTTCACCGGACCCGTGGTGGTGGCGGCGTTCGGTTCGCGCACCCGCCGGGACGTCTTCGCGCTGCTGCTGGTGGCGGCCGGGGTGATCGCCATCGCGGACGTCCGGCTCGAAGGCAGCCTGCTCGGAGTGCTGTTCGCGCTGGCCGCGGCGGCGGCCTGGGCGGGGTACATCCTGCTCGGGAAGCGGGTCGCCGTCGGCGGGAACGGGATCGACGGGCTGGCCGTCGGGTTCGCCGTCGGCACCGTGGTGCTGTCGCCGCTGGCGTTCGGCACCGGCGAGGTGTGGGCTTCGCCACGTCTGCTGCTGTTGGGTATCGGGGTGGGCGTGCTCTCGACCGTCGTGCCGTACGCGCTCGACCAAGTGGTCCTCCGCAAGGCAGGGCGGGCGCGGTTCGCGCTGCTGCTGGCGTTGCTGCCGGTCACGGCGGGGCTGATCGGCTTCCTGTGGCTCCGGCAGGTCCCGACCCTGCCCGAGGCGATCGGCACGCTGGCCGTCGTCGCCGGGGTCGCGCTGCGTTCGCCGGGGAAACGCGATGGCCCGGCGCCTTCCTGAGCGGGATACTGACCAGTCTGTGGCGCTTCGAGCACCAGGAGGACACGTGGCCGAGATCCGGCGGGCAGGTACCGTCGAAGAGGTGGTCGCCGCCCAGCACCTGTTCGACGGCCCGGCGCAACGGGCGGCGTCCGAGAAGTTCCTCGCGGCCGAGGAGAACCATCTCCTGATCGCCTACGAGGACGGCGTACCCGCGGGGATGATCACCGGCACCGAGGTGACGCATCCGGACAAGGGCACCGAGATGTTCCTCAACGAACTCGACGTCAGCCCGGACTACCAGCGGCGCGGGATCGGCCGTGACCTGGTCGACGCGCTGGCCGGGATCGCGCGGGAACGCGGCTGCCGCGGGATGTGGGTCGGGGTCGAAAGGGACAACGAGGCCGCGCTGGCGACCTACGCCTCGGCCGGGGCGTCGAACGACGGACCGTTCATCATGCGGTCGTGGACGTTCGACGACTGATGTCCTCCGGAATCGACGGCGACCGGACGGGGCTGTCCGGCCGCCGCTGGCTGCCCGGCGGCGAGCATCTCGTCGCCGTCGCGCGGGCCGAACTCCCGCAGAAGGACGGGCTCGCCGGGCCGTTCACCGCGCTGGCCGCCCTGCGCGCGGCGGGTTTCGACGTCGCGGGCCAGGACGAGGTCGCGGCGCTGGCGGGTACCACGCCGGAGGGTCTGTCGCGGGCGATCGGGACGCTGTCGGGCGGACGGCTCGCCGCGGTGTCCGCCACCGGGAACTGGGCGCCGCAATCGGTGTTCATGCTGCTGGCCGCGTTGTGGCGGCTGCCGAGGGTCGCGTTGATCGCGGAGGTCGACCCGGCCGAATTCGGTGCGCACGACACGCCGGTGCGAGCACTGCTCGACTACCTCGACACGGGTATCCCGCCGCTGTGGTCGTCCCGCTGGCGTCCGCCCGCCGGGCATTTCGTGCTGGCGACCGGGATGCGGATCGGCGCCGAAGGAACCTTGGTGTCCATCATGGACGGTTATCCGTCCTTGGGGGACAACGGATTGCACGACCAGCCGGTGGAATGGGTGGCCGCGGCGCTGAAGCGGATGCTGATCGTGGTGGACGACGCCGACGCCGAGGCCGCCGTCTCCGCGATCACGACGGCAGGTCTGTGGAGCTGACTTCGTCCTTCGCGAAGCGCGAATGCCCGCGCCCGTAGAAGACGTAGATCAGCAGGCCGAGCAACAGCCACGCGGCGAACCGCAGCCAGGTCATCACGTCCAGGTTCAGCATCAGATAGAAGCACGCCAGCGCGGCCGCGATGGGCAGGTAGGGCGAGAACGGCACGGTGAACGGGCGCTCCAGATCCGGACGGCGCTTGCGTAGCACCGGGACCGCCACCGCGACGATGATCATCGCCGACAGCGCGCCGATGCTGACCATGTCGGCGAGTTCGGAGATCGGCACGAAGGCGGCCAGCGCCGCGATCAGCACGGCACCGGCGACGGTCATCCGGTGCGGGGTGCCCCAGCGCGGATGCACCGTGCCGAACTTCTTCGGCAGCAGGCCGTCGCGGCCCATCGCGAACCCGATCCGGCCGATCGTCACCAGCTCCACCATCATCACCGATGTCAGCCCGGTGACCGCGCCGAGCGAGATCAGCGCGCCCACCCAGTGCTGCCCGACCCGGTCGAAGGCGTCGGCGAGCGGGGCGCCCGTGTCGATCTCGGCGAACGGCACCATCCCGGTCAGGACCAGTGAGACACCGATGTAGAGCAGCGCGCAGACCCCGAGCGCGCCGAGGATGCCGACCCGCAGATCGCGTTTCGGGTTCACGGTCTCCTCGCCCAGGTTGGCGAGCGCCTCGAAACCGGTGTAGGCGAAGAAGACGACAGCGGCGGCCGTCACCATTCCGGCGATTCCGTAGACGGACTGTTCGAGCCCGAGCGCGGCTTGCACGATCGGCTGATGCAGGGTGCTCGCCGTCTCCGTCGGTGCCTGCGCGGGCGGGATGAACGGCGTCAGGTTCTCGCCGCGGATGTAGAACACGCCGACCGCGAGGATCAGCACGCACACCGCGACCTTGACCAGCACGAGCAGATTCGTCACCCGCGCCGATTCCTTGATCCCGAGGACGGCGATCACGGTCAGCACGGCGATGATCGCGACAGCGCCGATGTTCACCTTCGCGTCTTCGCCGAACCAGTCGGGGGAGAGCCCCATCAGATTCGCGAGATAGCCGGACCACCCGCGTGACACGACGGCCGCGCCGAGGGCGAATTCCAGCAGCAGATCCCAGCCGATGATCCAGGCGAAAGTCTCGCCGAGGGTGGCGAAAGCGTAGGTGTAGGCGCTGCCCGCCGTCGGCACGCTGGAGGCGAGCTCGGCGTAACAGAGGGCGGCCATCCCGGCCACGACGGCGCCGAGCACGAACGAGAGCGTGACCGACGGGCCAGCGTGGGATTTCGCTTCGACCCCGGCGAGGGTGAAGATCCCGGTCCCGATGATGATGCCGACCCCGAAGCCGACCAGATCCCGCCCGTGCAGACGGCGTTTCAGCTCACCGGAATCCTGCCGTTTCAGGACCTCGTCCACGTCCAGAGTTCGCCGCATGAGAGGTCACGCTAGAAGAACACCGGCCACCTCGCAGATCGGTGCGGGTTCACCTCTCCAGCACGACGCCGTTCTCCTGCGCGAGGATCGCCGCCTGCACCCGCGACCGGAGGTCCAGCTTCGTCAGCACCCGCGAAACGTGTGTCTTCACCGTGGTCTCGCCGATGTGCAGCCGCGTGCCGATCTGCGCGTTCGACAGGCCGCCGCCCAGGCACGCCAGCACTTCACGCTCGCGTTCGGTCAGGTCTCCGAGCCCGGCGGGGACGAGGGAAGGCTCGCGCGTCCCCGCGGCGAAGGCGGCGATGAGCTTCCGCGTGACCTGCGGGGCGAGCACCCCTTCGCCCGCCGCGACCAGCTTCACCGCTTCGATCAGCCTCGCCGCCTCCACCGACTTCAGCAGGAACCCGGCCGCGCCCGCCCGCAGCGCGGCGTGGACGTACTCGTCGAGATCGAAGGTGGTCAGCACGAGGACTTCGCACAGGCCCTCCGCGGTCAGTTCCCGCGTGGCCGCGATGCCGTCGACGCCGGGCATGCGGACGTCCATCAGCACGACGTCCGGCTTCAGCGCCTTCGCCTGGCGGACGGCGGTGGCGCCGTCCGCGGCCTCGCCGACCACCTCGATACCCTCGGCGTTCCCGAGGATCATCATCAACCCGGCACGGATCGCGCCGTGGTCGTCGGCGACCAGGACTTTGACGGTCAAGACCCCTCCAGAGGCAGTTCGGCGCGGACCAGCCAGCCGCCGCCGGACGGCCCGGCGGCGAGGGTGCCGCCCACCGCGGCGGCGCGTTCCCGCATGTTCAGCAGACCGAGTCCGGTCCCGCCGTCGTCGAGGCGGCCCGGCTGAAGATCGTTGCGCACCTCGACGGTGAGTATGCCGCCGCGCGAGCGGATGTCGAGGACCGCGCGTCCGCCGGGGGCGTGTTTCACCGCGTTGGTCAGCGCTTCCTGCGCGATCCGGTACGCGGTCAGATCGACCGCGGCGGGCAGCGGGGACGACGGGTCCGGCACGGAACCGAGCTCGACCTCCAGCCCGCTCGCCCGCGCCGATTCGACCAGTTTGGACAGTTCGGCCAGCCGCGCGGGCGCCGTCGGCTCGATCTCGGTGTCCGCGCGCAGCAGCCCGATCATCGCGCGCATCTCGTCCAGCGCGCTCACACTGTTCTCCCGCACCGATTCCAGCACCTTCCTGGACAGCTTCGGGTCGGCGGTGGCCATCGACAACGCGGCCTCGGACTGGATCGCGATCGCCGAAAGATGCCCGGCGATGACGTCGTGCAGATCCCGCGCCATCTTCGAACGTTCCCCGGCGACGGCGGCCCTCCGGTCCAGTTCGCCGATCGTGGCCAGCTGGACCGCGTTCGCCCGTTCGTTCTCGGCGATGTCCCGCTGCTGCCGCACGTTCGCCGCCCACCACACCGGGGTGACGAGGAACGGCAGGAACGCGAACGCCACCAGGATCGCCGTCCGCCACTGCGAGGAGAGGACGAGCGCCAGGCAGATCACCGCGAGCGTCCCGATCGCGGCGATGCCGATCATCACCCTGCTCATCCGCCGCGAGCCGTAGAGCGTCGTCGCGTAGAGGAAGTCGGTGAAGACGACGAGGATCGGCAACGAGGGGCTGATCGCCACGTCGACGGCGACCACGACCAGCGCGCCGAGCAGCGCCCACGGGACCTTGCGGCGCAGCATCTCCAGCGCGCACAACGCGGTCAGCTCGGTCAGCCGGATCCACAGCGGCGTCGAGTCCGGGCCGTTGAGCAGCACCTGCGTGCCGCTGAGGTAGACCAGGACGCCGATGAGCCAGGTGCCGAGCGCGATGACGAGGTCCTGCTTCCACAGCGGAAGGTGATTCAGGCGCGGGACCAACGTGGGCACCACTCCATCCCAGCACACCGGGGCGGGCGGCGGGGTCCTACGAACTGATGACGATGATCTCCTGCCCTTCACCGACGCGCCGGACCGCTGTCGGGGGCGAAGCTCGGAGGGTGAACAAGATCTGGGACTTTTTCGCGGAGAATCCGATGGCGGCGGTGATAGCCGCGGGGGAGATCGGTTTCTGGGTCGCCATCGGAGCCGGCCTGCTGGCCCGTTACCTGCTCCGGCTCAAACGGACGAGCACCGTGCTGCTGGCCCTCACCCCGGTGATCGACATCGTGGTGCTGGTCGCGACGGTGCTCGACCTCCAAGGCGGCGGCAAGGCGAACTTCGTGCACGGCCTCGCCGCGGTGTATCTCGGCTTCAGCGTGGTGTTCGGGCCGTCGATGATCCGGTGGGCCGACGTGCGGTTCGCGCACCGGTTCGCGGGCGGGCCGCCCCCGCCGCCCAAGCCGAGGGGACGGGAGAAGGCCCGCGTCGAATGGCGTGAATGGGGCAAATGCGTACTGGCGTGCGGGATCGCCGCCGCCGTGCTGCTGGGGCTGATCTTCCTGGTGGGCGATGGCGAACAGGTCGCGCCGTTGTGGGGCTGGTTGCCGCGGCTGGGGGTCGCGACAGCCATCTGGTTCGCCACCGGGCCGCTGTGGCAGGAGCTTTCACCCAAGAACGACGACCGCGTTTCGGAAGGGACACGACGATGATCGAACTACTGGGGATCCTCCTGCTGGTGCAGGGCGGGGGAGGGCTGATCAACCGGCTGCTGGGCAGTACGAATCCGAGCTGGTTCGTCCAGCTCCACCTGCTTCCGCCGGGGATGCACGTGGTGGCGAGCGCGCTGATGGTGGCCGCCGGAGTGGGGTTGCTGTTCGCCGAGCGCGCCCGCAAGCAACGCCGACGCTCGTAGCGGGATTACCATGGGGCATGGCCACCGGGCCTGTCGCGCTGTACACCGTTGTCGCCGTGGCGCCGTCGGTTCTCTTCTGGTGCGCGCTGAAAGTGCCGGCCGTGGTGCGCCGGTGGCGGCGGCGCCGGGAACCGGAGGCGCCGGCCGGGCCGCCCATCGAGCAGCTCGCCGCCGATCTCCGCCGGGTGCACCGGCTGCTGGCGGAACTTCCGTCCGGCGCTTCCGCCGTCCGCCGGTACGGCACCAGACAGGCGTACGACGCGCTGCTCGTCCAGGCCTGCCGGGAGGTCGAGGTCGACCACCGGCTGGACGAGCTGCCGGAGGGCTTCGACCGCGCGATCGAACGGTTGCGCGTCGAGGAATCCCTGGCCGAGCGCGGGCTTTCGGTGTACTGACGCGGGTTTTGTATCGAATGTATACGCGTGGCCGGGAGGCTCGCGGACATGAAGAGGCTGGGACTTCTCGCTTCACTGCTGCTGGTGTTCGCGCTCATCCCCGGGGTCGCCTCCGCCGCGGCCGCCTTCCCGAAGATGGACGCGGCCACGGTCGACGGCTTCCGCTGGACGTCCGGTTCGTCCTTCGACACCTACGGCACCCGGATCGCCGCGCTGGAGAAACACCTCCCGCCGCGCGGTCTGCCGGAGATCCTGTCGTCGGCCAACCGGAAGGCGCGCCCGCTGTGCCATGGCACCTATCTCGCGGCGGCGCTGAAACCGGCGGGATTCTGCTGGGAGGACGCCAATGACGACAAGACCAACGACTGGATCCCGCAGGGGCTGACCGGTTCCGGGGACGCCGACGCGGCGACCGGGAAGGTCGGCGGGAAACGGGTCGTGGCGGCCTCCTGGCACACCCCCGGCGACACCATGGTCCGGCTGTCCTTTGTGGACGCCACCGGACTCGGCTACCGGCACGTGCTGCTCGTGGAACCGACGTCCAACGACAACTTCGCCGTCGTGCAGGGGCACGGGCACGGGATGACCTGGATCGGGAACCGGCTGTTCGTCGCGACCACCGGGGGAGTGGTGCGGGTCTTCGACACGACGCGCTTCTGGAAGGTCGACGACAGCTCCGGCGTCGTCGGGAAGGGCCCGGACGGCAAGTACCATGCGGCTTTCTACGACTACGCGATGCCGCAGATCGGCGCCTATTGGTATCCCGGCGGGGGGACCTGCACCAACGCCCCCGGGACGCGGCCGTGTCTCGCGACGATGTCCTTCGACCACAGCGACGGCTCGATCGTGACCTCGGAGCACATTCCGAAGGCCGCGGGCGGCCGGGTGCTGCGGTGGCCGTTCGACCGCGCGACCGGCCTGCCCAAGGTGTCGGCCGACGGGACCGTGCACGCGAAGGAAGGGTTCGTGTCGCCGGTGTGGGGCATGCAGGGAGCGGTGGCGCGCAACGGATATTTCGTGATGACCGGTGTCTGCCCCGAGTACGCCGGGGTGGCGGGCGACCATCCGTCGTGCCTGCACGGCGGGGTCGGCGGGACCTCGACGTCGCGGCTGAGCGGCAGGGCGCCGGTGAACTCCCAGAACCTGTCGTACTGGCCGGCGACGGGGGAGCTGTGGCTGATGAACGAGCAGCTCCGGGAGCGGGTGACGGTGCACGTGCCGTGGACGACCCTGACCGGCAGGCCCTGACACGGCACGCGAAAGTCCCTCAAGGAGGCCTTCACGGACCGGTTCGCGGTCAAGGGGCGAAGTCCCAGCGCGTGGCGCCGTGCGGTTCGGCGCCGGCCACGCCGATGGCGCGGCGCAGGGTGAGGCGGTACAGGTACCAGGGCGGCGGTCCCGCGCTGGGCGCGCTGAAGGGAGCCGTGAGCGCGTCGCCCTCCACCGACGCGGGCCAGCCGCCCGTCCGGTAGACCGCCGCCACCCGCCCCAGCGTCGCCGGGTCGGTGATCCGGTGCGCCTCACCCTCCATCGTGAGGTCGATTCCCCGCAGGCGCACCGAAACCGCGCACGCCGGGTTCGCGGCGAGGTTGCGGGACCGGCGGGTGCCCGGCCCGCCTTTGAAGTACAGGGCGTCGTCCACCCAGACGGCACCGACACCCGCCGAATGCGGGCGTCCGTCGGGGCGCACGGTCGTCACGAAGAAGGTCAGGTCGGCGGTGGGCGTGTCCTCGGCGAGGATTCCGCGCGGACGGCTCCACGGCAGCTCCGCGGAGCCGTAGCGGTCGAGGTTCTGGGTCGAAATCGGATTCGTCGTCATACCCACGCGTCGAACGGGCGAGCCGCGATTCGACACCGGACGCGAAAAACCCCGCCACCGAACGGTGACGGGGTCTTCCGCGAGCCTGGGATCAGTCCAGGTAGTCGCGCAGCACCTGCGAACGCGACGGGTGACGCAGCTTCGACATCGTCTTCGACTCGATCTGCCGGATGCGCTCACGGGTCACCCCGTACACCTGGCCGATTTCGTCGAGCGTGCGCGGCTGGCCGTCGGTGAGGCCGAACCGCAGCCGCACCACGCCCGCCTCACGTTCGGACAGCGTCTGCAGCACCGACTGGAGCTGGTCCTGCAACAGCGTGAACGACACCGCGTCGACCGCGACGACGGCCTCGGAGTCCTCGATGAAGTCACCGAGCTGCGAGTCGCCCTCGTCGCCGATGGTCTGGTCGAGCGAGATCGGCTCGCGGGCGTACTGCTGGATCTCGAGGACCTTCTCCGGGGAGATGTCCATTTCCTTCGCGAGCTCTTCGGGGGTGGGCTCGCGACCGAGGTCCTGCAGGAGTTCACGCTGTATGCGGCCGAGCTTGTTGATGACCTCGACCATGTGCACCGGGATACGGATGGTGCGGGCCTGGTCGGCCATCGCGCGGGTGATCGCCTGACGGATCCACCAGGTGGCGTACGTGGAGAACTTGTAGCCCTTGGTGTAGTCGAACTTCTCGACCGCGCGGATCAGACCGAGGTTGCCCTCCTGGATCAGGTCCAGGAACGCCATGCCACGGCCGGTGTAGCGCTTGGCGAGCGAGACCACGAGCCGGAGGTTCGCCTCCAGGAGGTGGTTCTTCGCCCGCTCACCGTCGCGCACGATCCACTTGAGGTCGCGCCGCATCTGGGTGACGAGTTTCTCGCCCTCCTCCTCGGCGTTGCGGACGCGTTCGGCGGCGTAGAGCCCGGCCTCGATGCGCTTGGCGAGCTCCACCTCCTCCTCCGCGTTCAGCAGGGCGACCTTGCCGATCTGCTTGAGGTACGCGCGGACCGAGTCGGCCGAAGCGGTGAGCTCGGCGTCCTTGCGGGCCTGGCGCAGCGCCTCGGACTCTTCCTCGTCCCAGACGAAGTCCGGGTTGTCGGAGGTCTTTCCGGCGTTCTTGTCGGCCGTCGTGCGGCGCCCGCGCGGGGGCGTCTCTTCGACGTCCTCCTCGGACTCCGCGTCCTCTTCCGTGTCCTCGGTGACCGTCGCGTCGACGACGTCCACCTCGACCTCTTCCAGGTCGGACAGATCCGGGGTTTCGAGGTCGGCTTCGTCGAGCTCTACCGGACCGTCTTCCGGATCGCCGTCTTCGGTCTTGGCACCCTTGGTGGTGGGTTTCTTGGCCGGAGCCTTCTTCGCCGGGGCCTTCTTCGCGCCTGTCGCCTTGGCGGCGGTCTTGCGCGCCGCGGGCTTCGCCGCGTCGGTGGCTGCCTCGTCGGCCGGCTCGCCGGCTGCGGTCGCTGTCTTCGTCCCGCTTCGGGTTGCGGTTCTTGCGGCTGCCACTTACGCCCTTTCGCAGCGGTCGATCATGACGAGCCGAGGCGTGATGGTCTCGGCTGCCTCAAACTTCGGGGAACACCCCTCGGCCTGCGGTTTCCCTCGTTCTCGTGGGTGCCGCCGCCGTGGGCCGTGTTCCATTGTAACGACGATACGTGACAGCGTCGCGGCGCGGACCACCACCCGGCGGGCGCGACACGCCGTGCGACCCGCCGAAGTGACATCCGTGGCGTGGATGTCAGCGCGATCGCGTCAGTGCTCGATGCCCTCCGCGGCGGCGGCCGCCGCGCCGACGATGCCCGCGTTGTTCTGCAAGGACGCGACGATCACCGGCGTGCGGATGTCCAGCAGCGGGACCCATTTGTGCGACTTCTTGCTGACCCCGCCGCCGACGATGAACAGATCCGGCCAGATCAGGTTTTCCAGCACGGAGAGATACCTGTTCACCCGTTCCGCCCATTCGGGATACGAGAGGTCCTCGTTGTCCTTCACCGACGCCGCGGCCTTCTTCTCCGCGTCGAAACCGTCGACCTCGATGTGGCCGAATTCGGTGTTGGGCACGAGCTTGCCGTCCTGGAAGACCGCGCTGCCGATGCCGGTGCCGAAGGTCAGCAGCGCCGTCACACCGCGTTTCGCGATCGGGTCGCCCCAGCGGATCTCGGCCATTCCGGCGGCGTCGGCGTCGTTGAGCATCGCGATGTCGTCCACACCGCGGCCGAGTCGTTTCGCGAACAGGGCGTCGGCGTCGGTGCCGATCCATTTACGGTCGATGTTCGCCGCGGTGCGCGCGACGCCCTTCTTGACCACCGCGGGCAGGGTGACGCCCACCGGGCCGTCCCAGCCCGCCTGGCCGGTGATCTCGGCGACGACGTCCGCCACCGCCTCCGGGGTCGACGGCTTCGGCGTGTCGATGCGGATCCGGTCGCCGATCAACCGTCCCTCCGCCAAATCGACCAGCGCGCCCTTGATCCCGCTGCCGCCGATGTCGATACCGAAACCTCGGGTCGCCTCCACCACGGACGTGGTCCCTTCTCGCACGATTCAGAAGCCTGCCTCGGAGACTTTAACCGGATGTGGTGACATGGCGGACGTGGGAGTTGACGAGACGTTGCTGAAGAGTGTCGCCGAGCGTGTCGCGGGCGAGGCCGCCGAACTGGTCCGCGAGGCCTGGACCGGGATGAACGCGGGGCGCGAGGTGCGAGTGGACACCAAGTCCGCCGACACCGACGTGGTGACCGCGGTGGACCACGAGTCGGAACGGCTGGTGCGCGCCCGGCTCGCCGAACTGCGGCCCGAAGACGCCGTGCTCGGCGAGGAGGGTGGCGGGGCCGCCGGCGACGGGGTGACCTGGGTGGTCGACCCGATCGACGGAACGGTGAACTTCCTCTACGGGCTGCCGTGGTTCGCCGTGTCGGTGGCCGCGCAGGTCGGCGGGGTGTCGGTGGCGGGCGCCGTCGTCGAACCGGTCAGCGGCCGCCGCTGGACCGCCGCGCGCGGGCAGGGTGCGTTCCTCGACGGGCGGCGGCTGTCGGTCAACGCCCCGCGGCGGCTCGAGCTGACCCTCGTCGGCACCGGGTTCGCCTACAAGGTCGAACGGCGGACGAAGCAGGCCCGGTTCGTCGCGGAACTGGCGACCAGGGTGCGGGACGTGCGGCGCAACGGGGCCGCCTCGCTCGATCTGTGCGCGGTCGCGGCGGGCTGGCTGGACGCCTACGTCGAACACGGTCTCGGGCACTGGGACTGGGCCGCGGGGGCGCTCATCGCCGCCGAGGCGGGTGCGCTGGTGTCGCTGCCGGGGGAGGACGCCGAACTGGGGCCGGACGCGACCTTCGCGGTGGCGCCGTCGATCGCGGCTCCGTTGCGTCAGGCGCTGGTCGACTCGGGCGTGGGCGCGATCTGAGAGGGTCCGGCACGCGCTATGAAGGACGCTTTCATTGCAAAATTTGCAATGAAAGCGTCCTTCATAGCGCTTGAGCGAGTCTCAGCAGGGAGCTTCGCGAGCGGCCTTCAGCAGCGTCTGGTCGATCACCGGGGCACCGCCGCCCGCCGACTGCTCACCGCCGCCGCTGCCCTGCTGCGCCTTCGACCACTGCGTGAGCTGGTCGAGCACCTGGCGCGCTTCCGCCTTCGGGCGGACGTCGCCGAGCAGGGTGCCGGTGGTGAACGTGACCGAAGCGTCCTTGCGGTTGTCCTTGACCAGTTCGGCGCACGGGACCACCAGGCTCAGCGTGCGAGCCGCGGCCGCGCCGTTCTCGCCGAAGCGGATCTGGCCACGGCATTTGGCTTCGGCGTTCTTGTAGGCCGGGTCGACGTCCGGCTCGAGCACCTGGGAGAAACCGAGTTCCCGGAGCGTGCTGGTGACGATGCCGCCTTGGCCGCGGACCTGGGATCCGTTGAGCACCTGGACGGCGACCTTGTCCGGCGGGACCGGCGCCCGGTCGTCGAGTCCGTTGTGCGCCAGCGGCGTGTAGGTGACACCTTGCTGCGGGACGGGCGGCGGATCGCAGCGGATCTTGGCATCGATGTCGGCGTTGCTCGCCACGACGTTCATCCAGACGATGACCGCGCCGAGTGCCATCACCCCGATGACGATGAGCGCGGGCAGCGGCTTGCGTTTGCGATACGGCCTCGCCCCGCGGTCCCCGATGCCGTTCCCCGACGCCACCTGCCAGTCCCTTCCCCAAAGCCCGGATCCCCGGACGGTGCTTCATCTCACCATCGTGTCCGATCAGCCTATGCGTTGTGACGAAGGTGATCGGCGCGGGCCTCCGGATAGCACCACGCGATGGCCACTCCGGGCAAGCAACCGAGCCCAAGGGGTGAGGTACCCGACGCGGGCACAACCCATTCGGACGACAGGCGTCTTGACAGCAGGGTTCCCCCTGTTGGGTGACGTAATCCCGGCAATGTCTGACTCGTTGCAGAGCCGGTATCGGCGTGAGCTACCCTTCGCGGGCTCAGGCGGCAGTAAGAGGCGCAAAAGAGAGACCTCGCTCACTGCCCAGCCGGGCACAAACAGGGGCGCTGGGACGTTAACCAGCGGCACGAAGGACTCACGAGCCGCGCGCTCGCGGGTCCGGGCCATCTGACATCGAAAGCATCGCAGGGGTGAGGGACAAATGGCGACCGACTACGACGCTCCGCGCCGCAGCGAAGCCGACGAGCTGGCCGAAGACTCGTTGGAAGAGCTCAAGGCACGGCGCAACGAAAACCAGTCCGGCGTCGTGGACGTCGACGAGGACGCGACCGCCGAGAACTTCGAGCTGCCGGGCGCGGACCTCTCCGGACTTTCCGGGGAGGACCTGACCGTCAAGGTCGTGCCCAAGCAGGCCGACGAGTTCACCTGCTCCGTCTGCTTCCTGGTGCACCACCGCAGCAGGCTTGCGGAAGAGAGTGGCGGACGGCTCATCTGCCGCGACTGCGCCTGAGCCTACGGGCACAGGGGACGGCGCGACAGGGGTTTCGGGGTTCGAACAGGAATAAGGGGGCCGGCCGAGTGGCCGGCCCCCTTTCCTGTGTCCAGGAGTTCGAACCTATGCCTGGGACTTCGAGGCGGTCTGCCGCAGCAGCGCGGCCACCTTCTCCGGGTGCCGGGTGCTGAACAGCCAGTACGGCGTCGGATCTTCGGGGTCGGTGAGCCAGACCCGCACGACCGGGCCGACCCAGCCCCGGTGCAGCACGAAGGCCGCCGGATCGGCGTCGCGGCCGAGCGCCTTGCGCTTCGCTTCCTTGTCGATGACGTCGACGTCGCCGACGAACTTGAGCGGCAGATGCGCGTCGCGCAGCCACAGCTCCGGCTCGGCGCCACCGGTCACCCGGACGCGGGACCGGCCGAGCGAAACCATCAGCGCGATCACCGCGGGGATCAGCACCACGTACGGCAGCCAGCCACGGAGCCCCGGGTAGCCCATGTCGATCTCCGCCGCCAGCAGCCCGCCGCCCAGCAGCGGCAACGGCCAGCCCCACCACGGGACGTAGAGCCGCTCTGAATGCTTGACGGCGCCGCCTTCGGCCGTGTTCACGCTTTCACCCACGCCTTCAGGGTAGTCTCGCCGCCCGTGTCCACCGTTCAGGTACTGCTTTCCCGGATCGATCCTTCGGTCCCACTCCCCGCCTACGCGCGCCCCGGCGACGCGGGCGCCGACCTCGTCACCACCTCGGATCTCGTGCTCGCGCCCGGCGAACGCGGCGTCGTCGGAACCGGCGTCGCGATCGCGCTGCCGCCCGGGTACGCGGGCTTCGTCCACCCGCGCTCGGGTCTCGCCGCCCGCGTCGGCCTCTCGGTCGTCAACACCCCGGGCACCATCGACTCCGGGTACCGCGGTGAGATCCGCGTCTGCCTGATCAACCATGATCTCTCCGAGAAGGTCGTGCTCACCCGCGGCGACCGGATCGCGCAGCTGGTCGTGCAACGGGTCGAACAGGCCGAATTCGTCGAGGTCGCCGAACTCGAGCCGTCCGAGCGCGGCGAGGGAGGGTATGGCTCCACGGGCGGACACGCCACACTGGGAGCCGGAGCCAGGGAAGGAACGGAGAACTAGTGGGGATTTTCGGACGCAAGCGCGAGGCCAAGCCGAGCGGACGGCACGCCGCGCCCGAGGTCGAAGACCGTCCCGGTGACGACAGCGCCGACGAGATCGAGCCGCAGCTGTCGGAGACTTCCGACGGCCCCTTCGACCTCGCCGACGCGCCCGAGGACGGCATCCCGAGGATCGACCTCGGTTCGGTGAAGGTGCCGGTACCCGACGGCTCCCAGGTCCAGGTCGAGATGGACCCGGAGAGCGGCGGCGTCCGCGCGGTGCACGTCGTCACCGAACAGGGCCAGATCACCGTGAGCGGCTACGCGGCGCCTCGGTCCGGCGGCCTGTGGAAGGACGTCAGCACCGAACTCACCGAGCAACTGCGCGCCGACGGCGCCAAGGTCTCGGTCGGCATGGGGGAATGGGGACTGGAGCTGTCCGCGATCGTCGGCGACGTCGCACTGCGGTTCGTCGGGGTCGACGGCCCCCGCTGGATGCTCCGCGGCGTCATCGCCGGCCCGCAGTCGCAGGCGTCCCAGGCGCCCGCGGTACTGCGCGAGATCGTGCGGCACACCATCGTCGACCGCGGCGACGCGCCGATGCCGGTCCGCACCCCGCTCACCATCACGCTGCCCGACGCCGTCGCGCAGCACATCGCCGAGCAGAGCTAGCCTTTTTATCGCGCGCTGACGTAAACGTGCCGAAGGGGCGCCGGGCCGCTTGCAACTCGGGTTGGGAGCGGAGGGCGCCCCTTCATCACGTTTCCGTGGGCCTTCGGCCCGAAAGAGGGCGCGCGACGGGTGAAGTCTCCGTCGGGCGCGGGGCGCCCTTTGGGAGACCGTTCGGTGCTGTCGCCCCGGGCCGGGAATTCTGGGCGGGGTGGGTTCGGTGAGCGTGTGGTGCCGGAGTGGGCTAGTGGGTCTGGGCGGCGGTTAGCCAGGCTTGGACGGTTGTGCGGCCCAGGGATTCCCGGTCGGCGCCGAGGGCGGTGAGGGTCGACTCTCCGACTTCGGCGCGCGGGAGGGCGTCCGCCCAGGCGTGCGCCACCGCCGCCGGGTGGATCGGGTCGTCCACGCACGCGCCGATCCCCGCGGGCACGTCGAGGCCTTTCAGGTCTTCGAGGGTCGGGGCCGCGTGGGACGCCGCCGTCCGCAGGCTCGCCGCGAGGCCGTCGCCATGTCGCCGCCACGCGCGGCCGAGTTCCGCCGAGAGCCAGCCGGGGACGCCGTCCGCCGATTTCGCCAGCGCGCCGTCGACCCCGTTTTCGGCCACCAGATCCGCTGACAGCCGCGCGGCGAGCGACGCGGGTGCTTGTCCGGCGGGGCCGTTCCAAGCCGGGAGCGCGGCCAGCAGGCCGGTGCAGCGGCCCGGATTGCGGGCCGCCCACTCCGCCGACAGATGCGCGCCGAACGAGATGCCGCCGACGAGCAGCGGACCGTGCTCGCCGGACAGCCTGTCCAGCTCCTCGAGATAACCGTCCGCGAGACGGCCGCCCGCGGGCGGGGGCGGGGCGAGCAGCCGGATGCCGAGGGCCCGCAGCGGGCCGGAGAACACGCTGCGCACGAACACTTCGTCGGACCCGGTGCCGGGGAGTACTACTGCCGTCGTAGGCGGAATAGCGGAGGTCACGTTGCAATCTTCTCCTGAACCCGTTGTCCTGGTCCGAGCACAGTTACGCTGGAATACGCACGGGCCGTTCAAGTCGGGGGCCCCGGAGCACAGGAGCACCGTTATGTCCGCCAAAGACGGCGGCTACTTCAGCCGGCTGGTCCGCAAGCTGACCAGCGACGTCGAGGATCTCGACGCCGACGACCTGTCCGAAAAATCCGAGGCCGGCGGAGCGCAGCGCGCCTGCGACTGCCGGTCGGGTCAAGAGGTGACGGTGCTCGGGAGACTCCGCAGCGTGGAGCTCTGCCCGACCAACGAGGCCGCGACGCTGCAGGCCGAGCTGTTCGACGGCACACAGGGTGTGACGCTAATCTGGCTCGGACGCCGCCGGATCCCCGGAATCGAACCCGGGCGAACCATCAAGGTGCGCGGCCGGATGGCCGAACGTGATGGTCAGAAGGTGCTGTACAACCCCTATTACGAACTTCAGAGCCCTGTGAGTTGATCCCGCATCGTGAGTGAACCCGCCGGCGGCGAGCAGAAGACCGACGACAAGAAGCCCCAGCCCACCCTGTTGGAACAGATGGGCGGGCTGTCAGGACTGTTCTATTCCTCGCTGCCGGTCATCGTGTTCGTGATCGCGAACGCCATCTTCGGGCTCACGGTGGGCATCTGGGCCGCGGTGGGCAGCGCGGTGGCGATCACCGTGCTGCGGATCGTGCGCAAGGAGCCGCTCCAGCCCGCCATCTCCGGATTCTTCGGGGTGGCGATCGCGGCGTTCATCGCCTACCGGACCGGATCGGCCAAGGGCTTCTTCCTGTTCGGCATTTGGACGAGCCTGGTCTACTGCGGCGTCTTCGTGCTGTCGATCGTCGTCCGCTGGCCGCTCGCCGGGGTGGTGTGGAACGCGCTCAACGGCACCGGCCACGCCTGGCGCAAGGACAAGAAGTCCCTGGTCGCCTATTCGATCGCGACCGGCGCCATGGCGCTGATCTTCGGCGCCCGGTTCGTCGTGCAGCGCTGGCTGTACGACGAGGACTACACCGGCTGGCTGGCCTTCGCCAAGATCGCGATGGGATACCCGCTGTACGCGCTGGGCCTGCTCACCGTCGTGTGGGCGGTGCGGCGGTCGGACAAACACCTCAAGGCGCAGGCCGAAGAGGCCCCGAAGGAAGAGACCGACGCCGAGGTCGAGGCTCGCCTGCGCGAGAAGTACGCGCAGGCGCCCGGGGTGGAAAGCTAGCCCCGCCCGTCAAGCCCCGGCTGGAATGAAGGGGCCTTTCATCGCAAATTTTGCAATGAAAGGCCCCTTCATTGCACAGGTCGGGGGCGTGAAAGGGCCGTTCAGTAACCCAGCGCGGTCCGTATCTCCGGCTCCACGTCCGAGGTCGCCACGAACAGCAGCTCGTCACCCGGCTCGAGCGGATCCTCCGGCTGCGGCACGATCACCCGGTCTCCGCGCAGGATCGTCACCAGCGCCGCGTCACGCGGCAGGTTGAGCTCGCTGACCGCCTTGCCCGCCAGCGGCGTCTCCTCCGGGAGGGTGAGTTCGACGAGGTTCGCCTGGCTCTGCCGGAACGTCATCAGCCGCACCAGATCGCCGACGCTCACCGCCTCCTCGACCATCGCCGCGAGCATCCGCGGGGTCGACACGGCGACATCGACCCCCCAGGCGTCGTTGAACAGCCATTCGTTGGCCGGGTTGTTCACCCGCGCCACCACCCGGCGCACCGCGAACTCGGTCTTCGCCAGCAGCGACACCACCAGGTTCGCCTTGTCGTCGCCGGTCGCGGCGATCACGACGTCGCACTCCTCGATCCCGGACTCCTCCAGGATCGACACCTCGCACGCGTCGCCCAGCACCCAGTCCGCCTGCTCCACGGTGTGCGGCTCGAACTGGTCGGCCTCACGTTCGATGAGCATCACCTGGTGCCGCCCGTCGATCAGCTCCGCGGCGATCGACCGGCCCACCGCGCCGGCCCCGGCAATCGCGACCCGCATCAGTTCTCCTCTTCCGGTTCGCGAGCGGCGACGGTGGTCACGTCGCTGACAGTGCCCGATTTCGCGGCGACGTACACGACGTCGTCGGCCTGGATCACGGCCTTGGTGTCGGGCAGCACGGCGGTGCCGAACCGCATCATGAACGCGACCCGGGCGCCGGTGGTGTCCTGCAGTTCACGCACGCTGCGCCCGATCCATCCCTCGTGCAACGGGAGCTGCAGGAGCGCGACGCTGCCGGACGGGTCTCGCCATTCGGAGGCGACGCCGTCGGGAAGCAGGGTGCGCAGGAACCGGTCGGTCGTCCACGGCACGGTCGCCACGGTCGGGATGCCGAGCCGCTCGTAGACCGCCGCGCGCTTGTGGTCGTAGATCCTGGCGACGACCTTGTCGATGCCGAAGTTCTCCCTGGCCACGCGTGCCGAGATGATGTTGGAGTTGTCGCCGCTGGACACCGCCGCGAAGGCCCCCGCGCGTTCGATCCCGGCCTCGGTCAGCACCTGCCGGTCGAAGCCGACGCCGACCACCTGCTGACCGTGGAAATCACTGCCGAGCCGCCGGAACGCCTGCCTGCTCTTGTCGATGACAGCGACCTCGTGCCCCAGCCGCTCCAGCGCCGCGGCCAGGGATGCGCCGACCCGGCCGCATCCCATGATCACCACGTGCACGCACTGCCTCCTTAGTCAGCGAACGTTTCACCCGTCCGCAGGTACCCAGACACACCAGCGCCGAACCTACCGTGAGGGCCGCCCGTTACCTCCACCGTCCTCCCCTCCACCACCCTCAACGGAGACGCTGCGCGCCGCCGTTACTCTTCTGTGGTGTCGAAGTTCCCGACCGTATTGAAGCGGCTCGTCCTCGGACGTCCATTCCGGAGTGACCGCCTCTCGCATACGCTCCTGCCGAAGCGCATCGCGCTGCCGATTTTCGCGTCCGACGCGTTGTCGAGCGTCGCCTACGCGCCTGAGGAAATCTTTCTGACCCTCAGCGTCGCGGGCCTGTCCGCGTACGCCTTCGCGCCGTGGATCGGCGTCGCCGTCGCCCTCGTCATGCTGGTCGTGGTCGCCTCCTACCGGCAGAACGTGCACGCCTATCCCAGCGGCGGCGGTGACTACGAAGTCGCCAATACCAACCTCGGCGGCAAATTCGGGCTCACCGTCGCGAGCGCCCTGCTGGTGGACTACGTGCTCACCGTGGCGGTTTCGACGTCGTCCGGGGTGGCGAACATCGGTTCCGCCATTCCGTGGGTGGCGCAGCACAAGGTGATCGCCGCGGTCGTCATCGTGGTCGTGCTGACCGCGCTGAACCTGCGCGGAGTGCGCGAATCGGGCAAAACGTTCGCGATCCCGGTCTACGGTTTCATCATCGGCATCCTCGGCATGGTGATCTGGGGCCTGATCGAGGCGGCCTCCGGCGCCGACATGCGGGCCGAGAGCGCGGATTTCCAATTGCACGAAGAAGCCTCTTTGACCGGTTTCGCCTTCTTCTTCCTGCTGCTGCGGACGTTCTCCTCCGGTGCGGCGGCGCTGACCGGGGTCGAGGCGATCAGCAACGGTGTCCCTGCGTTCCAGAAGCCGAAATCGAAGAACGCGGCGACCACCCTCCTGCTGATGGGAGTGCTCGCGGTGACGATGCTGGTCGGCATCATCACGCTGGCGATCATCACCGACGTCAAATTCGCCGAGCACCCGGAAACGCAGCTCACCGGCACTCCGGCGGGCTACGAGCAGAAGACGATCGTCGCGCAGATCGCGCAGGCGGTGTTCTCCGACTTCACGCCCGCGTTCTACTACATCTCCTTCGCCACCGGCATCATCCTGCTGCTGGCCGCGAACACCGCGTTCAACGGCTTCCCGGTGCTCGGCTCGATCCTCGCCCAGGACCGCTACCTGCCGCGCCAGCTGCACACCAGGGGCGACAGGCTGGCCTTCTCCAACGGCATCCTGTTCCTTTCGGCGTTCGCCCTGGTGCTGATCATCGCCTTCGACGCCGAGGTCACGAAGCTCATCCAGCTCTACATCGTGGGTGTGTTCGTCTCGTTCACGATCAGCCAAGCGGGCATGCTCCGGCACTGGAACCGGTTGCTGGCCAGGGAGACCGATCCGGCGGTGCGGCGGCGGATGCGGCGATCGCAGACGGTCAACGCGATCGGTCTCACCATGACCGGCACCGTGCTGATCATCGTGCTGGTCACGAAGTTCCTGCTCGGCGCCTGGATCGCGATCGCGGCCATGGTGGCGATCTACATCCTGATGACCGCGATCCGGAAGCATTACGACCGGGTCGCGGAGGAATTGCGCGAGATGGACCGCAAGCCGACCGTATTGCCTTCGCGCAACCACGCGATCGTGCTGATTTCGAAACTGCACCTGCCGACCCTGCGCGCGCTGTCCTACGCCAAGGCCGTGCGGCCGGACGTCCTCGAAGCGGTCACGGTGAACGTCGACGACATCGAGACGCGCAAACTCGTCCAGGAATGGGACGACCACAATTTCAAGGTGCCGCTGAAGGTGATCGAATCGCCGTACCGCGAGATCACGAAACCCGTGCTGGACTACGTGAAGCGCGTCCGCGGCGACAATCCGCGCAACGTGGTGACCGTGTTCATCCCCGAATACGTGGTCGGGCACTGGTGGGAGCAGGTGCTGCACAACCAGAGCGCGCTGCGCCTCAAGGGGCGGCTCCTGTTCCAGCCCGGTGTCATGGTGACGAGCGTGCCGTGGCAGCTCGAATCGTCGGAAAAGGCGATCAAACGCGACCGGAAGGCGCGGCCGGCGGCAGGCGACGTGCGGCGTGGATTCTCCCCCGTGGTCAAGCAGACCGAAAAAACGAAGGACGAGGAAAAATCAGAATGAGTGTGGACGCGTCGACCGGCACCTGGCTCGGACGAACGATCGAGCTGGAGGTCGGCGCGGTCGCCCACGGCGGGCACTGCGTCGCGCGGGCGGAAGGGCGGGTCGTGTTCGTGCGGCACGCGCTGCCCGGCGAGCGGGTCCTCGCCTCGGTCACCGACGACAAGGGCGGGTCGTTCTGCCGTGCCGACGCGATCGAGGTCCTGGAGGCATCCCCGGAACGGGTGGAGCCGCCGTGCCCGCTCGCGGCGCCGGGGGAGTGCGGTGGTTGCGACTGGCAGCACGCCGCTCCCGGTTATCAGCGTGAACTCAAGGCCGCGGTCGTCGCGGAACAGCTGAAGCGGCTGGCCGGGATCGAGCGCGACGTCGTCGTCGAAGCGCTCGACGGTGGCCCGCTGGACTGGCGCAGCCGCGTCCGGCTCGTCGCGGGCAAGGACGGCAAGGCGGGTTTCCGGGCGCACCACAGTCACCGCGTGATCGCCATCGACGACTGCCCGATCACCGTCCCCGGCGCGCTCGACGACGTCGTGTCGCGGAACTGGCGCCCCGGCAGTGAAATCGAGGTCACCAAGGACGGCGCGGGGCACGTGCACGTCCGCGACCTGTCAACGGTCCACGGGAAGACCAAGTCACGGCAGCTGGCGGGCGGTCTCGCCGTCCAGCGCGCCGCCGGCCGCGACTGGCGCCTCGACGCCCACGGCTTCTGGCAGGTCCACCCGGCCGCTGCCGACACGCTCGCCGCCGTCGTCGCGGAATGGGCCGAGGCGCCGCGCGACGGCGTGGCCTGGGACTTGTACGCCGGCGTCGGCCTCTTCGCGTCGGTGCTCGCCGAGCAGGTCGGCCCTGGTGGCCGCGTGCTCGCCATCGAATCCGGCCGTCGTGCCGTCGCCGACGGCGAGGAGAACCTGGCCGACCTCCCGCAGGTCCGCTGGCGCTCCGGCCGCGTCGAGCACCTGCTGGCCGATGCCCCGAAACCGGTCGACGTCGTCGTCCTTGACCCGCCGCGCAAGGGTGCGGGCAAGGCCGTCGTCGAGTCCATTGTGGAAGGCTCACCCGACAGGATCGTCTACGTGGCGTGCGACCCGGCCGCCTTGGCCCGCGACATCGCGCTGTTCGCGGGGCACGGATACGGGCTGGTGGACCTGCGTGCTTTCGACGCTTTCCCGATGACGCACCACGTCGAATGCGTTGCGTTGCTGCAATAACGGCTTATCGGTAATCCGTCGGAATGGATTGACCTCGTTCGGCTTGTCCTGGCGTCGAAGTGCTCGCTAACTTGAGTTCCATTCGACGCGAACGGAATTCCGAATCATGGATTATCTTACTTCGGTATGTGGTGATTGTGACGGTAAAGGCTGTGCCGGCTGCGACGGGCACGGCACGATCACCATCGTGGAGGACTGACAAATGGAACCGTCAGTTCTTCCTCCCGGTGTCACCGCACAGGAGATCAGTTACCGCAACGGCCGGAAACAGGTCATCTACACGGCGCCGTATCCATCAGAGGGGCCGGTGCTCGCGCGGGATCTGCTGGGCAGGCAGGCATGGATGTTCATGTACGCGCATTTCGTCTTCACCTGGGTGGAGGGCGCGGTACAGGTGCAGGTCGCTCACGGAACGCTGAGCGGGCCGAATATGCCGTTGTGGAAAGGAGTCAGCATTTCGGCGTACTGGTCGGGTCCGGCGCTGGCGGAATTCGGGCAGGCGTGGGCGCTACAGCAGATGACCGGAAATCGGGGCACCCCGGCCGTCGTCTCTATTTGAGGCTTCGGTTCCCGCTTGTCATAAGTACACCCAGGCTCAGCGTTTCAGTGTGAAAGTGAAGTCCCCGGAAATCTTTCCGCGCAACCGTGCCGCCGAAACCCTCGGCGATCAGCCGGTGCTCACAGGGTGTACAACGGCAGGCCCTCGGGCTCGACGACGTGGTCCGGCAGCACGTTAATGGCCCGAGAGCGGCCGCTCCACCGGTTTTCCGGGCAAAGCGAAGGCCCCCTCCAGCCGGAGGGGGCCTCACTCAAGCGAGCCCTAGGAGCGCGCGTCCTCCTTCAGCATGTCCGCGCACTTCTCACCGATCGCCATCGTCGTGATGCACGGGTTGACCGCGACCAGGAACGGCATCGCCGAACCGTCCGCGACGCGCAGGCCTTCGACACCTCGCACCCGCAGCCGCGCGTCCAGTACGGCCAGCGGATCCCCGTCGCCGCCCATTTTCGCGGTGCACGAGGGGTGGTAGACCGTATTGTGCGTCTTGCGCAGGTAGTCGGCGATCTCGTCGTCGGTCCTGACGTCCTTGCCGGGCGCCAGTTCCGTGCCCGCCCATTCGTCCAGTGCGGGCTGTTCGGCGATCTTGCGCGCCAGTTTGATGCCGTAGGTCATCACGCGTATGTCGTGCTCGTCGGTGAAGTAGCGCGGGTCCACCTTCGGCTTGTCCCGATAGTCCCGGCTGCGCAGCCGCACGGTGCCGGTCGACCGTGACCGGGTGACGTTCGGGGTCAGGCAGAAGCCGTTCTCCGTGGAGGGATAGCCCTGCCGGAGGGTGTTCATGTCGAACGGCACCGAGCCGTAGTGGAACATCAGGTCCGGCCGGTCGAGCCCTTCCTCGGTGGTGGTGAAGATGCCGATCTCCCACCATTGCGTGGACTCGGTCGTCATCGGCTGCAGGGCATCCCACTGGATGACGCCTTCGGGGTGATCCTGCAGGTTCTCGCCGACGCCGGGGGAGTCGACCAAGACGTCGACACCGACCTCGCGCAGATGCTCGGCGGGGCCGATTCCCGACAGCATCAGGAGTTTCGGGGTGTCGATCGCGCCGGAGGACAGGATGACCTCGCGCCTCGCGCGCAGCGGGACACCGTGGATCAGGTCGTCGGCCAGGTATTCCGCGCCGGTGCAGCGTTTGCCGTCGAACAGCAGCCGCCGGACGCGGGCGCCGGTGATGATCTCCAGGTTCGGCCGC
The DNA here is from genome assembly GCF_003947325.1 of Amycolatopsis sp. WAC 01375. Classification (NCBI taxonomy): domain Bacteria; kingdom Bacillati; phylum Actinomycetota; class Actinomycetes; order Pseudonocardiales; family Pseudonocardiaceae; genus Amycolatopsis; species Amycolatopsis sp. WAC 01375. The sequence goes on from NZ_QHHW01000009.1 coordinate 103,949, forward strand.
TTGCCGATGATCGGGTGCAGATACGACACGGAGGCAGACGAGCGGGTGCCGTCCTCGCGCGCGTTGATCTGGAACCAGTTCGCCCCGTGCGTCACGGTCTTGCCCGAGTTGAACTCGGTCCTCGGGATGCCCGCCTGCTCGCAGGCCTGAAGCAGCGCGACGCCGGTCGGGTCGTTCGGCGGCACCGAGCGGATCGTCACCGGGCCGGAGCGGCCGTGGTGGTCACCGGGGCCGTCGTTGGTCTCGAGACGCTTGTAGAGCGGGAAAACATCCTTCGAAGACCAGCCGGACAGGCCGAGCGACGCCCATTCGTCGAGGTCTTCCGCCGGCGCCCAGAACGCGATGCACGAGTTGTGCGACGAACAGCCGCCGAGCACCCGCGCGCGGGCGTGGCGCAGGAAGGAGTTGCCGGACTCCTGCGGTTCGACCAGGTAGTCCCAGTCGTAGCCGGATTCCAGCAGTGCCATCCACTTCGTCAGTTCCAGCACCGCCGGATCGTCCACATCGGACGGTCCGGCCTCCAGGAGCGCCACGGTGACGTCCGGGTCTTCCGAGAGTCTCGCCGCGACCACCGAACCCGCCGTCCCGCCGCCGACGACGATGTAGTCGAACTCTCCGGTCACTGTGCTGCCTCCTCGGGAAGTGCTTCCGCGGCGTGATCGGCCAGGACGCCGCTCTTGTGCCGCAGGACGAACCAGTAATACGCGAAACCGACGACGGCCACCGCGCCGACGAACAGCACGGCCCCCCATTCGAGGTACCAGTGATACGGCTCGGTCGCGTTGTAGACCTCTCGCCGCGGCCAGGCCAGGTTCACCACGATCGCGCCGCCCCACAGCACGCCGAGGATGTTGACCGGCAGCCCCAGTTTTCCGAGCGAGAAGTACTTGGTGCCCGCCACCTTCGGCGGCGGCCATTGCCCGCGCAGGCGTTTGACCAGCATCGGCACGGTGACCAGCAGGTACGCCAGGTAGATCATGATGATGCCGATACTGGTGATCACCGTGAAGATCTGCGGCTGGCCGACGTTGACCACCAGGATCAGCACCGCGATCACCCCGGAGACGATCGCGGGGATCACGGGCGTCTTCGTCTTCGGCGACACCCGCGCCAGATGCTTCCCGGCGGGCAGGTTGTTGTCGCGGCCCATCGCGAACATCATCCGGATCGCCGCCGACTGCACGGCCAGGTTGCACACGGTGATCGCGATGACGACCGCCAGCAGGAAGATCGTGCCGATCGTGCTGCCGAGGACGTCGAGCACGATGAACTGGAGCCCGCCGGTCGCGATCTGCGGGTTGTTGATGTCACCGACGGCCATCAGCGCCAGGATGAGGATCAGCCCGCCGATGACGAACGACGCGATCAGCGCGCGCAGGATCGCCTTGGGCGCGTTCTTGCGCGGGTCGTGGGATTCCTCGCCGAGCGAGCTGGCGGTGTCGAAGCCGTACATGACGTAGGTCGACGCGAGCGAGGCGACCAGGAACGCCCCGAAGTACCCCCACGGCTGGTCGGCGCCGGTGTTGTTGGTCTGCATGACGACCTCGGGGCCGCGCGTGATGTTCACCGCGAGCGCGACGATCAGCAGGACCGCGGCGATCAGCTCGATGAACACCCCGGCGCTGTTGATCCGCGCCATCAGTTTGACGCCCCAGGCGTTCACCAGCGTGGTGAACAGGATCAGGACGGTGCCGAGGATGACCGCGTTCACCGCGCTGTCGCCGGAGAAGGAGAAGAACGACGAGATCTGCGGGAGCGTGATCTGATACGCCAGCGCGACCGCGGCGATGCTGACGATCGAGGCGGTCAGCATCATCCACCCGGCCAGCCAGGCGACGTGCGGGCTGCCGAGCCGTTTCGACCAGTTGTAGATCGAGCCGGCGACCGGATAGTGGGCGGCCAGTTCGGCGAACGACAACGCCACCATCAGCTGGCCGACGAACACCATCGGCCACGACCACCAGTACGCCGGCCCGCCGAAGCTGAAGCCGAAGTAGAACAGCTGGAAGGTCCCCGTCAGGATCGAGATGTAGCTGATCCCGGCGGCGAAGGTGTGGAAATTGCCGAGCGTTCTTTCGAGTTCCTGTTTGTAGCCGAAACCGGCGAGGCCGTCGTCGGAAGGATTGCTCATCGGCAATTTTCCCCTCTTTAGTTGGACGCGGGCTCCCCGGAGAACCAGCGCTGTGGAGCGGGCCGGAGGTTCTGGTAGATGTGCTTCGCCTCCGTGTATTCGGCGAGTCCGGTCGGGCCGAGTTCGCGCCCGAAACCGGATTGCTTGTAGCCGCCCCATTCCGCCTGCGGCAGATACGGGTGGAAGTCGTTGATCCAGATCGTGCCGTGCCGAAGCCGGTTCGCGACCCGCTGCGCGCGGGAGGCGTCCGAAGTGAACACCGCCCCCGCGAGGCCGTAGTGCGTGTCGTTGGCGATGCGGACGGCGTCGTCCTCGTCGGTGAAGGTCTCGACGGTGAGCACCGGGCCGAACGATTCGTCGACGACGGCGCTGCTGCCCTGCTTCACGTTGTCGAGGATGGTCGGCAGGTAGTAGTGCCCCTTCGCGAGCTCGCGATCGTCGGGTCGTTTGCCGCCGGTGCGCAGGACGGCGCCCTCTTCCAGCGCCGCGGCGACGTAGCGCTCGATCTTTTCCAAATGGGCGGCCGAAATCAGCGGACCGGTTTCAGCCTTCGGGTCGAAAGGTCCACCCAGTCGGATCAGTTCGGCGCGGCGGACGAGTTCGTCGACGAACTCCTCATGCCACTCCTTCTGGACGATCAGCCGCGCGCCCGCCGAGCAGACCTGCCCGGAGTGCAGGAACACCGCGGTCAGCGCGTAGTCGACGGCGGTGTCGAAGTCCGAGTCGGCGAAGACGACGTTCGGGTTCTTCCCGCCCAGTTCCAGCGCGACCTTCTTGATGGTCGCGGCGGCCGAGGCGGCGATGATCTTGCCGGTCGCGAGGCCGCCGGTGAACGAGACGAGATCGACATCCGGATGCTCCGAAAGGGGCGCCCCGGCCTGCGCGCCCGCCCCGAGCACCAGGTTCGCGACGCCGCCGGGCAGCCCGGCCTCGGTCAGCAGCTTCATCAGCATGATCGAGGTGTGCGGGGTCAGTTCGCTGGGTTTGAGGACGAACGTGTTGCCCGCCGCGAGCGCGGGGGCGACCTTCCAGATGGTCTGCAGGAGCGGGTAGTTCCACGGCGTGATCAGCCCGCAGACGCCGACCGGCTCGTGCACGATCCGGCTGAACGCGTCCGGGTTGCCGGTGTCGACCACGCGGCCGGCGTCGTTGGCGGCGAGTTTGCCGAAGTAGCGCAGGCACGCGGCGATGTCGGCCATGTCGTATTCGCTCTCGACCAGCCGTTTCCCGGTGTCGAGCGATTCGGCGCGGGCGAAGGCCGATGCGTCGCGATCGAGCAGGTCCGCGGCCTTCAACAGCAGGTCACCGCGCTGGGGAGCGGGCGTGCCCGGCCACGGGCCGGTGTCGAACGCCTTCCTCGCGGCGGCGATGGCCGCTTCGGTGTCTTCACGGGTGCCTTCGGCGACTTCCGCGACCAGCGACCCGTCCGCGGGGCAGCGGATCTCCCGGCGACCACCGCCGACCGCGTCGACCCACTCGCCACCGATGAAAAAGTCCGCCATCAAGCCCTCCGCAACCGGCTCCTGCTCAACCGTCGATCAGCGATTATCGCGGCCACCCGACGTGACCGCTACTTGGCAAAAGAGACCATGTTCACACCGTCGGGTGTCGAGTGGTGATTTTCTGACATGTGACCCGTGACGCGGCGGACGGAAGACTCTCAGGGACCCTCCGTAGACTGGTCGGAACGGCGGAAGAGGAATCAGGCGAGGTGGGAGAGTGACGTTGCTCGAGTCCGTGCACGGACCGGCCGACTTGAAGCGGATGACCCCGGAGCAGCTCGACGAGCTGGCCGCGGAGATCCGGGACTTCCTCGTAGAAAAGGTGCGGCTCGCCGGTGGTCACCTCGGCCCGAACCTGGGTGTGGTCGAGCTGACGATGGCGCTGCACCGGGTCTTCGACTCGCCGAACGACGCCATCGTGTGGGACGTCGGTCACCAGGCGTATGTGCACAAGATCGTCACCGGCCGTCATGACGGCTTCGGCAAGCTGCGCCAGCTCGGCGGCCTCACCGGCTACCCGGCGCGCTGCGAGAGCGAGCACGACCTCGTCGAGAACAGCCACGCGTCGACCGCGCTGTCCTATGTGGACGGTCTGGCGAAGGCGTTCGAGCTGGGCGGGGGCGGCAGGCACGCGATCGCCGTCGTCGGCGACGGCGCGCTGACCGGTGGCATGTGCTGGGAGGCGCTCAACAACATCGCCGCGAACCCGCGCCGCCCGGTCGTCATCGTCATCAACGACAACGGCCGCTCGTACTCGCCGACCATCGGCGGCGTGGCGGACCACCTCGCGTCGCTGCGGCTCAAGCCGGGCTACGAACGCGTGCTGGACCGCGGCAAGGACCTGCTGCGGCACACGCCCATCGTCGGCAAGCCGATCTACGCGGCGCTGCACGCGGCCAAGGCGGGGCTCAAGGACGCGCTGAGCCCGCAGATGATGTTCTCCGACCTCGGCCTCAAGTACCTCGGCCCGGTGGACGGGCACGACCTGGCCGCGCTGGAGAAGGCGTTCCAGAGCGCGCGCGACTTCGGCGGCGCGGTCATCGTGCACGTGGTCACCGAGAAGGGCCACGGCTACGAGCCCGCGGTGACCAACCAGGCCGACCAGATGCACCAGACCGACCCGATCGACCCGGAAACCGGCCTGCCGCCGGTCAAGGGCCCGAGCTGGACCGGCGTCTTCGCCGACGAGCTGGTGAAGATCGGCGCCGACCGCGAGGACGTCGTCGCGATCACCGCGGCCATGCTGCGCTCGACCGGGCTGCACAAGTTCGCCGAGGCGTACCCGGACCGCTGGTACGACGTCGGCATCGCCGAGCAGCACGCGGTGACTTCGGCCGCCGGGCTCGCGATGGGCGGCAAGCACCCCGTCGTCGCGGTCTACTCGACCTTCCTGAACCGGGCGTTCGACCAGGTCCTGATGGATGTCGCACTGCACCGCCAGCCGGTGACGCTGGTGCTGGACCGGGCCGGTATCACCGGACCGGACGGGCCGAGTCACCACGGCATGTGGGACCTCTCGCTGCTCGGCATGGTGCCGGGTATGCGGGTCGCCGCGCCGCGCGACGCCGGCACGTTGCGCGAGGAACTGCGGGAGGCCGTCGCGGTCGAGGACGGTCCGACGGCGCTGCGGTTCTCCAAGGGCGGTGTGGTCGACTCCGTGCCCGCCGTCGAACGCGTCGGCACCGTGGACGTCCTGCGCAAACCCGACGGCGACGCCGACGTCCTGCTGGTCGCCGTGGGCGCGTTCGCGATGCTCGGGCTCGCCGCCGCGGACCGGCTGGCCGACCAGGGCATCGGCGTGACCGTGGTGGACCCGCGGTGGGTCGTCCCGGCGCCCGCCGAACTGGTGGCGCTGGCGGAGCAGCACAAGCTGGTCGTGAGCGTCGAGGACAGCGGACGGCACGGCGGTTTCGGCTCCGCGCTGGCCGCGCTCTTCCGCGACGCCGAATGCGACGTGCCGCTGCGCGATCTCGCGGTGCCGCAGGTGTTCCACGACCACGGTTCGCGCGAAGAGGTGCTGGCCCGGGTCGGGCTCACCGCGCAGGACGTCGCGCGGCGGGTCACCGAATGGTCGGCGAACCTGGCGAGCCGGACGCCGGCGCCGGAGGACACGCACCGCTGACAAACGCTATGAAAGGCCCCTTCATTGCAAATTTTGCAATGAAGGGGCCTTTCATTGCACGCGCGATGCTCTTCGTCGGCGTCCTGAGCGGCGGAACGCGGTGGGTCTCGTGAGTGTTTCGGGTCGCTAGAGCCAACCACCTAGGCGTGGCCTGCGGCTTTGCTCATGTACTGGGGAAGTGTGAAGGGCGGGTTTCGTCGGCTGAGCCGAGGCAAGGGGTCCTTCACGGAACACGAGCGGTGGTGCCCTAAGCCTCCTGGGCGATCGCGACCGCCGGAGTGGCGACAGGCTCCGAGTACGCGTAGACCTCCCGCGGCTCGGGGAAAAGCTTCACCAGCACGGGATACGCGATCGCCGCCGTGCACAGCGTCACCACCATGCTGACGTCGACGCCGCCCGCGATGTCCTTGAACGGTCCGGCGATCATCGGGGTGTTGGCGGTCAGCAGGCCCAGCGTCGTCGCCGGGATCCACGCGGCCATCGCACGCCAGTTCACGCCTCGGGTGAACCAGTAGCGGCCGCCCTTGCGGCCCTGGTTGAACACCTGGAGGTCGTCCGGGTCGTAGAACCCGCGCCGCAGCACGAACCCGATCATCATGATCACCATCCACGGCGAGGTGCACAGCACGATCAGCGTGGCGAAGGCGTTGATGCTCGAGACCATGTCGAGCACGAAATTGCCGACGAAGATGAACACGACACTGAGCGAGCCGATCAGCAGCGTCGCCTGCACCCGGCTCAGCTTCACGAAGATCGAGCTGAAGTCCAGCCCGGTCCCGTAGAGCGACGTCGTGCCGGTGGACAGCCCGCCGATCAGCGCGACCACGATCAACGGGATCGCGTACCAGAGCGGGGAGATCGCGGTCAGGCCGGTGATGTAGTCGGCCGGATCGGCGACCAGCGTCGCGGTGGCGATGCCGAATCCGAACGGCAGCAGCGTCGCCAGCTGCGCCAGGAACGGTGCGGCCAGCAGGGAACGGCGGCTGTGGCGCGCGGGGATGTAGCGCGTCCAGTCGCCGAGGAAGGCGCCGAACGAGATCGGGTTCGCCATCGTGGTGAGCGCGGCCAGGATCCAGGTCGGCCAGAAGTCACCGAGGGCATAGACGCCGGTGCCGGCGAAACCCGGGTCGAACGTGCCACCGTAGGCCACGATCCCGAGCAGCATGATCGCCGTGCCCAGTACGACGGCGACCCGGTTCACCAGCAGCATGAACCGGTAGCCGTAGATGCACACCACCAGCGTCGCGATCGCGATGACGCCGTACGCGACGCCGCGGAGCACCTCGCCGCCGTCGAAGCCGAAGAGCCGTTGCGCTGCACCGGCGACGGCGTCGCCGCTCACCCAGACCGAGATGGCGAAGAACGTGATCGCCGTCAGCAGGGAGAGGAAGGAACCGACACAGCGGCCGACGACGCCGAAATGCGCGCCCGAGGAGACGGCGTTGTTGGTCCGGGTGAGGGGACCGAACAACGACATCGGCGAGAGCACCAGCGCGCCGACGACCACACCCGCGACGGTGGCGGCCACCGCGGCCCAGAAGCTCAGGCCGAAGGCGATCGGGAGTGTCCCGAGGATGATGGTGGCGAAGGTGTTCGCGCCGCCGAACGCCATCCGGAACAGGTCACGGGGGCGCGACGTCTGTTCCTCCGGGGGGATCGGCGCGATGCCGTGCTGCTCGACTTCGGTGACCTTGTCACCCATGGGGACCTCCAAGTACGCAATTCGGCACCTGCTTGCGATCGTTGGCGTCGCGAACTACCGCGACCAGGTGCCGAATCGCGGTCAGGCGAAGCGGGTCATGACGTGCTTGACGCGGGTGTACTCGGCGAAGGAGTAGGACGAGAGGTCCTTCCCGTGGCCCGAGTGCCCGAAGCCGCCATGGGGCATTTCCGAGACCAGCGGCCCGTGGGTGTTGACCCAGACGCAGCCGAAGTCGAGTTCACCCGAAACGCGGGTCGCGCGTGTCAGGTCGTTGGTCCAGATCGACGACGCCAGCCCGTACGGGACGCCGTTGGCCAGGCGCACCGCTTCGTCTTCGTCCACAAAGGACTGGACGGTGATCACCGGGCCGAAGATCTCCTCCTGAACGATCTCGTCGTCCTGCTTCAAACCCGAGACCACGGTGGGGGAGAAGAAGAAACCGCGGTCACCGGCCGGGACGCCGCCGGTCTCCACGCGGGCGTGCGACGGCAGCCGCTCGACGAGACCGCGCACCCGGCCGAACTGCGCCTGGCTGTTGAGCGGGCCGAAGTCCCGGCCGGGGGCCTGCGCGGCGGCGGCCTTGGTGAGTTCCGCGACGAACTCGTCGTGGATCGCCGCGTCCACCAGCACCCGGCTGCCCGCGGTGCAGTCCTGCCCGGCGTTGTAGAACGCCGCCCCGACGATGCCTTCCGCCGCCTCGGCGAGGTTCACATCGCCGAATACCAGCAGCGGCGCGTTCCCGCCGAGTTCCAGGTGCGTGCGTTTGAGGTCGGCGGCCGCGACGGTGGCGACGTCGATGCCCGCGCGAGTCGACCCGGTGATCGAGACCAACTCGGTGATCGGGTGCTTCACCAGCGCGCGGCCGGTGTCGCGGTCGCCGCACAGCACGTTGAACGCACCCTGCGGCAGGAACTCCGCCGCGACCTCTGCCAGCAGTACGGCGGTCGACGGCGTGGTCTCGGCGGGCTTCAACACGACGGTGTTCCCGGCGGCCAGCGCCGGGGCGATCTTCCAGACGCCCATCATCAGCGGGTAGTTCCACGGCGCGATCTGCGCGCAGACGCCGACCGGTTCACGCCGGATCGCCGAAGAATGTCCCGGCAGGTATTCCCCGGACGCGGTGCCTTCGAGTTGCCGTGCGGCACCGGCGAAGAACCGCAGCGCGCTGACGCACTCCGGGATCTCCTCGTCCAGCACGACGGACCGGATCTTGCCGGTCTCACGGATCTCCAGTTCGGCGAATTCCTCCGCGCGTGCCTCGACCGCGTCGGCGATCTTCAGCAGGGCGAGCTGACGCTGGGCGGGAGTGCTCTTGCGCCACACCTTGAACGCCCGCTCGGCGGCGGCCAGCGCGGCGTCCACATCGGACTGCTCGGACAGGACGCTGGTGCCGAAGACCTCGCCGGTGGCGGGGTCCACCAGGTCGAGTGTCCGCGAGCCCGACGCCGGTACCGCGGCGCCGTCGACGAAATTGAGGACCTGAGTCATTTCTTCTCCAGGTGGGTCGGCTCGAACATCTTCAGCAGGGCGGGGAGGACGACTACGGACGGCCCTGGCGTGCCCAGCGCGTCGGCGAGGTCCTTCCCGATGCTGTCCAAAGAGGACACCGCCGCGCTGACGCCGAAAGAGCGCGCCAGCGCGGCGAAATCCGGCCGTGCGAGTTCGGTGGCGGTGGACTGGCCGAAGGCGCCGGTCAGGTATTCGCGCAGGATGCCGTAGCCGCCGTCGTCGATGACCAGCCACGTGACGTCGAGACCGTGCTGGACCGCCGTGGCCAGTTCCGCGATCCCGTACATCGCGCCGCCGTCGCCGGACACCGCGAGCACCGGTCCGCCGGTGGCGACAGCACCGCCGAGCGCGCCGGGCAAGCCGTAGCCGAGCCCGCCGGCGCCCTGCGCGGTGTGGATCGGCGCGCCATCGGGATTCCACGCAGACCAGGCCCAGTAGGCCGCGATCGTCATGTCCCAGAACGTCTGCGTGCCCTCGGGCAGCGCCGCGCGGATGTCTTCGATCAGCTTGCGCTCGACCTCGAGGGGCTGGGCGTCGAGGCGTTCGCGCACCTTGGCCAGCAGATCCGCCACCGCGGCTTCGGCGGCACCGTCGGACCGGCGGAACGGCACCTGCTCCAGAAGTCCTTGCAGGACAAGGCGGACGTCGGCGTGGATACCCAGCGCCGGGTAGTTCGACTCCAGCTTCCCGAGATCGGCCTCGACCTGGATCATCCGGCCGCGCGGGGCGAACTCGCGGTAGTTGCTGGACAGCTCGCCGAGCCCGGAACCGAGGACGAGCAGCACATCCGCGGCCGAGAGGAACTCGGTGCTGTGCCAGTCTTCGACCCACGACTGCCCGGAAAGCTCGTGGTCCCAGCCGAAGACACCCTTGCCGCCGAACGTCGACACCACCGGCGCGCGCAGTGCCTCCGCGAGCGCCTTCAATTCCGCCCGTGCACCCGAGCGCAGTGCGCCACCACCGGCCAGGATCACCGGATTCTTCGCCGTGCCAAGGAGATCCGCGGCCTCGGTGACGAGCTCCGGCAACGGCGCGAGCGGAGCGGGCTGTGCGGTCACCGAAGTGATCCGCGGCAGCTCCGTCGGTGCCAGCAGGATGTCCTGCGGGATCTCGACCCACACCGGGCCGTACGGCGCGGTCGCCGCCGATTCCCAGGCCTCGCGCAGCGCCGTCGGGATCTGGCTGACGGTGCGCACCACGTGCACCGACTTCACGACGTCTCGGAAACTGGCCTGCTGATCGGGCAGTTCGTGCAGGTACCCGTGCCGTCCGCCGCCGAGCCCGGCGACCGGGATCTGGCTGGAGATGCCGAGCACCGGTACCGAAGCCGCCCGGGATTCCTGCAGTGAGGCCAAAGTCAGCAGCGCGCCGGGTCCGGTCGACACGATCATCGGGGTCACCGGGACCGGGCCTTCGGGGTCCGCCGCGAGCCGGGCACGGGCGTGCCCGTCGGCCGCGAACGCCAGGTTGTTCTCCACCCGCGAGCTGATCACGCGCAGGTCGTCCGTGCGCCGCAGTGCTTCGAACAGGCCGAGCGCGTGCTGGCCGGGCAGGCCGAACACGGTGTCGGCGCCGAGCGCGCGGAGGGTCTCGACGACGACGTCGCCGCCTATCCGTTGTGTCATTCGCTCTTTCCCAGGCTGAGCAGGCTCACCAGGTCGTAGGCGACGTGGGAGGCCGCGATGGCGGTGATCTCGGCGTGATCGTAAGCCGGGGCGAGCTCCACCACATCCGCGCCGACGAGGTTGCAGTCCCGCAGCCCGCGCAGGATCTCCAGCAGTTCACGGCTGGTCATGCCACCCGCTTCGGGGGTGCCGGTGCCCGGCGCGTGCGCGGGGTCGAGCACGTCGATGTCGACGGAGATGTAGAGCGGACGGCCGCCGATGCGCTGGCGCAGCGCGTCGACGGTCTCGGCGACCCCGCGGCGCATGACGTCGCCGGAGGTGACGATGCCGAATCCGAGGCGGCGGTCCTCTTCCAGATCCCGCTTGCCGTACAGCGGGCCGCGCGTGCCGACGTGGGACAGCGCTTCGGTGTCGAGGATGCCTTCCTCGGACGCCCGCCGGAACGGGGTGCCGTGGGTGTACGGCTCGCCGAAGTAGGTGTCCCAGGTGTCGAGGTGCGCGTCGAAATGCAGCAGCGCCACCGGTCCGTGCTTCTTCGCCGCCGCCCGCAGCAGCGGCAGCGCGACCGTGTGGTCGCCGCCGACGGTCACCAGCCGCGTCCCGTTCGCGGTCAGCGCCTCGGCCGCGTCCTGCAGGGTCTCGATCGCCTCGCCGATGTTGAACGGGTTGAGCGCGATGTCGCCGGCGTCGACCACCTGTGTTTCGGCGAACGGCGAGACGTCGAGTTCCGGGTGATACGGGCGAAGGAGCCTGCTGGCCTCACGGAGCGCGGCGGGGCCGAACCGCGCGCCGGGGCGGTAGGACACCCCGGCGTCGAACGGCACGCCGACGACGGCGACATCGGCACGCTCGACCTGATCGATCCGCGGCAGCCTCGCGAAGGTCGCGAAACCGGCGAACCGGGGCACCTTGGACGAGTCGACGGGGCCGATCGGGCTCTGCTCAGGCACTGTGTCTCCTTCTTGGGGTGTAAGGGTTTCAGGACTTCGAAGCGGCGAGTTTCGCCTCTTCTTCTTCGGCGACCGCGCTGCCGTTCAGACGGCGGGTCCACACGGTGAGGATCTCGTCGGAGGTACGCGGGGTGAGGAAGCTGACCAGCAGGTACACCGCCAGACTGGAGCCGAGACCCCAGTAGATCGGGCTGTTGGCCTCGACGCCGTCGACGAACATGAACGCGATGACCACGACGGTACCGACGACCATCGACGCGAGCGCGCCCTGACGAGTGCCGCGTTTCCAGGCCAGCCCGCCGATGATCGCGACGAGCAGCCCGCCGACGAGGATGTCGTAGGCGATGGTCAGCGCGTTGACGACGTCGTCCACGACCATCGCGATGCCGATCGCGACAATGCCGAGGATCAGGGTGGTGACGCGGTTCCTGGTGACCTCGTTGACGGCCTTCTTGAGGCCCAGCTTGGAAAGCAGATCCGAAGTGCTGACCGTGGAGCAGGCGATGAGCGCGCCGCTGGCGGTCGACATCATCGCCGACAACGCCGCCGCGAGCACGAGACCGCGGATCCCGGCGGGCAGTTGCTGCTCGACGATGGTCGCGAACGCGTCCTGCGCGCTGGCGAGGTTCGGGTACAGCGTCTTGGCCGCGGTGCCGATCAGCGCGCCGGCGAGGCCGTAGACCAGGCAGTAGACACCGGAGATGACGCCGCCACCGGTCGCGATGCCCGGCGTCCTCGCGGTGAACACGCGCTGCCAGATGTCCTGGCCGATCAGCAGGCCGAAGCTGTAGATGAGGAAGTAGGTGAGGATCGTGTCGCCGCCGATGGCGGTGAGTTCGAAGTAGCTCTCGTCCAGCCGCGCGGCCATCCCGTCGAAGCCGCCCGCCGAGACGATCGAGACCGGCAACAGGATGAAGAGGATGCCGATGGTCTTGATGACGAACTGGACGATGTCGGTCAGCGTGATCGACCACATGCCGCCGAGCACCGAGTAGAGCACCACGATCGACCCGCCGATGGCGATCCCGGCCCAGCTCGGCACGTTGAACAGGACCTTGAAGATGGTGGCGAAGGCCAGCGTCGAAGTGACGGTCAGCATCAGCGTGTACGCCCACATGACGACGCCGGAGATGGCGCTCGTGGAGCCGCCGTAGCGCAGGTCGAGCATCTCTCCGACGGTGTAGACGCGCAGCTTCACCAGCCGCCGCGCGAACAGCGTGTGCAGGACCAGGATGCCGACGCCGATCGCGATCACGAGCCAGGCGCCGGAGATGCCGTAGGTGTAGCCGAGTTTCACGCCGCCGACCGTCGAAGCGCCGCCGAGGACGACCGCGGACATCGTGCCCGAGTACATGAACCAGCCGAGGCGGCGGCCCGCGACCAGGTAGTCGGATTTGGTCTTGGCCAGCCGCAGGCCGAACCAGCCGACCCCGATCATGCCCGCTATGTAGAGCGCGATCACCGCGTAGTCACCGGCCACGGTGTCCTCCTTGCCTTGGGCGGTTCGCTTCGTTCGGGCCACCGTAGGTTCGTTCGCTCCTTGAACGACATGGGATGATCCATCCACTGCGTCGGAAATCGAGGATGAAATGACCCAAAGCCGCGATCCGTTCGACTCGGATGTGAATGTCCCGTTACGGGCCGTGGTCGGCAACCCGGAACTGGCACTCGACCCGGTCGGGGAGACACTGCGCCCGGACGCGCTCGACGCCCCGGTGCGCTGGGCGCACGTCAGCGAGCTGCGGGATCCCGCGCCGTACCTGCTCGGGGCGGAACTGCTGCTCACCGCCGGCGTGAACCTTCCGGTGGAGCTGTCCGAGGTCGACCGCTACGTCCGGAGGCTGGCCGACAGCGGGATCTCCGCGCTCGGCTTCGGGCTGACGCCGGGCACCCACGAGACTTTGCCGCCGGCACTGCGGTCGGCCTGCGCGCGGCACGGATTGCCGCTGATCGTCGTCCAGCCTCGGACGCCGTTCCTGGCGATCAGCCGCGCGGTGTCGGTCGCGCTCGCCGAGGCGGGGCAGCGGGAACAACGGCGGATCGCGGCCGCGCGCGAGGCGCTGACCAGGGCCGCGGGCGACGGGCTCGGCGAACTCGCGAGCGCGCTGGCCGGGCGGCTGCGGGCGTGGGTGGCGCTGGTCGGTGTCGGCGACGTCCTCGCCGCCGACCACGGCGCGCCGTCCCCGCTACCGGACGAGGTCCGGGAACTGGTCGCCACGCTGCGGGCGGGCCGGGGGATCCGCAGCGCGACGACGGAACTGGCCGACGGCACGCATGTCGTCGCGCAACCGGTGTACCCGCAGGCGACGGCGTCACATCTGGTCGTGGTCGGCCGCGTCGAACGATTCGACGGCGCGGACCGCTCGATCCTGTCGGTCGGGGCGGCGCTGCTCGGGCTGGTGGGCCGCGCGGGTTCGGACGCGGCCGGACTGGGTGCCACCGCCACGGCGTTGCTGCTGGGCGAGACCGACGTGGTCGGCGGGGACGACCGGCGCCTGGTCGCCGGGATCGCCTACCGCCGAGGGCCGAACGAGGTCGCCGCGCGCTACGACTGGCTGCGCGCCCGGCTCGACACCCCGCTCGTGCGGCTGCTGCCCGGGCCACGCTTCACCGCGATCGTCCGCGAGGCGCCGGAGATCGGCGACCTCGACCGGCTCCGCGCCGACGGCTGGCTCACCGTCGTGGGTTCGCCCGTCCCGCCCGATCGGCTCCCCGAGGCGCGCGCCGAAGTGGAGTCGCTGCTGCGGCGGGCCGCCGCGCTGGAACGGCCGGTGGTGGCGGAGGCGTCCGGGCTCGGCCTGGACGCGCTGATCGCCCCGGACGCGGCGGCCGGGTTCGCCGCCCAAACGCTGGCGCCGCTGCGCGAACTGGACCGGAAGGGCGACCGCGAACTGGTCGACACGCTGCGGACCTGGCTCGCGCACCACGGCGGCTGGGACCGGACGGCCGCCGAACTCGGCGTGCACCGCAACAGCGTCCGGCACCGGATCGGGCAGATCGAACGGGCGCTGGGCGTGGACCTGGCGGATCCGGAGGTCCGGATGCGCCTGTGGTTCGCGTTGAGGTGGGGGTGAGGGTAAGGCGTCGGTTCAGGTGGTCGTGAGTGGCGATTCGGGTTCTAACCCGAATCGCCACTCACGACCACCGGCACCGAACGGTCACCGCCGGTTGGTCCAATCAGGTCACTCTCAGGTAAATGTGGCAACGTAGGGTCGTGCGAATTCTGGTAGTCGAAGACGAAGAACCCCTCGCCGACGCGATCGCACGCGGCCTGCGGCGCGAGGGGATGGCGGTGGACATCGCGCTCACCGGTGACGACGGGCACGAGAAGGCCGCCGTCACCCGGTATGACGTCGTGCTGCTCGACCGCGACCTGCCCGGTATGTCCGGTGACGACCTGTGTCGCGAGATCGTCGCGTCCGGCGAGCTGACCCGCGTGCTGATGCTCACCGCGAGCAGTTCCGTTTCGGACCGCGTCGACGGGCTTTCCCTCGGCGCCGACGACTATCTCGCCAAGCCGTTCGCCTTCCCCGAACTCGTCGCGCGGGTGCGGGCGCTGGGCCGCCGCGCGACCCCGGCCGCGCCGCCGCTGCTGACTTCGGGCGACGTCGAACTGGATCCGGCGAGGCGGACCGTCCGCCGCGCGAGCGGTCCGGTCGAGCTGACCCGCAAGGAGTTCGGTGTTCTTGAGGTGCTGCTGTCGGCCGCCGGTTCGGTGGTCAGCAGCGAGGAACTGCTCGAACGCGTGTGGGACGAGAACGCCGACCCGTTCACCACCACCGTCCGGGTCACGGTGATGACACTGCGCAAGAAGCTCGGCGAGCCGGGCATCATCGAGACCGTCGTCGGCTCCGGCTACCGGGTGCCGGAGCAGGGGACCGCACGCGGGTGAACCTGTCCGGTGCCCGCAGCCTCCGCGCGCGGGTCACGTTGCTCGCGACCGGGCTGGTGGCGCTGGTCAGCCTCCTGTTGCTCTGGCTGACCTGGAATCTGGTCGGCGACGCGGTTTCCGCGGTTCCGCAGTTGCCGCCGGGCACCACGGTGCGGGTCGACGGCGTCGAGGTCGACGCTTCCGCCGTCACCGAGCATCTGCGGGTGTACGCCCGGAATCGGGTGCTGCTGTTCGGTGCGGCCGCGTTCTGTTTCGTCGTGCTGGCGGCGGGGATCCTCGCGTGGACGTTCACCGCGCGGGTCCTGCAGCCGCTGCGTGAGATCACCGGGACGGCGCGGCGTCTGTCGATCGAATCGATGGGGGAGCGGATCGGCGAGGTCCGCACCAAGGACGAACTCGCCGAACTTGCCGAGACCTTCGACGACATGCTCGACAGGTTGCAGGCCGCGTTCGACGCCCAACGGCATTTCGTCGCGAACGCCAGCCACGAACTGCGGACGCCGCTCGCGGTCATCCGCACCGAACTCGACGTCACCCTGGCCGACGAGCAGGCCGACGAAGCCGAATTACGCCGGATGGCGGGTGTCGTCCGCGACGCGACCGAGCGAGCCGAGCGGCTGGTCGGTTCGCTGCTGCTGCTCGCCCGTACGGACGGCGCGGGACTGGTGGCCAGGGAGCCGGCCGATCTCGCGGTGATCGTCGCGACCGCGTGGCGGGCGGTGCGGGCCGACGCCGAGAAACGCGGTATCCGCACCGAATTCGCGACCCAGGGCGCGCCGACATTCGGTGATCCCGCGCTGCTGGAACGGATCGCGGGCAATCTGCTGGAGAACGCCGTGCGGCACAACGTCGAGGGCGGCTGGCTCGATGTCGTCACGCAGGCCGGTCCACAGTGGTCGGTGCTGCGGGTGCGTTCTTCCGGCGGCCTGCTCGACCCGGCCGCGGTCCCCGAACTGTTCGAGCCGTTCCGCCGGGCAGGCGTCGCCAGGACCGCCCGCACCGGCGCCGGTCTGGGGCTCTCGATCGTGCGGGCCGCGGTCCAGGCGCACGGCGGCACGGTGTCCGCGGAACCCGTTGTGGGCGGCGGTCTTTCGGTGACCGTCCACCTGCCCGCTCTGCCTTGACCTGCCGCCGGGGTTACGGTTCAGGGATGGTCCCCAGCATGAGGCTGAACAACGGAACGTCCCTTCCCCAGCTCGGGTTCGGGGTGTTCAAGATCGGCGACGACGAGGTCGCCGGCGCGGTCCGTACCGCCATCGAGGCGGGCTACCGCGCCATCGACACGGCGACCCTGTACGCCAACGAACGCGGCGTCGGCGAGGCCGTCCGCACCAGCGGCCTGCCCCGCGAGGAACTGTTCGTCACCACGAAACTGTGGAACACCGAACACGGCTACGACTCGGCGTTGCGTGCCTTCGACACCAGCCTGAGCGAACTCGGTCTCGAGTACGTCGATCTGTACCTGATCCACTGGCCGCTGCCGTCGCAGGACAAGTACGTCGAAACGTGGCGGGCGCTGGAAAAGATCGCCTCGGACGGCCGGGCGAAGGCGATCGGCGTCTCGAACTTCCAGATCCCGCATCTGGAGCGGCTGATCGAGGAGACCGGGACGGTCCCCGCGGTGAACCAGATCGAATGCCACCCGTGGTTGCAGCAGCCGCTGCTCCGGAACTTCCATGAGAAGCACGAGATCCTCACCGAGGCGTGGGGCCCGCTGGCGCGAGGTGGAGAGCTGCTCGCCGACGAGAAGATCACCACGATCGCGGAGAAGCACGGCAAGACCCCGGCGCAGGTCGTCCTGCGCTGGCATATCGAGATGAACCACCTGGTGATCCCGAAATCCGTCACGCCGGAACGGATCAAGGAGAACATGGACGTCTTCGACTTCGCCCTCGACGCACACGACGGCGCCGCGATCGCGACGCTGGAGCAGGGGAAGCGGCTGGGACCGGATCCGGACACCCTCGGCTCGTGAGTGGTAAGGACGGTTAGAACCGTCCCTACCACTCACGAGGCCCCACGCTTACCGCACGTCCACGAAGATCGGGTTCCCGTACAGCCACAGGTCTTCGAACGGGTTCGACTGCCCGATCACGTCGGCGCTCGGCTCGATCCCGCCGGGCACGTGCTTCTTGCCGTCCGTGCCGCGCGTCCGCACGAAGAACGGCTCGCGCACGTTGCGGAAGGTGTGCCGGAAGGCCACTCGTCGCCCCGGCGCCCACCGCGGTTCGAACGACCGCACGATCCGCGTGCCCGGAGCGGTCTGGGTGTCCCGGTCGGCGGCCGGGCCGGTCACCGGTCCCGAAACGAGGTCGAGCCGCGCGAGCCGGGGGATCGCGCCGCCGCCGTTCGGCCGGGCCGCGAGTTTCGCCGAGACGACGACCGTGACGTCGGATCCGCGCCGGACCCGCAGCCTGCCGCCCGTCGTCGCCGAGTTCCAGCCGCTGTACGCGCCGAACTCCAGTTCCTGCGCGAGCCCGCCGTGCACCACCCAGACGCGTCCCGCGCGAAGGCCTTCCAGCACACCTTCGTGACTTCGACGGGACACTCCGACGACGGTCCGGCTGAACTCGGCGGGCGCGAAGTCCGCGTACGGGGGCAGGGTCTGCGGGACGCCGGTGTCGATCGGGTCCGGGTAGGCGCCGTGCTCGTCGTAGTACCCGTCCGGGACGCCGGGCCGGACGTGGGTGTCGCCGCGGTTGTAGTGCGAGTCGGAGTTGCTGGTGATCCACCACGGCTTTCCTTCGGCCAGCAGCGAATCCCAGAGCCCGCCGACGGTCGCGGTGCTCCAGTCGAAGCCGCCGTAGGTGCGGTAGGCCGACTCCGGGAAGCCCGGCCACGAGTTGGCGCCGGGGGAGTTGCCGTAACCGCCGCGCGCGCCACCGCCGCTCCCGAGCGGTTTCGGGAAGCCGTCGGCCTGCGCGCCCGGTGCGCCTTCCATGCCGATGACGACGCCGGGCGCGGCGTCGCGCAGCGCCCGGATCTCGTGCGGGGCGATCCGGCCGTTGCGCAGCGGATGGTTGATCACCACCACCGGCGCGTGGATCCGGCGGGCCCGCTCTTCGGCGGCGAGCCAGCGGATCGCCTTGACCGCCAGTGCCTCGTTGTCCGGCGTGCCCGTTTCGGTCCCGGTCAGCCGCCAGTCGAAGGCGCGCTCGAACTCGCGCAGTTTCGCGGCCTGGTCAGCGCCCGCCTGGAAGAACAGCGTCGCGTGCTCGGCGCCCGGCACGTTCCACTCCATGCCTTGCCACAGCAGGAGATCGCGGTGCTCGCGCTGTGCCGTCCGGATCGCGGCGTTCGTCCGCTCCACCGAGGACTTCTCGTGCGCGGCATGGCCGTGATCGGTGATCACCGCCCAGTCCGCACCGTGCCGGCGGGCGGCGTCGGCGACTCCGTCCACTGTGTACATCGCGTCGTAGGAGTACTGCGTGTGGATGTGGTGATCGCCCACCAGCCACCGGTAGCGGTCCCGGCCGAAGAGCAGGTTGACATCGATGTCGAGATCGAGGTCGAGGGCTTCCGCCGGGGCGGTGGCGGCGAGCGGCGCACCCGCGGCCGCCGCGGACACGAGGCCCGCACGCTTGAGGAATCCGCGGCGGTCGACGCCGGGCTTTTCGCTGTTCACCGGCGGCACGCTAAAGAGCCCGGCTGAACGGGTGATGTCCGGACGGCCAACGCGCGGCGCCGTGTGACGATCGTCGCCGTCGCGGTACGCGGCCCGTCTCCCCGGGGGATGGCCGGGGAGGCGAGCGTCTCGAACAGACACTCAGTGTTCATGAAAACGCAGTTGCTCGCCACGAAATACACGAAAAACGCAAAAGACCACCGCCCGCGATCAAGAGATCGCCGACGGTGGCCTTTTGGCAGAGGTCAGGAGAGCGGAACGCTCGCCACACCCGGCGCCAGGAACGGCTTGCCGTTGACCTTCTCGGACACCCCGGCCCGGTCCAGGTACGGCGTGATGCCGCCCAGCCAGAACGGCCAGCCCGCGCCGAGGATCAGGCACAGGTCGATGTCCTGCGCCTCGGCGACCACGCCCTCGTCGAGCATGATCCGGATCTCCTCGGCGATCGCCGCCAGCGCGCGGTCACGCACCTGCTCGGAGGTCGACGGCGAGTCGCCGCGCTGCCAGAGTTCGGCCACCTCGGGATCGACGGTGGCGTGGCCCTTGTCGTCCCAGTGCCAGACACCCTTCTTGCCCGCCTTGACGAAGCGGTCGAGGTTCTCGCTGACGGTGAACCGGTCCGGGAACGCCTCGTGCAGGGTCTCCCCGACGTGCAGGGCGATCGCCGGGCCGACCAGCTGCATCAGCGTCAGCGGCGTCATCGGCAGGCCGAGCGGCTCGAGTGCCTTGTCCGCGACCTCGAACGGCGTGCCCTCGTCGACGGTCACCAGTACCTCGCCGAGGAACCGCAGCAGCAGCCGGTTGACCACGAACGCGGACGCGTCCTTGACCAGCACGCTCGACTTCTTGAGCTGCTTGCCGAGGGCGAACGCGGTGGCCAGCGCGGCGTCGTCGGTCTTCTCCGCGCGGACGATCTCCAGCAGCGGCATCACCGCGACCGGGTTGAAGAAGTGGAAGCCGACCACGCGTTCCGGATGCTTGAGCTGGGACGCCATCGCGGTGATCGACAGCGACGAGGTGTTCGTCGCCAGGATCGCCTCGGGGGAGACGTACTGCTCCAGGTCGGCGAAGACCTTCTGCTTGACGCCCAGTTCCTCGAACACCGCTTCGATCACGAAGTCGGCGTCGGCGAACGCGGCCTTGTCGAGCGAGCCGGTGACGAGTGCCTTCAGCCGGTTCGCGCCGTCCGGCGAAACCCGCTTCTTGGCCAGCAGCTTGTCGATCTCACTGTGCACATAGGACACGCCCTTGTCGACGCGTTCCTGGTCGACGTCGGTGAGCACCACCGGCACCTTGAGGCGGCGGACGAACAGCAGCGCCATCTGGCTGGCCATCAGGCCCGCGCCGACGATGCCGACCTTGTTCACCTTGCGCGCCAGCGACCTGTCCGGCGCGCCTGCCGGCCGCTTGGCCCGCTTGTTGACCAGGTTGAACGAGTACAGCCCGGCACGCAGCGTGTCGTCCATGAGCAGTTCGGCGAGCCCGTCGGTCTCGGCCGCGTAGCCGCGGTCCAGATCGTTCTCCCTGGCCAGCTCCAGCAGCTCGACGGCCTTGGTCGCGCCGGGCGAGGCGCCCTTGGTGCGTCCGTCCACAATGGCCTTGGCGCGGGCGATGGCGGCGTCCCAGCCCGCGCCGCGGTCGATCTCGCGGCGGGCGGGGGGGGTCTCGCCGTTGACGACCTTCGCCAGCCACAACAGGGACTGTTCGAGGTAGTCGGCCGAACCGAAGACCTCGTCGACGATGCCGAGCTCCGCCGCCTGCGCGACCTTGAGCATCTTGTTCTGCGCCAGCGCGTTCTCGATGATCACGGTGACCGCGGCGTCCGGCCCGATCAGGTTCGGCAGCAGCTGCGTGCCGCCCCAGCCCGGGAACAGGCCGAGGAAGACCTCGGGGAACGCGATCGCGGCGGTGTTCTCCGAAAGCGTGCGGTAGTGGCAGGAGAGCGCGAGTTCGAGCCCGCCGCCCATCACCGCGCCGTTGATGAACCCGAACGTCGGGATCTCGGTCTCGGTGAGACGGCGGAACACGTCGTGCCCGGTCTGCGCGATCTCGCGTGCCAGCGCCGGATCCGCGACCGCTTCGACGCCGGAAAGATCGGCGCCGACGGCGAAGATGAACGGCTTGCCAGTGACCGCGATCGCGGCGGGTTCCGCGGCGAAGGCGGTGTCGATCGCGGCGTTGAGGCTCACCAGGCCCTGCGGGCCGAAGGTGTTCGGCCGGGTGTGGTCGTGGCCGTTGTCCAGGGTGATCAGGGCGACCGGCTTGTCGAGGCCGGGCACCTTCACCAGACGAGTGACCGCGTTCGTGACGACCTCGTCGGGAAAGGCGGCTTTCGCCTGCTCAGCGGTGAAAGTCATTACTTCGCCCCCTCAAAGGCCGGGTTCTCCCAGATGACGGTCCCGCCCATGCCGATACCGATGCACATGGTGGTCAGGCCGTAGCGCACGTCGGGGCGCTCGGCGAACTGACGCGAAAGCTGCGTCATCAGCCGGACACCGGACGAGGCGAGCGGGTGGCCGCAGGCGATCGCGCCGCCCCACTGGTTGACGCGAGGGTCGTCGTCGGCGATGCCGAAGTGGTCGAGGAAAGCGAGCACCTGGACGGCGAACGCCTCGTTGATCTCGAACAGGCCGATGTCGTCGATCGACAGACCGGTGCGCTTGAACAGCTTCTCGGTGGCGGGCACCGGGCCGATGCCCATGACCTCCGGTTCGACACCGGCGAAGGAGTAGCCCACCAGGCGCATGCCGACCGGCAGGCCGAGTTCGCGGGCGGTGTCCTCGTCGGCGAGCAGGGCCGCGGTGGCGCCGTCGTTGAGACCGGCCGCGTTGCCCGCGGTGATCCGGCCGTGCGGGCGGAACGGCGTCTTCAGCCCGGCGAGCTGCTCGACCGTGGTGCCCGGACGCGGCGGCTCGTCCTCGGTCGCGAGACCCCAGCCCAATTCCTTGGAGCGGGTGGCGACCGGGACCAGCTCGGGTCCGATCTTGCCGGTCTTCACCGCTTCGGCGTACTTCTCCTGGCTGCGCGCGGCGAAGGCGTCGGTGCGCTGCTTGGTGATCTCGGGGAACCGGTCGTGCAGGTTCTCCGCGGTCTGGCCCATCACGAGCGCCGTCGGGTCGACGAGCTTGTCGGCGATGATGCGCGGGTTCGGGTCGACGCCCTCGCCCATCGGGTGGCGGCCCATATGCTCGACGCCGCCGGCGATGGCGATGTCGTACGCGCCGAAGCCGATCCCGCTCGCGGTCGTGGTGACCGCGGTCATCGCGCCCGCGCACATGCGGTCCAGCGCGAAGCCGGGCACCGACTTGGGCAAGCCCGCCAGCAGCGCGGCCGTGCGGCCGATGGTCAGGCCCTGGTCCCCGATCTGGGTGGTGGCGGCGATCGCCACCTCGTCGACGCGTTCGGGCGGCAGCTCGGGATGCCGCCGCAGCAGTTCACGGATGGCGTTGACGACGAGGTCGTCGGCACGGGTGCCGGCGTACATGCCTTTTTCGCCTGCCTTGCCGAAGGGCGTTCGCACCCCTTCGACGAAGGCGACATTGCGTACCGACCGCGCGTTCGGCGCGAGCGGTGTTGCTCCTGCGGCCACGAATGCTCCTGAAGTTGAGGTAGTCCTGACCGCACCCTAGCCCCGGTTACCGGTCGGTAACCAGGATGGTGGCCCGGTCGAGTGGGGGAAGGCACACTCCCGGGTGCGCTCGGGTCGGCCGCTTGGCCGATCCGGGGGCGGTGGGGAAGTTGCTATGTTCGAGGTGATCAGGGGGAGGGATCACGATGACATCGCCGGGGTCGGCCGTCACCCGTCGCGCGTTGCTGGGGATGGCGGTCCTGGTGCCGCTGGGCGCCTGCACTCGTGGGACGCCGCCTCCGAGCCCTTCGGCCCCTCCTCCGCCACCCCCGCCTGCTCCCTCCCGGCAGTTCCACGACCGGTTGATGGAGCTGGAGAAGAAGTTCGACGCCAGGCTCGGCGTGTATGCGCTCGACACCGAAGGCGGCAGCACGGTCGAACATCGCGCGGACGAGCGGTTCGCGTTCTGCTCGACGTTCAAAGGCGTCGCGGCTGCCGCCGTCTTGCAACGCAACCCGTTGTCGCATCTGGAAACCCGGGTCCGCTACTCCCGGGAAGACCTGATGAAACACGCTCCGGTCACCGGACAGCATGTCGCCACCGGCATGACGATCCGCCAGCTGTGCGACGCCGCCGTCCGGTTCAGCGACGGCACCGCGGGCAATCTGCTGCTGCGGGACCTCGGCGGCCCCGCCGCGCTGACGGCGTTCACGCGCAGCCTCGGCGACACCGTCACGCGGATGGACCGGGTCGAACCGGCCATCACCGAGGCCACCCCTGGCGACCTTCGCGACACCACGACTCCGCGCGCTTTCGCCGCCGACTACCGCGAGATCGTGCTGGGCGACACGCTGACGGCCGACAAACGCGATTTCCTCCGCGATCTGCTCCAGCGCAACGCCACCGGTGCCGAGCGCATCCGGGCGGGCCTGCCGTCCGGCTGGACCGTTGCCGACAAGACCGGGACGGGCGACTACGGCACGTTGAACGACATCGCCGTCCTATGGCCGCCGGCCAAAGCGCCGATCGTGCTGGCGATCATGTCCAGCAAGGCGGCCAAGGACGCCCCGTACGACCAGGCGCTGCTCGCCGAGGCCGCGAAGTACGTGGCCGAAACCTTCACGTGATTGGACGCGTAACTCGCGTGTCTGGAGCCGTAACTCGCGTGATTGAAGACGTAACTCGCGTGTCTGGAGGAGTTACGCCTCCAATCACGTGAGTTACGCGTCCAATCACGCGAGTTACGCGTTAGTTGCCGGTGGCGCTGGGGAGCAGGGCGGGGCAGCCGCCGGTGGCATAGGCCGGGTCGTACTCGAAGTGCCACTTCTCGTTGTCGTAGCGGCGGCACCAGCCGAGCGCGCCACCGTTCTCGTCCACCCACGCTGCCGAGTTCAGCGGCTGGATGTCGACGGCGATTCCCTTGACGTGCATGGACGTCTCCGGTTGCAACGCCCACTTCTTGGCCTGCTCCACGGAGCCGAACCGCTCGACGGCCTTGTCGAACTCGCGCTGTTGCTGGCTCCGGCTGCGCTTGCCGTCGTTCACGCAGAGCGTGATGTTCTGTGCCTTGGCCTTGGCGCGCATGGCGTTCCACGCTTCGATCACGTCCGGGCGCATACCGAAGGTGTCCTCGTCGACATAACGCTTGTCGACGGCGCACGTCGGCCCGCTCTCGGGGCCGGGGACCTCTTCGAGGATCGCGAGCGGTTGCCCGTTCACCGTCTTGACGGCCACGCCGGTGGCTCCCAGCGTCACCATCGCGATCCCGACGAGACCCAGCGCCACGAGCACGCTGATCGCGGTCCGGCGGCTGGAGACGACAGTGGTGGGCACCACTCCGAAGCTACCCAGCGTCCGGCGGGCCGCCAGGGTTTGTGACGTTGTTCCCAGAACGCCCCGGGAGGCCAACCGAATCGGAAAACGCCTGGTGGAGGGACGGTGCGTCCCGGGCCTGGCGGTGGTCGTGAGTGGCGTTTCGGGTTAGAACCCGAAACGCCACTCACGAGACGCGAGCCTCAGCGGCTCAGGTACCCGAGCCACCCGCCGTACCCGGTGATGTCCTCGGCGCCCTCCACGGCCACCGGTTCGCAGACGAACCCGGACACCTCGCTCCCGTCGGCCAGCCGCACCTTCCCGATCGCCAGCGGCGCGGGAACGCCCGCCACGAACTCGCCGAAGCCGCTCGAAGGCAGGTCCCACACCTCGGCCTCGATCGGCTCGCCACCCGAGGCGACCCGGACGAGACCGGGTTTGGGCGGCACGGTGTCCAGCGCGTAGAGCCGGTACTCGGCCGCGGTCGATCCGGAGGAAACGAACCGCCCGCCACGCGAGGTCAGTTCGTGGTTCAGCGGCTGCCCGCGCAGATGGGCGCCGACGACGGCGATCCGCGTCCGCCGCGGCACCAGCCGGGCGACGTCGGCGAGGATCCGGTCGGCGTACGCGGGGCCGACCAGCATCACCCCGAACGGCAGCCCGGAGACGGTTCCGGCGGGTACGGCGAGCGACGACAGGCCCAGCAGGTTCGTCGAGTTCGTGAACCGGCCCAACCGGGCGTTCACGCCCAGCGGATCGGCCTCGACCTCGGCGATCGTCGGGTGCCCTGTCGTCGTGGGCAGCAGCAGGCAGTCCACAGTGGACAACACTGCCGACGCTTCACGCGAAAGACCGTCGAGCGCGGCCAAGTCGGTGAACAACCGGTGTGCCGGGATGTCCTTCGCCGCACCGATGATCCGCCGCACGGCCGGATCGACGGCATCCGGGTGGGCGTCGATGAACTCGCCGACCGCCGAGTACCGCTCGGCCACGAAGGCGCCTTCGTACAGCAGACGCGCCGCGTCGAGAAACGCCGATATGTCGACAGTGACCAGCTCGGCTCCCGCGTCACGGAACTCGTGAGCCGCCGCGGAGAACGCGTCCGCCCACCCTTCCTGAAGGGGACCGAGAGCGTCCGGCACACCGATCCGGAAAGGACGGTGGACCACCGGAAGATCCCGCGGCTCGCTGAGACACGCGAAGGCCGCCGAAGCCTCGTCGACCGACCGCGCGAACACCGTCACGCAGTCGATGCTCGCGCACGCGGGCACGACACCGGCCGTCGGCAGCAGACCGCGTGTCGGCTTGAGGCCGACGATCCCGTTGAACGCCGCCGGGACCCGCCCGGATCCGGCGGTGTCGGTGCCGAGCGCGAGATCCGCGATGCCGAGCGCCACCGCGACCGCCGACCCCGAACTCGACCCGCCCGACACGTACGCCGGGTCGATCGCGTTCCGGACCGCGCCGTGCGGACTGCGCGTGCCGACCAGTCCCGTCGCGAACTGGTCCAGATTGGTCGTGCCGAGGATCAGCGCCCCGGCCGCCCGCAGCCGCGCCACCACCGGCGCGTCCTCGTCCGGCAGGTAGGCGTACTCGGGGCACGCCGCTGTCGTCGGCAGCCCGGCGACGTCGATGTTGCCCTTGACCGCGGCCAGTTTCCCGTACAGCGGCAGGGAATCCCCCGCCGCACGACGGGCTTCCAGCTTCTCCGCGTCGGCGAGCACGTCCGCCTCGGGACGCAGGTCGATCCAGATCTCGGGCCGGTCGACCCGCGCGATCCGGTGGTACGCGGCGCGCACCCGTTCCAGCACGCTCATCCCGCGCTCCTTCCCCATTGCCTGGTGGTGAACCCCCGCCGCGATCGACGTCGGCAGGGCGCGACCTGGTAAAGCTCGTTCCGGTGGGTGATCAGGGCGCCCTGCCACCGCGATAGCGGGGCCTTCGGCTGGGTGGGTTCACGCGTTATGTCCATTCGACGAGACCTCCTCAGCTACGCCAATAGGCTCCAAGACCACCAGCGGTGTGCCGGGGGCGACCTGATCGCCGGGAGAGACGAGCACCTCGACGACCTCCCCGGCGGCGGGCGCGGGGATCCGCGCCTCGGTCTTCATCGCTTCGAGGATCACCAGCGTCTCCGCCGGGTCGACCTTCTTGCCGGGGTCGACGTCCACCCGCCACACGGTCGCGGCGAACGGTGCCTCGACGACGTGTCCGCCGGGCGGGGCCTCGACCTTCGTGGTCGGGACCTTGGCCCCGACGGGTTCGGGGCGAGGGTCGAATTCGCCCGCCGCCGCCCAGGCTTGCCGTTCCGCCTCGAACGCCGCGCTCTGCTTCGCCCGGAAAGAGGCGATGTCGGCGGCGTTGTCGGCCAGGAACCGTTCGTGGTCGGCCAGCGCGAACTCGCCGTCGGTGATGTCGAGTTCCAGTTCCCCCGCCGAACTCTGTGCCCGCAGGTCGAGCAGTTCCTCGGCGGTCACCGGGTACCACGAGATCCGGTCGAAGAACCGCAACAGCCAGGGCGAACCCGGTTCGAACGACCCGCGTTGCCGCCAGCCGCTCCACACCTGCACGGTCCGCCCGACGAACTGGTACCCGCCGGGGCCTTCCATCCCGTAGATGCACAGGTACGAGCCGCCGATGCCGACCGAGTTCTCCGCGGTCCAGGTGCGGGCCGGGTTGTACTTCGTGGTGACCAGCCGGTGCCGCGGATCAAGCGGAGTGGCCACCGGCGCGCCGAGATAGACGTCGCCGAGGCCGAGCACCAGGTATTCCGCGTCGAACACCGTGCGGTAGACGTCGTCCACACTGGACAGACCGTTCACCCGCCGGATGAACTCGATGTTCCACGGGCACCACGGCGCGTCGTCGCGGACGCCCGCCATGTACCGCTCGATCGCTTCGCGCGTCGCCGGGTCGTCCCAGGACAGCGGCAGCCGTACAGTCCGGCTCGGCACCACGAGATCGGCGGTGCGCGGAAGATCGTGCTCCACCTCCTGCACGAGCCCGAGCAGTTTCGGCACCGGCAGCACGTCCGGGTCGACGTGGACCTGTAGCGAGCGGATGCCCGGGGTCAAGTCGACGACGCCGTCGAGCCCTTCCGTGGCCAGCCGATCGGCCAGGGCGTGGACCCGCATCCGCAGGGCCAGGTCGAGTTTCATCGGCCCGTACTCGATCAGCAGGTTGTCGTCGCCGCTGCGCCGGTAGGTGACCTCGGGGTTCTCGTCCGATGTGGACAGACGGCCGAGGATGCCACCGTCGTCGATCGGTTTCCGGCTCGCCTCGACCGCGGTGTGGGGCGTATCCCGCAAGGAAGAGGCGTGCTCGGTGGTGATCGGCACGAACCGCACGGTGTCGCCCGGCCGCAACTGGCCGAGTTTCCAGCGCTGCCCGGTCACCACGGTCGCCGGGCAGACGAACCCGCCGAGGCTCGGCCCGTCCGGTCCCAGCAGGATCGGCAGGTCACCGGTGTAGTCGACGGCACCGATCGCGTACGGCGTGTCGTGGATGTTCGACGGGTGCAGGCCCGCCTCACCGCCGTCTTCCCGCGCCCACCGGGGCCGGGGTCCGACGAGCCGGACCCCGGTCCGCGCGGAGTTGAAGTGGACCTCCCAGTCGGTGGCGTAGAACGTTTCGACGTCGTCCGGGGTGAAGAACTCCGGCGCGGCGTGTGGTCCCTCGGACGCGCCGATCTCCCAGTGCGTCGAGAAGACCGGCCGTTCGGCTTCGGGAACCGGTCCGGTGACGGCGTTCTCCGGTTCCGGACCGGGGGAGAGGACGTCACCGGTCGCCAGCGCGCCCCCGCCGTGCCCGCCGAAGCCGCCCAGGGTGAACGTCGCCGCGCTGCCCAGGAAGTCCGGCACCTCGATCCCGCCGCGGACGAGCACGTACGCGCGGAGCCCGGCGGTGCCGGTGCCGACGTCGAGCACGCCTCCCGCGGGGATCTCGAGGGGCGTCCACTGTGGAACGGGCGTGCCGTCAAGGGTCACCGGCGACGGCGAGCCCGTGACGCAAACGATTGCGGCGTCGGTGAACTTCAGCGAGACGCCGTCTACAGTGCACTCCAAGCCCGCCGCGCCTTCGGGATTGCCGAGCGCGCGGTTGCCGAGACGCAGCGACAAATCGTCCATCGGGCCGCTCGGCGGGACACCCACGTGCCAGAACCCCAGCCGTCCCGGCCAGTCCTGGACGGTGGTCATCGTGCCGCCCCGCAGGACCTCGATCCGCGGCTCGGGATCGGTGATCGTGTCGAGCGTCGCGGTGTCGTGCGTGATCTCGTGCAGCCGCTGATCGGCGGCGACCGCGCGCAACTGGCCGAGGTTCGTCCGGACGCCGTCCACCCGGCTCTCGCGGAGCGCCTCGCCCAGGGCGGCCAGCGTCGCCTCCCGGTCCGCGCCGACGGTGATCACCTTGGCCAGCAGGGGGTCGTAATGCGTCGTCACGTTCGCGCCTGCCTCGACCCAGGTGTCGACCCGGACGCCTTCGGGGAAGTCGGCGCGGGTCAGCAGACCCGCGCTCGGCCGGTGCCCGGCGGCCGGGTCCTCGGCGTAGACCCGCGCTTCGACCGCGTGCCCGCGCGGTTTCGGCGTGGTGGCGAACATCCCGGTGTCGCCGTCGGCGAGCCGGAGCATCCACTCGACGAGGTCGATCCCGTACACCGCTTCGGTGACCGGGTGTTCGACCTGAAGGCGCGTGTTCACTTCCAGGAACGCGGCCACTTCCCGCCTCGGGTCGTAGATGAACTCGACCGTCCCGGCCGACCGGTAGCGCACCGAAGCGCAGAGATCGACGGCCGCGGAGACCAGTTTCTCCCGCACCGCTTCGGAAAGCCCTGGCGCGGGGCACTCTTCGAGCACCTTCTGGTTGCGCCGCTGCAGGGTGCAGTCCCGCGTGCCGAGCGCCAGCACCTTGCCCGCGCCGTCGCCGAACACCTGGACCTCGACGTGCCGCGCGTGGGTCACCAGCTGTTCGAGGAACACGCCCGAGGTCGAGAAGCTCTTGGCCGCGATGCTCTGCACCGCTTCCCAGGCGTCCCGCAGTTCGTCGGCGGACGCGCAGGCCCGCATGCCGATCCCGCCGCCACCGCCGGTGGCCTTGAGCATCACCGGATAGCCGACCATGGCGGCCGCGGTTTCGGCGTCGGCGAGGGTGTCCAGCAGCCCGGTGCCGGGCAGCATCGGGACACCGGCCTCGACGGCCTTCAGCCGCGCGGTGTGCTTGCTGCCGAATACTTCGAGATGGTCCGCGGTGGGTCCGGCGAACCGGATCCCGGCCGCTTCCGCCGCTCTGGCGAAAGCGGCGTCTTCGGACAGGAAGCCGTAACCCGGATGGATCGTGTCCGCCCCGGTCTTCACCGCGGCTTCGATGATGGCGTCGGCGAGGAGGTAACTCTCCCTCGCCGGTGCCGGGCCGAGCCGGACGGCTTCGTCGGCAAGCCGTACGTGCGCGGCCGTACGGTCGGCGTCGGAATAGACGGCGACCGTCGGAATGCCCATCTCCCTTGCGGTCCGGATGACACGGACCGCGATTTCCCCCCGGTTGGCGACGAGCAGCTTCACCCGGCACCGCCGGTGACGATCATCCGGACCGGCGTCGGGTCGAAGCCGTTGCACGGGTTGTTGATCTGCGGGCAGTTCGACACCAGGACCAGGACGTCGGTCTCGGCACGCAGCTTGACCTCCAGGCCGGGCGCCGAAATGCCGTCGACGATGCCGAGCGTGCCGTCCTGTTCGACCGGCACGTTCATGTACCAGTTGACGTTGCTGACCAGATCCCGTTTGCCGAGGCCCCATTTGGCGCCTTCGGTCAGGAAGTTCTCGACGCAGGCGTGCTGGAACCGCGTGTGCTGGCCGTAGCGGAGGCTGTTCGACTCCTTGCTGCAGGCGCCGCCGATCGTGTCGTGCCGCCCGCAGGTGTCCTCGACGACGGTCAGCAGCGGTGCGCCCTCGCCGGTGCGCAGCACGCTGCCGGTGGTGAGGAAGATATTGCACTGCGCGGCGATCGTGGCGGCCGCGCTGTACCTCTTCGCCGTGTCGGCGGCGTCGTAGCAGAGGAAGTCGACGGCCTGGTTGCCGCCGAGATCGATGATCGCGAGCGTCTCGCCCTCGCGGAGCACGGTGGAGTACGGCGCCCGCGCGGCGACCTCGGTGTCGGAGATGATCGTCATGCGAGGCCCCTTGCGGTGAGGTAGTCGGCGGTGTTCTCGAAGGCACGCTGCGCCTCGGGGGAAACCGTCCACTCAGGACTGTCCGGAGTGGACGGTGCGGAGCGCTGGGCGAGGACTCGCAGCGGCGTGACCGGGTAGTCCGGGCGCGGATCGAGCGGATGTGCCACGTTGGCGATCAGGACGACGACCGGGAGTTCCGTGCGCAGGACCACGGATTTGCCGGGACCGGCCGAACCGGTGAACGTGAGCCCGCCGTCGGCCTCCACGTGGACGCCTTGGAAGAAGGACAGGCTCGGCGGGAGGTCACGCGGCGTGAGGCCGTGTTTGGCCGCGGCGAGGGTGAACAGCGCGTTGCCCGATGGCGAAGCACCCTGCGGGCTCCCGTCGCCGTAGCGCTGCGCGTTACTGTCCACAGTGGACGTTCCGCAGAGGGCGTCGTGCTTGCCGCTCTCGTCGGTGACGACGGTCGCGAGCACCCGTGCCTGATCCGAAAGCAGGGCGATCGCCTCGCCGAGGTAGGCGTTCCACTGGACCTTCACCGTGTCCGCGACGTTCAGCCGCTCCCAGGGCTGGTCCGCGTTGAACAGCAGCAGATGCGCGCAGGCGTCCCCCTCGACGTCGGTCAGCCGCAGCTCGGTGCCGCGGGCGAGGACCTTGTGGGTGTAGCCGCCGCCGGCGACGGTCTCGGCCCAGACCAGCTTCGCCGGGTCGATCCCGGGCGGCGGGTCCGGCCAGGTGGACGCGGGGATTGCGGGCATCGCTTCGGTCACGGTGCCCGCCTGTGCGCGGGCGTGGTCGCGAGCGCCGTACGTGGTCGATGTCGTGCTCATGGAACCTTCCTTCAGGTCGCGGGGACGGGAACCGTGGTGAGCGCGGAGCGGCGGCGCCAGCAGAGATAGCCGGTGAGCAGCGCGGCGCCGACGAACTCGATCGGGAACAACAGGACCCAGACGGAACCGGTGCCCGCCAGGTCGTAGATCTCGGCTCGTGGCCAAGCGATGTTGACGATCATCATCGCGCCGTACCCTACTGCCG
Organism: Amycolatopsis sp. WAC 01375; assembly: GCF_003947325.1. Lineage (NCBI taxonomy): Bacteria > Bacillati > Actinomycetota > Actinomycetes > Pseudonocardiales > Pseudonocardiaceae > Amycolatopsis > Amycolatopsis sp. WAC 01375. The sequence continues at coordinate 135,585 of NZ_QHHW01000009.1, forward strand.
CGATGTTGACCGGAATAGCCCATCGCCCCAGGGAGAAATGGCCGGGCTCGGCGGTGAAACGGCCTTGACGGCGCCGGAGCAGCAGCGGCCCGGTTACCAGGAGATAGGCGAGGTAGACCACGACCACCGAAGTGCCGGTGATCGTGCTGAAGATGGTCGGGTTCCCCAGATTCAGCAGCAGAAGCCCGATGGCGAGCGCCCCGGACAGCACGGCGGGCGCGATCGGTGTGCCGGTGCGGGCGTTCACCGCGGAAAGGCGCCTGGCGCCGGGGAGCGCGCCGTCGCGGGCCATGGAGTAGATCAGCCGCACGGTGCCGGTCTGGATGGTCAGGGTGCAGACGACGACCGCGATCGCGACGTCGGCGAGGAAGACCCGGCCGAGAGTGTCACCGAAGACGGCGGTGATCACATACGGCAGGCCTTTCCCGGCCAGTTGCCCGTCGGTCAGGCTCGGCGCCGCCATCAGCGCGGTGAGGACGACGGCGAGCCCGCCGACCCCGGAGATCAAGAGCGCGCGGAGCACGGCGCGCGGGGCGACACGGCGCGCGTCCTTGGTCTCCTCGGCGACCGAGGCCGCGGTGTCGAAACCGTAGAGAACGTACGCGGCCATCAGTGCCGAAGCGAGAACGCCGCCGGCTCCCGGGCTTTCGCCCGCCGGCTGGGTCACGACCTGCGGGCCACGGACAGCGAACGACGCGAGACCGACGACCAGCACGAGGACGCCGACGAGTTCCGCGGCGACCCCGATGTCGTTGATCCGCGCCATGAGCCGTACGCCGCCCGCGTTGATCGCGGTGGTGATGACGATCAGCAGGGTGCCGAGCAGGACGGCGTTGCTGGCGCCGGTCGGGGAGGTGATCGCGGGATCCCCGCCGACGAGCTGGAAGCCGCTCCAGACCGACGGGAGGACCACCTGCAGCGCGATCGCGGCACCGGCGAGCGCGACGACGCAGCCGACCAGCATCATCCAGCCGGCGAGCCAGCCCCCGAATCCGGGGGAGAGTTGTTTCGCCCACTGGTAAACCGATCCGGCCAGCGGGAATCGGGCGGCGAGTTCGGCGAAGTTGAGCGCGACGAGCAATTGCCCGGCGATGACCAGCGGCCATGTCCAGAAGAAGAGCGTGTCGCCGAAGGAATAGCCGAAGGCGAACAGCTGGAACACCGTGGTCAGGATGGAAACGAAGGAGAAACCGGCGGCGAAGGCGGAGAATCCGCCGAGTGTCCGGCGAAGTTCTTGGCGGTACCCGAAGGCGGAAAGGTCTTCGGAAGGCATTTGCGGAGGCTCCTGTCTCAAGGGCCGAATTTCGATCGGCTGACCGAAATTAAGCGCGTGCGGGATCCTTCCGATCTCCGCCGGGTAAGCGCGGTGTTAACAGATACCGGATTGGGTAACCTGGGCCGACCACCGGACGTAACAAAGATCTTCGCGAAGAAATGGCAGGATCGGATAGATGACGAAAACGACCGGGGTGGGAAGGCCGAGAGCCAGCGGCGCCGTGGCGAGCAAGCGGGAAGCGCGGCTCGCCGTATTGGACGCGGCGGGGGAGCTGTTCACCGGCGCCGGGTACGCGGCGACGACCACCCGAGCGATCGCCGAACGCGCCGGCCTGCGCCAGGCGTCCCTCTACTACCACTTTCCGTCCAAAGAGGACATTCTCGCGGCGCTGCTGGAGGACACCGTCCGGCCGTCACTGGACGTCGCGGGCGGGCTTTCGGCGCAGCTCGCGCCGGTCGGCGCACGGCTGTGGGCGCTGGCGTACGCGGACATCCATCTGCTCGGCAGCGCGCGGCACAACCTCGGCGCCCTGTACCTGCTGCCGGAGATCTCGTCGCCGAGGCTGGCGCGATTCCGCGCCGAACGGGCGGAACTCAAACGCGTCTACGGCTCGCTCGTCGCCGCGGCCGGCGTACCCGGTGGCCTCGTCGGCATCCGGACCGACCTCGTGTTCGGGCTCGTCGAGAGCATCGCGATCGTCCGGCGTGACCAACCGGACCTGGACGTCGAAGCGCACGCCGTCGAAGGGGCCGACAGCGTGCTGAGGCTCGCCGGTATCGGGGAACCGGACGCGGGGCTGCGTGCCTCCGCCCGGATGCTGCTGGAGGACTGAAAGCGGATCAGGCGGTGGCGGTGGCGTGCAGCGCCTTGCTCAGCGCCGCCACGGTCAGCTCGACCTGCCACGGCCGGGCACCGCCGTCGCGGAGCACCTGGGCGACGGCGTCCTCGCTCAGCTCCGCGGGCGGACGCCAGCAGGTGCGGCGCACCAGTTCCGGCAGCAGCAGGTTCTCCACCGGCAGCCGCCGGTCCTCCGCGATCGCGGCCAGCGCCGCGCGGGCGGCGACGAGCCGGGCGGCGGCGTCGGGATCCTTGTCCGACCACCGGTTCACCGGCGGCGGGCCGTCGGTCTGCTGCGCGGGGGTCGGCAGTTCGTCGGCGGGGAGCGCGCGGGCGGCCTGCAGATGCCGCAGCCAGCTCGCGGTGTACTTGCGCTGGACCCGGCCGCTGAACACCGGCAGCGCCTGCAACTGCTCGACGGTCTTCGGGTCCGCGGTGACAGCGTTGATGATGGCGGTGTCGGGCAGGATCCGGCTCGGCGCGCGGTCACGTTTGCGGGCGAGCTCGTCCCGCGCCTGCCACAGTTCGCGCACGGCGGCGAGACCGCGAGCGCTCCGGATCTTGTGCACCCCGGAGGTCCGGCGCCACGGCTCGGCCCGAGGGGCGGGCGGCGGCGCGGTGCGGACGGCCTCGAATTCCTGCTGGGCCCAGTCGAGCTTTCCCTGGGCGGCCAGATCGGCCTCGAGTTTCTCGCGCAGCTCGATGAGCAGCTCGACGTCGAGGGCGGCGTAGTTCAGCCAGTCGACGGGAAGCGGGCGCTTCGACCAGTCGGCGGCGCTGTGGCCCTTCTCCAGCTGGTAACCGAGAAGGAGTTCGACAAGGGTGCCGAGGGCGACCCGTTCGTACCCGGCGAGCCGTCCGGCGAGTTCGGTGTCGAACAGGCTCTTCGGGTGCAGGTCGAGTTCGGCGAGGCACGGCAGGTCCTGAGAGGCCGCGTGCAGCACCCATTCGGCGTTGTTGAGCACTTCCGCGAGGGGTTCGAGCTGCCCTTCGAGCGGAATGGGGTCGATGAGGAAGGAGCCGGCACCTTCGCGGCGCAGCTGCACGAGATAGGCCTTCGGCCAGTATCGGTAGCCGGACGCGCGTTCGGTGTCCATGGCGATAGCCCCGCTGCCGCCCGCGATCTTCACGCAGGCTTCGGCGAGGGCTGTCGCGTCGGCGATCACCGGCGGAGTGCCCTCGGCGGGCTCGCGCAGAAGAACCGGTCCACCGGTGTCATCGGTGCCGTTCTTCGGGTCCGTCTGCGGTTCTCCGGGTCGGTCGCCTTCCATAGGTGAAGACCCTACGGGACGAGCGGACCGCGCCTGGTCCGCCCGCCCCGCAGGGCTGTTCGCCTTTGTCAGCGGATCACGCCGGCACGCATGGCCAGCGCCACCATCTGAGCCCGGTCACCCGTGCCGAGCTTGCGCCCGATGCGGGAGAGGTGGGACTTCACGGTGAGAGCGGAGAGGCTGAGTTCCTCACCGATCTCCTTGTTGCTCTGGCCGTCGGCCACGAGCTGCAGCACCTCGACCTCGCGCGCCGAAAGCTCGCGCGGGGTGTTGTCGGTGCCGGCGACTCGGGTGCCGGTGGCCAGGACCGGTGCGACGCTCGGGTCCGCGTAGACGCCGCCCTCGAGCACCCTGCGGACGCCGTCGGTCACTACGACCGGCGATGCCGACTTGAGCAGGTATGCCTGGGCGCCGGCCTGGAACGCCGACCTGACCGCGTACGGGTCGTCTGATGAAGCGAGCACCACTACTCGAGGCCAGCCATGGCTACGGAGTTCCGTAACCAGCTCGATGCCGCTGCCATCCGGCAGTCCGAGATCGAGGATCGCCAGATCACAAGGCCCTGTGGCCTGTGCTCGCGCCCTCGCCTCGGCCACCGTGGCGGCCTCGTGGACGGTGCCCGCACCCATCTGTGCGAGTCTTGCTGAGATTGCCTCCCTCAACAATGGGTGGTCATCGACCACCAACACGGAAAAAAGCTCTTCCCGCGGGTGCGGAACCATGCTCGCCGGCAATGAACCGGCTGGCGTGGATCGGACGGCCTGAGAAATGCCGACGGTAGCCACGTCACTACCTCCCTGGAGTCGGTCGTGCCCCCCGACCGGCACCGGGACTTTCGGCCGTTTAGCCGCGCCAGCTTTAGACCGAAAGTGGTGTCGTCGATGGCACTGTAGCCGCCCCGAGGCCTTCACGGGGGGATCGAATGGGTATCTATCTCAAACCAGTGGTCACTCAGGGAGTTCGTAGTAACACGATCGGGCTAGTACACAGCCGGTGGCTAACACATCGCCGAACGAACACGATGCACTGGGGATACCGGGGCCCAACCGACTGTGCAGATGAGCCGTGCACCTGCCGGTGCCTCTGCCCGGGACGCTCGAAGAGCAGTGCGCGGGGACCCGGAAAGCGTCCCCGGCATGGGGCTTGATCAACTTCGCGGAGAGTCATGATCGCTCCGCTCAGTGACTGCGCCAGTAACGCTCCGGAAGGTCTCCGGGGTGCCCGGAGGGCCGTTTCGTGCTCACTTGATCTTGTTGCGCACGGTGACAGCCGGGTTAGCACGAACGGGGTGGTTCAGACCTCTGTTCGACCGGCTCCGTGCTGGTCGGGGCTGGTCTGGTCCGAATGGCCGCGTCGGGTCTCTCGACGCCGTACGGACGCTCTCGGGGCTCGCGGATGGAGTAGGCGAAGGCGCCTTCGGTCGCTTCGGGGGTCTTCGCGGGGACATGAAGGACTCCTTGCTTGCGCTAGGCGCAATGAAGGAGTCCTTCATGTCCTTGGGTCGCCGATCTGCCGGCGATAGCAAGGGACCTTTAGTATCGCTAGCTTTCCTAGCGGCGCTAGATGGCCGGAACTCGCAAAATAACCCAAATGCTATGTCTCGATTGCCGGGATTCGGCGTGTCGGGACCGCTGCCGAGTCCGTGAAGGCCTCCTTGAGGGACCCAGAGTCCCTCAAGGAGGCCTTCACGGACCTTCACGATCACCTCAAGCGCCTCAGCAGCCCCAGCTTTCACAGGGCCGGGCCGTGAGGGCCTCCTTCCCTACCCTCACGGTAGGGAAGGAGGCCTTCACGGACCTCTGCCTGCGTCTGACCTGCGGGTTGGCGGGTGGGTCGTGGGGTGATGTCACCACCAGGCCGATGGACGTCGCGCCCGTGACCGGGTCAGCCGTGAGTTCCGCGTCCAATCACGCGTGTTACGCCTAAGGCCACACGACGACCAAGGGGATCTCAGAGCGCGAGCCCCGAGTAGTGGGTAAATGCAGAGTCCCTCAAGGAGGCCTTCACGGACCTACGGAAGTCGTGAGCGGCACTCGCCGGACAGCAGGAGGCCTCTCGGGGACCCGAGTGGGGATGCGAAGGTTCTCTGAGCCGACCGTCAGGAGGACTGGCGCTGCTCGAAGAGGGTCACGCCCACCGGCGGCAGCCCGACGACGCTCGCCATCACCTGGCAGAAGGCCTGCCCGTGCGGCCGCAGTGCGGCGTCGGTCGGCGTCCAGGACGCCCGGAGTTCCAGATCGTCGGTGCGCGAGGGTCCGGAGATATCGCCGAAGCGAGCTGAGGAAGTCTCGGTGACGGTGCCGCCCAGCGCCGTCCAGTCCGCGCCGGAGCTCTCCAGCGCGTCGGTCAGCCACGACCAGCCCACGGCCGGCAGGAAGGGATCGGTCGCCAGTTCGCGGTCGAGTTCCGCGCGGACGTACATGACCAGCCGCAGGACCCCGTCCCAGCCCTCCTGGCCGTCCGGGTCGTGCAGCAGCACCAGCCGTCCCGACGCCAGCACGTCCGCCGGTCCTTCCACCTCGCAGCTCACCGCGTAGGACCACGGCGCCAGCCGCTGCGGCGGGCGCATCGTCTCCAGCTGCACTTCGGGGCGGGGCCGGACCGATTGCAACGCCGCGACGGCTTCACGGAAGAGATCGGGTACTGATGTCATCGCGGTCACCAACCGACTGTAGGACGGGACAGTCCGGTTCGGGGCGCAGGCGCGCCGAGAGTAAGGCCCCTGAGCACCCATGGCACCATGAACCGTGATGTCTCCTTCAGCTGCTTCTCCCGCGCAGACCGTTCCCGCGGCCCGTCGCGCCCTGCCCGGTGCGCCGTTCCTGGCCGCCGCGCGCGGTGAACGCCCGGCCCACACCCCTGTGTGGTTCATGCGCCAGGCGGGCCGGTCGCTGCCCGAGTACCGGGCGCTGCGCGAGGGCACCTCGATGTTCGACGCCTGCTTCGACCCCGAGATGCTCGCCGAGATCACGCTCCAGCCGATCCGCCGTCACGGCGTCGACGCGGCCATCCTCTTCAGCGACATCGTCGTCCCGCTCAAAGCGGCGGGCCTCGACATCGACATCGTCGCGGGCACCGGACCGGTGGTCGCCGAGCCGATCCGCGACGCCGCGGGCGTGCGCGCGCTGCCGGTGCTGGACCCGGAGCAGGTGGAGCGGGTCGCCGAGGGCGTCCGGCTCCTGGTCGGGTCGCTGGGCGAGACGCCGCTGATCGGGTTCGCGGGCGCGCCGTTCACCCTGGCGTCGTATCTCATCGAGGGCGGCCCGAGCCGCAACCACGAACACACCAAAGCGCTCATGCACTCCGAGCCGGAGCTGTGGCACGAGCTGGCCGGGCGTCTCGCCGACATGGCGATCACCTTCCTGTCCGCGCAGCTGGACGCCGGGGCCGACGCGATCCAGCTGTTCGACTCATGGGCGGGCGCGCTCTCGGAGCGGGACTACCGCGAGTTCGTCCTGCCGCATTCGGCGAAGGTGCTGTCCGCGGTCGCGAGCTACGGCGTGCCCCGGATCCACTTCGGCGTCGGCACCGGCGAGCTGCTGGTGGCCATGCGCGACGCGGGCGCCGACGTGGTCGGCGTCGACTGGCGTATCCCGCTCGACGAGGCGGTCCGGAGGCTCGGCGGCGGTGTCGTCCAGGGCAACCTCGACCCGGCGCTGCTGCACGCGTCCTGGCCGGTGCTCGAAGCGGAGGTCCGGCGCATCCACGCCGAGGGCCGCGCGGCCGACGGCCATATCTTCAACCTCGGCCACGGCGTACTGCCCGGCGTCGACCCGGACGTTCTGACGCGCGTGGTCGGGCTGGTACACGAACTCCGATGAGAACGATCGCCGTCATCGGTGGCGGTATCTCGGGGCTGACCGCGGCGTACCGGCTGCGGACGCTGCTCGGCGAAGCCGCCCGGATCGTCGTTCTCGAAGCGACGGAGTCCCTCGGTGGAAAGCTCCGCACGGTCGAACTCGCCGGTGAACGCTACGACGTCGGCGCGGAGGCCTTCCTCGCCCGCCGCCCCGAGGCGCTCGCTTTGGTCCGCGAGGTCGGGCTGGGCGGAAGCCTCGTCCACCCCACCAAGGCCCGCGCCAAGATCCACGCCGGCGGATCCGTGCTCGGCCTGCCGCCGGGCACGGTCATGGGCGTTCCGGCCTCGGCCGACGCGGTCGCGGGAGTGCTGTCGGAGAAGGGCCGCGCGCTGGTCGAAGCCGAGTCGTCGCTGTCACCGGTGGAACTGCCCGCCGGTGACGTGCCACTCGGCCCGCTGCTGCGGGAGCGCTTCGGCGACGAACTGGTCGACAGGCTTGTCGATCCGCTGCTCGGCGGGGTCTACGCCGGGGGAGCGGACGGCCTCGGGCTGCGCGCGACGATGCCCGGTCTCGCGTCCGCGATCGATCGCGGCGCGCGCTCGCTCACCGAAGGCGCCGCCTCGCTCATGCCCGCCTCGCCGAGCACGGCGCCGGTCTTCGGCACCCTGCTCGGCGGCCTCGGAACGCTGATCACGCGGCTCGCGGAGCTGTCCCGCGCCGAGATCCGGACCGGGACCACCGTGACGGCACTCGAGCGCACCGCCGGCGGCTGGAAGGTCGACGACCTCGACGCCGACTCGGTTCTTCTCGCGGTCCCGGCGCCTTCGGCCCGGCGGCTGCTCGACGGTGTCGCAGGAGTGGCGTCGTCGATGTTCGCCAAGGTCGAACTCGCGTCGATGGCGGTGGTCGCGCTCGCGCTCCCGCCGGGGACCGCGCTGCCGGAGTCGTCCGGGGTGCTGATCGGCGCCGGCGAGCGAGACGCCGCCGGGAAGCCGTTCGCCGCCAAGGCGTTCACCTTCTCCTCCCGCAAATGGGCGCAGTACGGCGAAGGCCCGATGCTGGCGCGTGGCTCGGTCGGCCGCTTCGGCGAACCGGGCGCGCTGCACGCCGACGACGACGAACTCGTCCGCGTGGTCCGCGACGATCTGGCCCGGCTGACCGGGGTCACCGCCGAACCGATCGACACCCTGGTGACCCGATGGGGCGGCGGGCTCCCGCAGTACGGCACCGGGCACCTCGTCCGCGTCGAGCGGATCGAACGCGCCGTCGCCGGCGTCCCGGGCCTCGCCGTGGCGGGCGCGACGCTGCACGGCGTCGGGCTCCCGGCGTGTATCGCCACCGCCGACGCGGCCGCCCGCCGCATCGCCGGGATCACACCGACCCACGAGGGCTCTTGAGCACCGGCAGTGCCAAGATGGCGGTATGGCGCGGCTGAACTACAACGAGCTCAATGACACCATCCGCTACACCGCCTGGTCGGTCTTCCGGGCCGAGCAGGGCAAGCTCGGTGAAGACCGCGCGAAGGCGACCGCGGAGACCACCGAGTACCTCGACGCCCTGGAGTCCAAGGGCGTCGTCGTCCGCGGTGTCTACGACCTTTCGGGGCTGCGTGCCGACGCCGACTACATGATCTGGTGGCACGCCGAGGAGATCGAGCAGGTCCAGGCGGCGTACAGCGGTTTCCGGCACACCCCGCTCGGCCGCGCGTCGGCGCCGGTGTGGAGCCAGGTCGCGCTGCACCGTCCGGCGGAGTTCAACAAGAGCCACATCCCGGCGTTCCTCGCCGGTGAAGAGGCCCGCAAGTTCATCTGCGTCTACCCGTTCGTCCGCTCCTACGAGTGGTACCTGCTGCCGGACGACGAGCGCCGCAAGATGCTCGCCGACCACGGCAAGGAGGCCCGCGACTACCCGGACGTCCGCGCCAACACGGTCGCGTCGTTCGCGCTGGGCGACTACGAGTGGATCCTCGCTTTCGAGGCCGACGAACTGCACCGCATCGTCGACCTGATGCGGCATCTGCGCGGCACCGAGGCCCGCCTCCACGTGCGCGAGGAGATCCCGTTCTACACCGGGACCAAGGTGGAACCGGCCGAGCTGATCGCGCTCCTGCCCTAGTGAAGGCCTCCGTGGACACCCGCGTCTGGACCACGCTCACCGGCGACACCCTCGCCGAAGACGCCGTCGAGATCACCGGCCCGGAGTCGGTGCTGTCCGGCACCTTCCGGGTCGAGGAGGCGGCGACCACGAGTATCGCCGCCGCGACGCTGGCCGCCGGTGAGCTCTTGCGGCTGCGCGGGATCGAGCCGGGCAAGGTCTCGGTCGACACCCGGCACGCCACCGCGTCGTTCCACAGCGAGCAGTACATCCGGGTCGACGGCGAACCGGTGCCGTTCAGCGCGCCGCTGTCCGGCGACTACCAGGCGAACGACGGCTGGGTGCGGCTGCACTGCAACTACCCGCGTCACGTCTCCGCCGTGTGCTGGGGCCTGGGCGTGCCCGCGACCCGCGCGGCGTTCGAGAAGGTCGTGGCGGCCAAGTCGAAGTACGAGGTCGAGTCGGCGGTGATCGGTGCCGGCGGTGCGGCCGCGGTGCTGCGCTCCCGCGAGGAGTGGCTGGCGCACAAGCAAGGACAGGCTGCCGGCGGGCTGCCCGTCGCCGAGATCCGCTCGCTCGGGCCGTCGGAACCCGTGCGCCTGTTCGAGTCCGACCGGCCGCTGGGCGGGGTGCGGATCCTGGACCTGACCCACGTCATCGCCGGACCGGTCGCGGGCCGCGTGCTCGCCGCGCACGGCGCCACCGTCATGCACATCGGGTCTGCCCAGTTGCCGACCGTGCCGCCGCTGGCCGTCGACACCGGGATGGGCAAGCTCTCGGCGTACGTCGACCTGGAGACCGAGGCCGGGCGCTCGCGGCTGCGCAAGCTGATCGCGCGCGCCGACGTCGTGCTGCAGGGTTTCCGGCCGGGATCGTTGGTGGCCAAGGGTTTCTCGCCGGAAGCGATCGCGGAGCTCCGGCCGGGGATCGTGGTCGCGGACCTGTCCGCCTACGGCTGGGAAGGGCCATGGGCGCGCAGGCGCGGATTCGACAGCCTGGTGCAGATGGCGTCGGGGATCGCCGACGAGGGCGGCAAGACCGCCGGGCTCGACGGCCCGGGACCGCTTCCGGTGCAGGCACTCGACCACGCGACCGGCTGGCTCACCGCGGCGGCGATCATGACCGCGCTCCGCCGGGCGGCCACCGATGGCGGCACCCAGCACGTCCGTACCTCGCTCGCCGGGACCGGGGAGTGGCTGAACTCCTTGGGACGCAAGGAAGCCGGGCCCACCGGCTTCGACGGCGGCGAATGGACCGAAGAGGTCGACGGTCAACTCGGCCGGGTCACGCGGGTCAAGATGGCCGGTGCGCTGCCCGGCTCGAATCCACAGTGGACGGAAGCGACGCACGTACCCGGAAGCGACCGCCCGGTCTGGTGAACCGCCGCAAGTAGGTGACTAATTGCGAGCGTTTGCTGGTTCTGGGGCGGTTGGTCGGTGTCGTGAAGGGCACCTTTGAGACGTCGAACGTCCTGAAGGGTCCCTTTGAGACATCCTGGAAGACCGCGAACCGCCGCAAGTAGGTGACTAATTGCGGCGTAGGCGTAGCCGTAGGCGGCCGGCGAGGCGTCCCTTCGGTTTGGGTACCTCACCGCGTTCCACGAGCCATGCGCCGAAGGCGTCCGCGTACGCCCGCGCGCGGATCGCGTCGGTCTTCGGGCTGCTCGTCGCGTACTCGCGGAAGAGTGCGCCGAACCGGTCTCCGAGCGCCTCGGCGAGGTCCGGGCGAAGGTAGGCGACCAGCCTGCTTTGCTTGTTCCGCAGGACGTTCGCTTCGATACGGAGCCGCTCCGCGTCGAAGCCCGCCGGGGCGTCGCCTCCGGCGAGCAGCGCCTTGAGCAGCTCGGCCTGCCGCGCGGCGAGCCGCTCCCGGGGCGACGTCACGGCGAGACCGCTTCCCTGAGCGCGGCCAGTTCGGCCGCCAGTTCGCTGTCGGGCGGGTAGTCGTCGTCGCGCTCCAGCAGGACACCCGGCGGCTCGGTGCGCCGCCGCAGTTCACGCAGCAGGTCCAGCACCTCCGGTACCACCGGATGGGCGTGCGTGTCGTGGTAGACGCCGTCGCGTTCGACACCACCCGCCATATGCGTGTACGCCAGCCGCTCCCACGGGATCTCGTCGAGGAACCGTTCGGGATCGGTGCCGAGGTTGCGGGCGTTGGCGTACAGGTTGGCGACGTCGATGATCAGCAGGCAGCCGGTCCGGTCGGTCAGCTCCCGCAGGAACTCCGACTCGGTGAACTCCGCGTCCGGCCACTCCAGCACCGCCGCGATGTTCTCCAGCGCGAACGGGACGTCCACGATGGACTGCGTCAGTTTGACGTTGTCCACCAGGACATCGAGCGCTTCCCGGGTGCGGGGGAGCGGCATCAGATGCCCCGAGTCGAGGCCACCCGCGCGTACGAAGCACACGTGGTCGCTGGCCATCGGCGCGCCGAGCTCGCGGGTGACCTCCGCGAGATGCTCGACGCGTGTGGTGTCCAGTGGTTCGGCGCCGCCCAGCGACAGCGAAACCGCGTGCGGCAGGACCGGGATTCCCTTGTCGCGCAACGCGACGAGGGTCTCGGGCAGATGCCCGGTGTGCAGGTTCTCGGCGACGACCTCGACCCAGTCGACGCCGGGCAGCCGTGCGATCGACAGGTCCAGCTCGTGCCGCCAGCCGATGCCGATCCCGAGCCTGCCCGGCCCGTCAGCCACCACAGCCGCCGCCTCCGCAGGAGCTCCCGCCGCCTCCGCCGCCGCTGCACGAGCTTCCGCCGCTGCTGCACGTGGAGCCGCCGCCGGACGAACCGCCACCGAAACCGCCGGAGACCGGAGGCGGGATCAGGGCCGCGCTCAGTTCATCGTCGGGGTAGTAGGAGAGACCGCCGAACGCGACCGCCGCGGCGGCGCCGCCCAGCACGGCGCCGCCCATCATCGCGCCACCGCTCGTGCCGCCCACCGCGGTCGCGTTGGGGATCCCGCGGTTGCGCTCCCGCCCGTGGGCGGACCTGGCCCGGTGGAGGATCCGGTCGCCCTCGCCGGTCGGACGCGGACCCGACCGCTTGTTCTTGACCACCTGGGCGACCAGCGTCGCGAATCCGGCCGCGAGCAGCAGCGGGATCAGGAAACCGACGGGGTGGTCACCGGAGATCCCGGCGATCAGGCGCGCCACACCGAGGACGAGCACGGCGGAGTACAGGAAGTACACGACCTGGCGGATCCGCGGCGCCCGGTCGGCGACCACGAGTCCTCGGTCCTCCAGCCCCTTGCCGAGCGCCTGCATCGGGCCCGACATCCGCAGCCGGTCGCGGATGCCGCGGGTCGTGGCGTTGTACCCCGGCCGCGCGCCCTTGGCGACGGCCTTTTCGATCGGGTCGGCGGGCTCGGAGCCGGTGAGCTGGAGCTGTTTCGTGCTGCTGACCCGCAACGTCCCGCGGTCGACCAGCGCCGCGATGGCCGTGTCGACCACCCGGTCCGGGCCGCCGGCGAGATAGGCGAGTTCGTACACCGTCGGCTCCGGTCCGCTCACGGCGGCGCGCGGCGCCTTGCGGCCCAGCTTGGCCGCGATCGTCCACAGGAGACCGACGATCAGCGGGAACACCAGCAGTGCGCCATAGATCGCCAGGAAAGTGGGTCCGGGGATGCCCCAGGTGTCTTCCATCGCACGGGCCTTTCACGAGCAGGTGCACTTACCGTAGTCGGACGTTTTTCCGTCCGGTCGTGGTTCCGTGATTCGACCATCCGGAGTGGGTGTTCACGACGGCAGTTGGACCGTCAGAAGCTGCCGGCAGTCCCATAGGACTCGGAGCCCGTCCCGTCGCCCCAAGCGAACGTGCGAGAGTCCTTGCCCGGCCGACCGCTGTGGCGGCTCAGGATGCGGGCGAGTTCGCGATCGGGATAGGCGCCGAAGCCGCCGAGGGCCACCGCGCCCGCCGCACCGGAAACGAGGCTTTGATCCGTTTCCGCCTCGGCCAGCACCTCACGGCCCGCGGAGGTCGTCCTGCCTTCGTAGTCGGTCCGGCCGAGCCGGAGGGTGACGATCAGCAGGGTCAGTGCGACGACGAGAAGCGCGATCAAGACCCAGGTGCCGCCGGTGGCGATCCACCGGACCGTCCCGATCCCCAGAAGAACCGCGTGGACGGCGGCGGTGATCCTCCACGTGAACCGTCGTCGTCCTTCCGCGACCACCAGGCCGCGGCGGCCCAAGTCGGCCCACAGCGCCCGCATCGCGGGCCCACGGCTCATCCACGCCCGCAGCCGGTAGTCCGGTATCACGGAGAGCGCACCGGAGAGCTCCAGCCCCAGCGGATCGACCGGGACCAGCGGGGTGCGGTAGAGCCTGCCCGAACGGCCGAGCCGGGCCTGTTCGCGTTCGAGCATCGCGGCGACCACCGTTTCGGTGACCCGCGAGGTGCCGCCCGCCAAGGCTGCCACATGCCGCACGCTCGGCAGCCTGCCGCCGTCGTGGAAGCCGCGCCGGAGCCAAAGCGCGTGAAGCCCCGCGATGGCGAAGGGGAGCGCGATGGCCAAGCCGTACAGCCAAGCGAATTCCGGTCCCGGGATGCCCCAGGTTTCAGCCACCGCAACCACCTCCGCCACCGCTGCTGCTACCGCACGAAGAGCCGCCACCACCGCACGAGGAGCCGACGGCGTACGACGCGCCTCCGCCGCAGGTGCTCGCCGAGCCGGCGAACAACCTGGCCCTCGTACCGCCGGTCTTGATCAGCGTGACCGCGACGACCCGGTCAGGGAAGGCCTGCAACCCGTGAAGGGCGACCTTCCCGGCCGCCGAGCCGGCCAGAGCGCGGTCCCAATCGCCGAAACGGAGCGCCAGACCGGCCGCGGCGGTCGCCCGGCCCGAACGGTCCGGCCATTGCCGCCATACGGCAAGGCCGATCGCGCCGGCCACACCGACGATCAGGACGACGAGGACGCCGACCGGCCGCTTCAGCGGTACGGCGTTCGCCAGCCTCGCGATCCCCATCGCGAAGATGGCCACGTACGCGGCGATCGCGTACTGCCAGCCCTTCCGGCGGCGGTTCTCGTGGACCAGCAGGCCTCGCTGCTCCAGATCGGCGCGCAGTTCCCGGACGACCTCGTGCCGTGCCATCTTCGAGCGCAGCTCGCGCAGGCCGGTCCCGTGGCCGTGCACGAGCAGGACGATCGCGCGTTCGAACGGATCGGCCGGGACCGGTTTGACCGGGTGCAGGATGCCGCGGCCGTCGGGCCGCAGGAAGTGCCGGTCGAGCAGACCGGCGACGGCCGTGTCGGTGACCCGCTCGACACCGTCGGCCAGCGCGGCCAGGTGATAGAGGCCGGGCACCGTCCTGGCGCCGGTGTCGCGACGCAGCCACAGTTCGTGCGCCACGGCGAACGCGATCGGCAGTACGGCACAGACTCCGTACAGCCAGGCGAAAGCCGGTCCGGAGATTCCCCAAGGTTCGTTCATGAAGACACCGCCCTCCCCAACGCTGTTCCTGTGCAACGGGAACGCGTCAAGGAGGGCGGCGGTTGGCTTCGTTCGGTTACGACTCGGGAACGAGCGTCAGCGAGATCGAGTTGATGCAGTACCGCTGATCCGTCGGCGTGTCATAGCCCTCGCCTTCGAAGACGTGCCCGAGGTGGCTGTGGCACGACTTGCACAGCACCTCGATCCGGCGCATCCCCATGGCGGTGTCCTCCCGGAGGAGGACGGCGTCGGTGTCGGCCGGGTCGTAGAACGACGGCCAGCCACAATGGCTCTCGAATTTCGTGTCACTGCGGAACAGTTCGGCGCCACAGGCCCGGCACTGGTAGACACCGGTGGTCTTGGTGTCGGTGTACTCCCCGGTGAAGGGGCGCTCGGTGCCCGCCTTGCGAAGCACGGCGTACTCGTCGGGACTGAGCTGCTCCCGCCATTCCTGCTCGGATTTGACCACGCGCGGCGTGGCTCCGACAACGGGTTTCATGCCTTTCACCGGTTCCACGTTACCCCGCGAGCCACGCGATGGCCCGGCCGATGATGTCCCATGCGGTGACCATCACGCCGAGCACGATGAGGACCACGACGAGTGCCGAAATCCACCAGCGCAGCCCGCCGAGCCGGTTGCTGGAGTCGGCGAAATCGGAGACACCGTCGAGGCAGGCTTCGACGGTGAAGTTCGGGCCGCAGCGTTCGATGCGGTCCAGATGCTCGGCGAAGGCACGGGCTTCGGGATCGTACGGGTCGAGGCCTACCAGGTCCTCGTCGAAACGAGGATTCTGGCCAGGTCCGAAAGGTCCGCTATCGGCCATGGAGCAACAGTAAGCCACGATCGGCGATTGGCCTACCACCAGCGAGGCGGGTCTCACCACCGCCACGCTGCGTCAGTTGCCGAGTACTCGCGTGTCGGCGTCGATGAAGTACTGCCCGCCGACCTGGACCACGCGCAGCGCCGGACGCGGGCCGCCGTTGATCGTGATGTTCATGTCGATCGATCCGTCGGGGTTCCCGCCGCCGCTGTCTGCTCGCGCCTTCTCCGAGCCGGTGACCTTGTGAGCGGCCCAATAATCGGTGAAAGCCTGCTCCGATCCGTACACGGCCTTCGCGGCGTCAGTGAGCTTGTTCCAGCTCGCGGACGTGCCGATCTTGCCCGTGTCGAAGAAGTCCAGAAGGAAGGTGCCCACGCTCGAGTAGCTCGTGACCTTTTCGCTCGGGGTCTTACCCAAGCCGGCCGGCGCGGGACGCGACGAAGACGGGGCACTCGACTTGGGCGCGGACACGCCGGGCTGTGGGTTCGCCCCGGTGTTGTCGCCCGCCTGGTTGTTGGCGCCGTTGCCCGAATTCAGCGCCAGGAACACGATCACGGCGATCACCACGACCGCGGCACCGGCGCCGGCGAACAGGACGGCCTTGCGTTTGGCGTCGGTCGGCTTCGCCGGGGACGGCCGCATCGGGGCGGCCGCGGACGGCGGCGGGCTCATCGCGGCGACCGGCCGCGGCGGCGTGTTCGGCGGGGCGGACGGCGAGCGCATCGGGATGAAGGCGGCCGTCGGCGTGTGTGTCTTGGTGGGCGGAGGAGCCGTCGCGGCGGACTGCGCCGGCCTGTCGGTCCGCTGCCACGGCGGCCGGTCTCCGCCGGGGATGCCGTGCCCCGGGGTGTCGGGCACGGCGGGCTGTCTACCGCCGCCCGCTCCGAAGAGCCGCGGCGACGCCGCCGTGCCCGCGGCGGATTCGCTCGCCGCCAGCGCGGCGAGGCGCTCACAGGCTTCGGCCATGGTCGGGCGTTCGGTCGGCTCGGTGCGCAGGAGGCTCATCAGCAGCGCCGTCGCGGGGCCCGCCTGCTGCGGCGGGTTGATCTGCCCGTTCGCGGCCGCGTACAGCAGCGCCAGCTGGTTGGAGCTGTTCCCGTACGGGGTCTGGCCCTCGATCGCCTGGTAGAGCGTCGCGCCGAGCGCGAAGACGTCGGAGCTGGGCACCGGGTCCGAGCCGCGCGCCAGCTCGGGCGCGAGGTACGCCGGAGTGCCGCCGATCAGGCCGGTCTGGGTGAGCGTCATGTCACCGGCGGCGCGGGAAATGCCGAAGTCGGTGATCTTCGCGGTACCGGCCTCGTCGATCAGGATGTTGCCCGGTTTGACGTCACGGTGCACGATCCCGGCGCGATGCGCGGCGACCAGCGCCGACGCGACCTGCTCGCCGATCTTCGCGACGCGTCCCAGCGGCAGCGTGCCTTCCTCGGAGATGATCGCCGAGAGGCTCGGGCCGTTCAGGTACTCCATCACCAGGCAGGGATCGCCGCCGTGCTCGGCGATGTCGAACACCACGATCGCGTTCGGATGCTGGAAACGGGCCGCGTTCTTCGCCTCGCGCATGGCGCGCTGGCGCATGTTGTCGCGTTCGGCCTCGGAGACACCCGGCTGCGGGAGGATCTGCTTGACCGCCACCGAGCGCTCGAGGCGGACATCGATGGCACGCCAGACCACCCCCATGGCACCGCTACCAATTTGCTCGACCAGGCGGTAGTGCCCAGCGATCAGCTGACCGGTGTCGATGGCGACTGCTCCTGACACATTCTTTGACGAACACATCCCGGGTGATGGTGGCGTTACGCGACCTGACAGGTCCCGCGCACCCGATCGAGTGTAGCGGGCGGCGGTTTCGGCTCCCCGTCAGCTCGCCGGTGCGGAGGCGGGCAATTCTTCCTCATCGCTCGTTCCGGGCATCGGACGGGCTTTCCGCCGGAAGACCTTGAGTAACCCGATGGCCCCCGCCGCGGCGAACACGGCGTAACAGATCAGCAGGGCGGGCGGGGTTTCCCCGGTCAGCGCGTCGCCGAGGACGACGACCGCGATCGTGCCGGGGAGGCTGCCGAGCGCGGTCCCGATCAGATACGGAGCGAAACGAACCGATGACACTCCGCACAGGTAACTGAACGGAGCGAACGGCACCATCGGGATCAGCCGCAAGGAGGTGATCGCCAGCACCCCGCCGTCGGAAAGCCGGTCGTTGACCGCGCGAACCTTCGCCCGGTGCAGGTGCCGGGTGACCAGATCGCGGCCGAGTGCTCTCGAAAGGGTGAACGAGAGCGCGGAGGCGACGATGGTCGCCAGGATGCCGACGACGATGCCCGTCGTGGCACCGAGCAACAGCCCGCCCGCCAGGTTGAACACGGTGCGGGGGATCGGCGCGACCGTCAGTACCGAATAGACCAGGAAGAACACCAGCGGAGTGGCCGGGCCGGTCTCGGCGGCCCAGGCGCGGAGCCCGGCCGGGCTCGGGATCGGCAGCAGGACCGCGGCCGCCACGAAGAGGGCGAGCACGGTGAGCGCGAGGATTAATTTGGTACGGCCGGACACTGCGTCAACCGTACGGTATCCGCCGTGATCGATACCGAGGCGCTGCGGACGCAGCCCGAACTCACCGGCGAGAACGTCGTGCTCACCCAGCTCGACGAGACGTACTTCGAGACCGCGTGGAAAGCCCTGCAAGAGCCGGAATCCATCCGGCTGACCGGCACCCACGCCCAGTTCACCCCCGAGCAGATCCGGGACTGGCTGGCCGGACGGCCGGGGCTCGACGATCGCGCGGATTACGCGATCGTGTGTAAGGGCGACCGCGTGCACGTCGGCGATCTGGCGCTCACCGACGTCGACAAGGACAACCGCTCCGGGGCCTTCCGGATCGCGCTGAACGGCCCGGAGTTCTTCGGCAAGGGCTACGGCACCGAGGCGACCAAGCTGGTCTTGGACTACGCGTTCGACGTCGTCGGCCTGCACCGTGTCTCGCTCGAGGTCTTCGACTACAACCCGCGAGCCCAGCGTGCGTACGAGAAGGCCGGGTTCGTCCGTGAAGGGCTCCAGCGGGAAGCGCTGTGGTGGGACGGCGAGTGGCATGACGTCATCACGATGGCCGTTCTGGGGACCGATCCCCGGCCCTGATCGGCGATACGGTGTGCGCATGCCCAAGAACGGTGAGCCGATCGAGGTCGAGGCAGGCGAGCGCAAGGTCCGGGTGTCCAGCCCGGACAAGGTGTACTTCCCGGCCAGGGGGATCACCAAGCGCCAGGTGGTGGAGCACTACGTCGCGGTCGGCGAGCCGCTGCTGCGCGCGATCGGGGAGCGGCCGACGACGCTGAAGCGCTATGTCGACGGCGTCGAGGGCGACTGGTTCTACGCCAAGCGCGTGCCGAAGGGCGCCCCGGAGTGGGTGGAGACCGCGAAGATCACCTTCCCGTCGGGCCGGACGGCGGAGGAGGTCTGTCCGACCGAGCCCGCGGTGTTCGCCTGGGCGGCGAACCTCGGCACCTTCGACTTCCACCCGTGGCCGGTGCGGCGGCCCGACGTCGATCATCCCGACGAACTCCGCATCGACGTCGACCCGCCCGACGAGGCCGGGTTCTCCGACGCGGTCGAGGTCGCCGCCGTGGTGCGTGAGGTCCTCGATTCGGCGGGGCTGGTGGGCTACCCGAAGACCTCGGGTGGCCGCGGTGTGCACGTCCTGGTGCGGATCCGGCCGGAGTGGGACTTCATCGACGTCCGGCACGCGGTGATCGCGCTGGGCCGCGAGGTCGAGCGTCGGATCCCGGAGAAGGCGACCATCGCGTGGTGGAAGGAAGAACGCGGCGGCCGGGTGTTCGTCGACTACAACCAGGCCGCGCGTGACCGCACGGTGGCGTCGGCCTGGTCGGTCCGCGGCACTCCGCGCGCGACGGTGTCGATGCCGCTCACCTGGGACCTGCTGACCGAAGTGGACCCGGACGACTTCGACGTCCTCACCGCGGGTGCCTTCTTCGCCGAGCGCGGTGACCTGCACGCGCCGATGGACGAGCGGGCGTTCGGCATCGAGACCCTGCTGGAGTGGTACGCGCGGGACGAACGCGACCATGGTCTCGGCGAGATGCCGTATCCGCCGGACTACCCGAAGATGCCGGGCGAGCCTAAGCGCGTCCAGCCCAGCAAGGCGCGGGACGACACTTAGGCCTTTCGGCTTTCGCGACCCGGGAACGCGTTTCGTGACGACCTGTGCGTTCTCGGTGACCGATTCGTACCGGCGATGGTTTCTTCCTTCTTTTTGCTCGCAGTGTGATTGCGCTTTCGTGTCGATCGAGAAACCAGTCACCGTCACGCGGTGGATCGATACGAGACTGTGTGACGCACGGGACCCGGCCGTAACGCCGGGCTTCCTGCCAGCGACATTTCCCTCCGAACACTAGGCTGGGGGAGGACGAAGGAGTACCCGTGGACGACCTGATCGCCTTTCTCGCCGCGCGTGTGGGGCAACGCCAGGCGTTGATCATGCAGGCGGTCAAGAAAACCGAGATCAACGAATCGCTCAATCGTGGTGAGACCAAGGTCGTCATCGAAAAGAAGATCCGTTCGATGAACGACATCGAACTCGACACGGTCAACCAGATGATCAACGAGATCGAGGCGACCCGGCGCCTCCTGCAGGCGCACCGCACCACGGTTTCCGAGAAGGTCCCGGGGTTCCCCTTGTACGGCAACGAGTACTGGTGCGAGACGTGCCACGTCCCCGCCGACGAGGCCGGGACGAACTGGTGCCTCACCCTGCGGCTGCTGGCACTGCCGCACGCCGATCACCCGGACTACAGCGAGCGCTGGCGCCCCTGATCGGGGAATGCCCGCCGGGTCCGGTCGCGTTGACCCGAGGGTGATCACGCTTTCGGTACTGGACCGGTCTCCGACCCGCCGCGGCGGCGACGCGCCTCGCGCCTTGCGGGACACGGTCGCCTTCGCGCGGGACATCGAAGCACTGGGCTATCACCGGTTCTGGGTCTCGGAACATCACAGCGTGCCCGGCGTCGCCGGCTCGGCGCCCACGGTGCTGGCGGCCGCGGTCGCCTCGGCGACGGAACGGATCCGGGTCGGCACTGGCGGCGTGATGCTGCCGAACCACCGGCCGCTCGTGGTCGCGGAACAGTTCGGTGTGCTCGAATCGCTCTTCCCCGGCCGGATCGACATGGGGCTGGGCCGGTCGGTCGGGTTCACCGGCGGCGTCCGGCAGGCGCTCGGGCACGAGAAGGACGACGCCGACCGCTTCGGCGACCAGGTCCGGGAACTGCTGGGCTTCCTTACGGGCGACCAGACCGCGTATCCGGGCGTGCACGCCATTCCTGCGGAAGGCCTGCGCGTGCCCGCCTTTCTGCTGGCCACCGGTGCCGGGGCGAAGCTGGCCGCGGAACTGGGGCTGCCGCTGGTGATCGCGCCGGTCCGGGGAGAAGGGCCGTTGCTCGAAGCCATCGAGGGCTATCGCTCCGGCTTCCGGCCTTCCGCGCAGGCTTCGCGACCGTATGTCGTGGTGTCCACGGCGATCGCGGTCGCCGAGACGGCCGAACGGGCGCGCCGGTTGCTGATCCCCGAAGCGTGGTCGACCGTCTACTCGCGCACGCACGGCGTGTTCCCGCCGCTTTCGCCAGTGGAGGAGATCCTCGCCGGGCCGCTGTCGGACCGCGATCGGGAGCGGCTGGACCGGGCGCTCGACGGTCAGCTCTTCGGCACCCCCGACGAGGTGGGTGACCGGCTCGCCGACCTCGTCGCGAAGACCGGCGCCGACGAGATCCTGGTGACCACCAGTACTTTCGACCAGTCGGAGCGGCTGGATTCCTATCGTGGACTGGCCGAGGTCGCGGGATTACGCGGCCTCGCCGCCGTGTCGTGACTCCGCGCCGCAAGTAGGTGACTAATTGCGGGTGGGAAAACCCTAGAGGCGCAACAGAAGCTGGGTGAGCATGCGCTGCGCGGGGTCGTCCAGATCGATGCCGGACACCTCGCCGGCGCGGCGCACCCGGTAGCGGACCGTGTTCGGATGGATGTTCAGCTCGCGTGCCGCCTTCCGGACGTCGCCGAAGGCGTCGAGGTAGGCCAGTACCGCGGGCACCAGGATGCCGCCGTGCTCGGCGTCGTGCGCGACCAGTTCGGCCAGCCGCGGATCGCGGATCCTCGGTTGCTCGCTCAGGAAAGCGAGCACCTCCGAGAGCAGGACCTCGGCGCGGACGTCGGCCAGCGAGGCGACGTCCGCTGTCCCGTGCCCGCGCGCCATCGTCGCCAGCACGCGGTCGGCGTCGCCACGCGACGCCGCCGCGTCGGAGAGACGCGGCACGACACCGCCCAGCGCCGCGCGCACCCGGACGTCGAGATGTCGTTGCGCGGTGCCGACGATTTCCTTGGCCAGCGCCAGGATCCGTGTCTCGGCGTGCTCGGGGAGGTCGGGAAGGAGCGCGTAGACGCGGCCGCCGATCACACTCACCAGCGCGCTGCGCCGGTACGCGGCGGTGTGCACGGTGATCAGGTGCACCAGTTCCGCCCGGCGCAGCTGCCGGTCGGTCGCGGCGCGGTCTCGGGGGAGCGAGAACCCCAGTACCATCGCGGGTTTCCCGGGATCCGCGCCGATGTCGTCGGCGACGGATTCCACGTCGAGACGGCCGTCGAGCAGGCCGGCCAGCAGATCTTCGCGCAACCGGAGTTCCGGGCTGGGCAAGGTCCGGTGCCGGATCAGCTGCGGCGCGAGCGCCCGGCTCGCGCCGAGCAAGGCGACTTCCGCGCTTTCGGTGAGCGGATGCGCGCCCTCCTGGACCCAGATGGTGCCGAGCGGCTGCGACCCGGCGTGGATGCCTGCCGCGATCCGCCGCCGGATGCCGAGATCGGGCCGCTCGTCGATGCGGACGATGCCCTCCCCGGCGCGAAGCCGCTGGTAGACCCCCCATTCGCGCAGCATCGCGAGATACCGTTCCGGACCTTCGCGGCCGAGGATCGAGAGCCTGCGCAGTTCGTCCACCTCGTCGCCCGCCCGCGAGTAGGCCAGGACGCGACTGGCGGTGTCCTCGATGCTGACGAGGCCACCGGTCAGCGTCGCGATGGTCTGCGCGAGCGAGAACAGGTCGCCGAGCACCTCGCCGCTGTCCGCCTCGCCACCCGCGCGGGCCGCGTCGACGACGCCCCTGGCCAACGCCTCGACCTGCTCCCAGCGTGCTTCGTGGCCGACCTCGATCAGCGCGATCCCCGCGTCGGCCGCGACGTTCACCACGGCCATGCCGTTCTTGACCGCGACGGCGGCCGCGCCGGACCGTCCCGCCGCCCGGATCGCCCCCGCGGCGGAGCGTCCGCGAGCTCCGATCACCAGGACGAGGTCACCCGGATGGGCGTCGGGCGGATCCTCCGGATCGTGGATGACGACGTCGTCCACGCCGACGCCGAGCCCGTTCGGCGCCGCGAGCACCCTGACCAGCGGTTCCCCGAGCGTGGCGAGGACGTGCCGCAGGGAGGCGCCAGGGGTTGTCTGAGTGGTCAGGGAGGACACCGTCATCACCGATTAGGCCGATCGGACAAGATGGTCACCCTGATTCTAGCCAGTCGAACAAGCCGTTGGCGTGCTGTCCGGTCTACCGTTCGGGGTGAGACCTCTACCCGGCGAAGTGCAGTCAGGAGCAGTCAGTGGACGCCGTGACCCAGACCCCCGCCCCGAAGAACGAGCCGGTGCTGAACTACGCACCGGGCAGCGCTGAGCGCGCTGAAATCGAGGGCGCGCTCAAGTTGCTGGGCAACGCCGACCCCATCGACATCACCGCGACGATCGGTGGTGAGCAGCGCAAGGGCGGCGGCGAGAAGATCGACGTCGTCCAGCCGCACAACCACAAGGCGGTGCTGGGCGTCATCCACAGCGCGACCGCGCAGGACACCCACGACGCGATCGCCGCGGCCAAGGCCGCCGCCCCCGGCTGGCGCGCGCTGTCCTTCGACGACCGCGCCGCGATCATCCTGCGTGCCGCCGACCTGCTGGCCGGCCCGTGGCGTGCCAAGCTGAACGCCGCCACCATGCTCGGCCAGTCGAAGACCGCCTTCCAGGCCGAGATCGACTCCGCCTGCGAGCTGATCGACTTCTGGCGGTTCAACGTCGCCTTCGGCCGTCAGATCCTCGCCGAGCAGCCGGTCAGCTCGCCCGGTATCTGGAACCGGATGGAGCACCGCCCGCTCGAGGGCTTCGTGTACGCCATCACCCCGTTCAACTTCACCGCGATCTCCGGCAACCTGCCGACCGCGCCCGCGCTGATGGGCAACGTCGTGCTGTGGAAGCCGTCGCCGACGCAGAGCTACGCCGCGCACATGCTGATGCGGCTGCTCGAAGAGGCCGGTATGCCGCCGGGTGTCATCAACCTGCTCCCGGGTGACGGCAAGGCCGTCTCCGAGGTCGCCCTGACCCACCGCGACCTGGCCGGCATCCACTTCACCGGTTCCACCGCGACCTTCCAGCACCTGTGGGCCACCGTCGGCGCCAACATCTCCGGCTACCGCACGTACCCGCGCCTGGTCGGCGAGACCGGCGGCAAGGACTTCGTGCTCGCGCACGCCTCCGCCGACGTCGATATCCTGCGCACCGCGCTGATCCGCGGCGCCTTCGAGTACCAGGGCCAGAAGTGCTCGGCCGCGTCCCGCGCCTACGTCCCGCGTTCGCTCTGGGCGAGCCTGAAAGACGAGCTGGTCTCCGAGACCGAAGCCATCACCTACGGCGACGTCAACGACCTGGACAACTTCGGTGGCGCCGTGATCGACCGCCGCGCCTTCGACAAGCACGCGGCCGTGTTGAAGAGCGCCGCCGAGGACGCCGAGATCGACGTCATCGCCGGTGGCACCGCGGACGACAGCGTCGGCTACTTCGTGCGCCCGACGATCCTGGTTTCGGACAACCCGGAGCACGAGATCTTCCGCACCGAGTACTTCGGCCCGATCCTCGCGCTGCACGTCTATGAGGACGAGGACTTCGACAAGGTCCTGAAGCTGGTGGACGAGACCGCCGACTACGCGCTCACCGGCGCGGTCATCGCGAACGACCGCACGGCCGTCGCGAAGGCGGCCGAGGCGCTGCGCTTCGCCGCCGGCAACTTCTACGTCAACGACAAGCCGACCGGTGCGGTCGTCGGCCAGCAGCCCTTCGGCGGTGCCCGCGCTTCCGGCACCAACGACAAGGCCGGTTCGGTGTTCAACCTGCTCCGCTGGACGAGCCCCCGCTCGATCAAGGAGACCTTCGTCCCGCCCACCAGCGTCCGCTACCCCCACCAGGGCTGAGTTCTCCAGGAGTCCGTGATGTTGCGTGCCCCGTTGCTCGCCGCCGCCCGATCCCGGCGGATGCGCAAGCTGGTCGAGGTCGTCCCCGCCACCCGATCGGTGGTGAGCCGGTTCGTCGCCGGTTCGAAGACGCCCGACGCCGCCCGGGTGGTCCGCGAACTGGCCGACGACGGCCTCCGGGTCACCCTCGACCACCTCGGCGAGGACACCACCGACGCCGAGCAGGCCGCGACGACCGTCCGCGCCTACGAGGAACTGCTGACCGCGCTCGCGGCCGACGGCCTCGCGTTCGGCGCGGACGTCTCGGTGAAGCTCTCCGCGGTCGGCCAGTTCCTGCCCGCCGAAGGCGAGAAGGTCGCGCTGGAGAACGCCCGCAAGATCTGCGCGGCGGCCGAAGCGGTCGGTGCCACGGTGACCCTCGACATGGAGGACCACACCACCACCGACTCGACGCTGGGCATCCTCAAGGAACTGCGCACCGAGTACCCCTGGGTCGGCGCGGTGCTGCAGGCCTACCTGCGGCGGACCGAACAGGACTGCCGCGACCTGGCGACCGAGGGTTCCCGCGTGCGGCTGTGCAAGGGCGCGTACGCCGAACCCGAAGAGGTCGCGTTCCAGGACAAGTCCGAAGTGGACAAGTCCTACGTGCGCTGCCTGAAGATCCTCATGCAGGGCAAGGGTTATCCGATGGTCGCCTCGCACGACCCGCGAATGATCGCGATCGCCGAGAAGCTCGCGATGGACGCGGACCGCAAGGCGGACGACCACGAGTTCCAGATGCTGTACGGGATCCGTCCCGAAGAGCAGCGCCGGATCGCGGGCGATGGCAAGACGATGCGCGTCTACGTCCCCTACGGCGACGAATGGTACGGCTATTTCATGCGCAGGCTGGCGGAACGCCCGGCGAACCTGGCGTTCTTCCTGCGCGGACTCGCCACCCGGGGCTGACCCGGCCCCCGGTGGCACTGTCCCGCTGAAAGACAAAGGGGCCCTACCCGGCGAAACCCGCCGGGTAGGGCCCCTTCTCCATGCTCGTCAGGCCTCCTGGGCCGCCTCTTCCTTGAGCTTGTCCATGTCGATGTCGCGCGCCTGCTGGATGAGGTCCTCCAGTGTCTTCTCCGGGAGCGCGCCCGGCTGCGCGTAGATGACCGTCTTGTCGCGGATCACCGCGAGCGTGGGGATCGAACGCACGTCGAAGGCCGCGGCCAGCTGCTGCTCGGCCTCGGTGTCGACGCTCGCGAAAACGATGTCGTCGTGATTGCCCGACACCTTCTCGTAGGTCGGCGCGAACTGGCGGCACGGCATGCACCAGCCCGCCCAGAAGTCGATGATCACGAAGTCGTTCTCCGACACGACCTGATCGAAGTTGGCGGCGGTCAGCTCCACTGTGCTCATGCCCGGCGTAACGAATCGGGCGCTACGCGCATTCCCGCGATTGCGCGTAGCGTCTCGGATGGAGCAACCCAGGTTTCGCAGGAGGCGCAGATGGCCGACGGTGACATCCTCAGCCGCATCGACGAGCTGGTCAGCGAGGAGCACGAACTCCGTTCGCGGGCGATCGGCACCGGGCTGAGCTCGGACGACCGGTCCCGGCTCGCGAGTGTGGAAGAGCAGCTGGACCAGTGCTGGGACCTGCTGCGGCAGCGGCGGGCGCGCGTGGAGTTCGACGAGGATCCGGACCAGGCTTCGGCACGGCCGATCGCCGAGGTGGAGTCTTACCGGCAGTAGCGGGCAGCCCCAACGCGGGTCAGGCCGGGCAGAGGGTCCCGGCGCGTGCAATGAAGGACGCTTTCATAGCAAAATTTGCTATGAAAGCGTCCTTCATTGCATGGGTGGCCGGGGCGGCGGTGCGAGGGTTGCGAAAGCCACTTTCGCAACCCTCAAGGTTGCGAAAGTGGCTTTCGCAACGTGCGGGGCTGGGTGCCGCGTCCTTCAGGCTCAGGCCGGGCAGAGGGTCCCGTCGACCGGCGCCTTCCCGTCGATCAGGAACGCCCGCGTCGCGTCCGCGACACACGGCGAGAGGCTCAGCGCCCCGTGCCCGGCGCCCTGCCAGGTGATCGTCACCGCGCTCGGCATCTGGTCGGCGGCCCGGCCGGTGCCCTGCTCCGGCGTGACCGGGTCGGTCGCGGTGCCCGCGACGAGGATCGGCGGCGCGCCCGGGGCTCCGGCGGGCGGGAGCGGTTCGCGGCGCACGGGCCACGGGCTGCACCACGCCAGTTGCTGGGCGGCGAACACACCGAACTGCGGGTGCTTGTCGCGCAGGGTCGTGGTCGCGCGCGTGAGTTCTTCGGCCGAGAGCCGGGTCGCGCTGTCATTGCATTTGGTCGCGATCGTGCCGTCCAGCCGCGACGGCCGCGCACGGGAATCCTTCAGCACGGGTTCGGCGAACGTGGCCAGCGGTGTGACGTCGCCGGTCTGCGCGGTCTTGAGCGCTTCCGCCAGTTCGACCCAGCGTGAGCGCTGCGCGAGCCCGGAGTAGATGGCGTACATCGCGATCCCCGGCGTGATCTGCGCGCCGTCGGTGGTCGTCGCGGGGGCGGAGCGGAGCCGGTCCGCGACGGCGGTCACGGCCGAACGGGCGTCACCGATCGGGCAGCCCCTCGCGATGCAGTCGGCGCCGAACGCGTCGAGGGTGGCCTGCGCGCTCGCGGCGACGGACTCCTGTACGGCCGCGGCGTCGGGTGCCGGGTCGGGCAGGCCGTCGAGCATCATGCGGCCGACCTGTGCGGGGAACCGCACGGCGTATTCGGCGAGGACCTTCGAGCCGTCACCGCGGCCGAGCGCGTGCAGCTTGTCCAGCCCCAGTTGCTTCCGGAGTTCTTCGAGGTCGCCGGCGGCGCGCCAGCTGTCCATCGCGACCTGCGAGTCGTCCAGTTCGATGGCGCACTGCTGACCCGCCCGGCGCGCCGCGTCGACGACGCCTTCGAGGTCGCCCGCGGCCGGGTCGCCGCCGAGCAGGTCGGTGCGGATCTCCGCCGGGATGCACTGCACCGGCGCGGACGTCCCCGTCCCGCGCCGGTCCACACCGATCAGGGAGAACTTCTGCAGGAACTCGGGCGGTAGCGTCGCGGCCAGCCGGGCGGCGTACAGCGAGCCCGGCTCACCGTCGACGTCGTTGACCACGGCGAGCGGGATCGGCCCGCCGCCGGTCTTGACCACCGACAGCCGCGACAGGCCGCGGCCGGGCAGGTCCGGCGCGTCGAGCGTGGTGGGCACCCTGGCGCAGGAGAACTTCAGCGTGTCCGGCACGGACGGCTGGCCCAGCCGCTGCCGGGTCGCCTCGTCGCAGTCCTCCCAGTCGATCGACGGCGACCGTGGTTCGGTGAGCGGCGGCAACGGCACCTGCTGCGCCGTCGTCGTGCCGCCGGGGTCGGGTTTGCCGTCGTTGTCGATCACCGCCGGCCGTACCGACGGCCCGGCGGTGCAGCCCGCGAGCACGGCCGTGACCAGGGTCGTCATCAGGATCAGCCGTGGCCTGCGGCGGACGGTGCTGGCGGGGCGCACGGGCTGGTCCTCACTTTCCGGGCATGACAAAGCTCGTGGACGAGCTTCGCAGGTGACGTGTCAGGCCCCGGTTAGCGGGTGCGTTTCACTTCGCCCCGGAACACCGCGTCCAGGTCGTAGCGGGCGACCTCGTCGAGCTGGGCGTAGGTGCAGGAGTCCGGTTCGCGGTCGGGACGCCAGCGTTTGAACTGCGCGGTGTGACGGAACCTCGACGGGTATCCGCCTTCCGTGTGCTCGTAGCCGACCTCGACAACCTTCTCCAGCTTCAGCGGCACCCACGGGGCTTCCTTGGACTTCCACCGGGTGATCCCGCCGGGGATCCGCTGCTTCTCCCGCACGTTGTCACCCAGCCAGGGGTGATCGGCGCCGTCGGTGATCAGCGGCGCCAGCTCCTCGGCCAGTTCACGCCGCCGGGTGACCGGGAACGAGCCGACGACGCCGGGATGGTGCAACACGCCGTTCTCGTCGTAGAGCCCGAGCAGGAACGAGCCGACCATCTCACCCGGTTCGCCGTCGACGTGCCAGCGCAGCCCCGCGAGCACGCAGTCGGCGGTGCGCGAGTGCTTGTACTTCAGCAGCACGCGTTTGCCGGGGCTGTACGGCTCGTCGAGCGGTTTGCCGATGACGCCGTCGAGCCCAGCGCCCTCGAACAGTTCGAACCAGTGCCGCGCGATCGCCGGATCCGAAGTGGCGGGCGTCAGGTGGATGCCGTCGGAGGCCAGCTTCTCCAGCCGCTCCCGTCGCTTCGACGTGGGTTCGTCCAGATAGGACTCGTCGCCGAGTGCCAGCAGATCGAACGCGACGAACTCCGCCGGGGTCTGTTCCGCCAGCAGCTTGATCCGGCTTTCGGCCGGGTGGACCCGGTCGGTGAGCGCGTCGAAGTCCAGCTTCCCGTCCCGGGCGACCACCAGTTCGCCGTCCAGCACGATCCGCTCGGGCAGCGCGGCCTTCAGCCGCTCGACGACCTCGGGGAAGTACCGGTTGAGCGGCTTCTCCGAGCGCGATTGCAGCGTCAGCTCGTCACCGTCGCGGAACACCAGGCAGCGGTACCCGTCCCATTTCGGCTCGAACAGCAGCCCGCCGGAATCGGGGATCGCCTTCGCCGGTTTGGCGAGCATCGGTTTGACCGGTGGTGTCAACGGAAGCGGCATGACGGTCATTCTTGCCGTATCGACGCGGTCAGCGCACCCGTTGCGGTGCCGCCGTGTCGAGTTCGATCCGGACGGCGGTCGGCAGCACGCCGACCCCGAGCGATTCCCGCGCGCGGGCCAGCACCGTGCTGTCGAGCTGCTCCCAGACCCGTTTCAGGTCGGTGCCCTCGCTCAGCCAGAGCGTGATCCGCAGCGCCGGGTTCTCCTTGTCGCCGACCGCGCGGACCCTGGCGCGTCCGACCCCGTCGACGGTCTCGGCGTCGGCGCGGACGGCCTCGGAGATGGCCGAAGAGGTCACCACGAGGTCTTCGTCGAGTTCGAGGTCCGGACGGCCTTCCGGGCGCAGCGACCGGAAGAACCACCACAGTCCCAGCCACAGCAGGAGGACGCCGAGCACGATGGCACTGATCCGGGCGGCGGGCGCGTGCTGGGACAGCCAGTCGAGGGCGATCGGGTCGACGAGCGGCCGGTTCGCGCGGTGCGTGCCGAGCCATCCCGCGCCGACCACGACCACCGCGGCCCCGCCGAGCAGCACGAGGAGTCCGATGAGGACGGTCAGGGTGCGTTCCGTGCCGGTGGACCGGCCGAGTGCCTTGGCGGAGACCGAACGGGTCATCGGCGGTCCTTCGGGGAGTCGACGACGACCGACACCTTCGGCCGCCGCACCAGGGGGACGTCTTCGAGCAGACCGGTGACCGTCTCCAGCAGCCGCGGTCGCAGCTCGCCTTCGGTTTCCAGCCTGCTCGTCGCGCGGACACGGATCTTCTTGGCGGTGGCGGTGACCTTCGCACCCGCGACGTTTTCCTGCGCGCGCACGGTCACGCCCACCAGCCTCGCCAGTGAACGCGGCGAGGTGGTCACGCTGACTTCGTTCGCCGGATCGGTCAGCCGGATGGCGCGCCGCCCCGCCGAGGCCGCCGCCAGGATCAGCAGCAGCCCCACGACCGCGACGGCGATCGCGAGGTACCGGACCGACGAAGCGTTCCAGGACAGTTCCGCGAGCCTGTCGCGCCAGCCGTCCCACGGGACGAACAGCGGTCCGCGCCCCGGCCGCCACCAGCCCCAGCCGACCTCCAGCGCCAGCAGGACCCCGGCGGCGGCCAGCGCCAGCCCGATCAGGGCGGACAGCAGGCGGACGAACAAACGCATACCGGTGCTCCTTTAGCTGTCTGGGTGAACCCGCGTCCGCGATCGACGTCGGCAGGGCGCGACCTGGTCTTCCAAGTCGCGCCAGGTGCCAAAGGCGCCCTGCCACCGCGATAGCGGGGCCTTCGGCCGGGCGGGTTCACGCGTTTGGCCATGATCCGGACACAAATTCAGCTCCGCCAACGGGCGCGCTAGCGGACGCGGGGCGCGATGTCGGGCAGGAGCGCGGAGACCGTCACCGAGACGTCCCGGACCCGGTACGAGGTGATCCGCTCGACCTCCTCGGTGACCCTGGTGCGCAGATCGCCGACGATCCGCCGCACCGGCGCCGGATAGTGCAAAGCCACGTCCAGCACGAGGTCGACGTCGTTGCCCTCACCGCCGACCTTCGCGCTCGCGCCGTGGGTCCCCAGCCCGAGCCCGGCGATCCGCCGCTCGGCGCGGGTGGTCCCGTCGACCTGGTCCGCGGCGTGCTGCGCGATCTTGCGGACCACGGCGGGCGCGATGGTGAGGGTGCCGCGATCCTCCGGTTCGGGCGGGACGGTCATTTGTCGCGGCCCCGGCCGAACAGATCGCCGAGGTCGAGTTCGCCGTCGAGCACCCGGCCGAGGACGAGGCCGATGACGCCGACGGCCAGCGTCACCAGGAACGCGGTGAACCCCTGGGTCGCGGCGAGGCCGAGGATGAGGCCGGCGAGCAGGCCGGTCTGGGTCCCGTTCATCACTCGACCCGCGAGGTCTCGGTCTCGCCGCCGTTCTCGTCGGGCAGGTGGATGTCGTTGACCGCGATGTTGACCTCGATCACCTCGAGGCCGGTGATCTGCTCGACCTGGCCGATCACGTTGCGGCGCACCGCCCGCGCGACGTCGACGATGCGCGCGCCGTACTCGACGACCACGTCGAGGTCGATCGCCGCCTGCTTCTCGCCGACCTCGACCGAGACACCGGACGTGGTGACCGTGCCGGAACCGGGGATGCGCTCACGGATCGCGCCGAAGGCCCGCGAGACCCCGCCGCCGAGCGCGTGGATCCCGGTCACCTCGCGGGTGGCGAGCCCCGCCACCTTCTGCACCACCACCGACGAGATCGTGGTCTTGCCGGCGGCTCCTTCCTCGTTGAGGGACGACCCCGTGACCAGGGTGTCGGGCTTGCTCGCGCTCGGCTGCGCCATGAAGTTCGCTCCTTCTCGGCCTGTGCCGCGCGACCTGCGCGCGCGGCGCTCCCTACGCTCTCACCGACCTGGACACGCGCGCATGCCGAGCCGTCACGCGATGTCCCCCGAATGGGGTAATCAGTTCCGGGATTCAGTCGGGGTGCACGTCGACGACGTGCACGTTGATCGCGGGCGGGGCCGACCCGAGCTGGCCGGTCAGTGCCGCGCCGACCCGGCGGCGCAGGACGTCCGCGACCGTCGCTTCGACGCCGAACCGGATGGTGACCAGCACCTGCAGCACGTCCTCTTCGAGTGCGACGGCCGAAACGTGGACCCCGCCGAGGTCACGGCCGATCTCGGCGGCGAGCTTCCTGGTCATCAGCACCAGCGCCCGTTCCGACACCTGGGTCTTGCCGCCGGCCGAAGGCAGGTCGAGCGGGGCGGTGGTGTGCTTGCCGCGGACGCCGCCGACCGAGCGGAGCACCCGTTCGACGAGTCCCGGCGGCGTCGGCACCGGACGGCTCGCGGCGGCGCGCACCTGCTCCCACCGGGGGTCCTCACGCGGATCCTCGCTCATCACCGTTCCCCGGATCGGAAGTTGTCACCGAGTTTCGCCAGCAGCGCGACCCTGGCGCGGTGCAGGCGGGCGCGCAAAGCGGGCACGCTGACTTCCAGAACCTCGGCCACCTCGTCGTAGGTCATCCCCTCGAATTCTCGCAGAATCAGCGGGATCCGCTGGCCGACGTCCAGTTCGGCGATCGCGCGCAGCACCGTGCCGACCTGCTCGGCGCTCACCACGTGACCCTCCGGACCAGGCACGACACCCGCGTCGCCCTCGTCGAGCGGCACGGTCGGTTTCCGCCGCCGGACCTGCCCGAGCGCGCCGTTCGTCGTCACCCGGTAGAGCCACGTGGACACCGCGGACTCGAACCGGAACCGGGGCAGCGCGCGCCACGCGGAGAGCCAGGCCTCCTGGACGACGTCCTCGGCTTCCGACGTGCTGCCGGTGATCCGCAGCGCCACGCGGTACATCCTGGCCGTGTGCCGCCGGACCAGGGAGTCGAAGGCGCCGTGGTCCCCGGCGGCGGCGCGGGCAACCAGTTCTTCGTCCGAAACCGGCGCGGCCTCGTTCACCCGCTCTCCCGGCGGCGATAGCGCAGCATGGTGAAGCCGTCTTCGAAGAGCGCGGACGCGAGGTCCATCCGGCGCGGTTCCGGGGCAGGACGGCCGTGGGCGATCCGGCTCTCGCCCGCGCCGGCCAGCAGCGGGGCGACGGTCAGGCACAACTGGTCGACGAGGTCGGCCGCGATCAGGTCGGCGAACAGCGTCGGCCCGCCCTCGCAGTCGACCCGGCGCAGCCCGCGCTCACCCAGCAGGTCGAGCGCCCGGTGGAGGTCGACGTCCTCGACTCCCGCGACGTGCACCTCGGCCCCAGCACGCTGCAGCGCGGCCCGCGGCGCCTTCTCGGTGGTGATGACGATCGGCGGGACCTTGGTGTCGGTGAACAACGGGCCCTCGGGGTCGAGTTCACCGGAACGGGTCACCACCGCGATCGGCGGGACCTCGGACAGCCCGAGCGAGACCCGGCGGGCCGCGCGTTCGGGACTGACGCGCGCACCGCGGTAGCCCTCGGCGCGTGTCGTGCCGGCACCGACCAGGATCACGTCGGAAAGCAGTCGCCCCAGCAGGAAGATCCGTTTGTCCGCGGGGTGCGAAAGCCCCTCGGACAGCTCGTCGACCGCCGCCGCGCCGTCGGCGGAGCTGACGAAGTTGACCTGGACCCAGGGACGGGTCAGGCCTTCCGGGTACCCGTAGAGCCGCTCGAGGTCCGCGTCGGAGACGGGTTCCGCCGGTGTCGTTGGCCACAAAAGCTGCACACCGACATCCCAGCACGCGTCCGACGGCACCGCTGAGCGGGGGATACGCCCGGCCAGGGAGGGTGAACGGCCGACGCCGGTGCCGTTACCCTCGGCGAATGCCCGCCCGCCTGATCGATCGCCGTCCGGAGCTGTCCGCCGACGAGCTGATCACCGCGCTCGTCCCGCCGCCCCGGTTCGACGCGGTCCGGTTCTCCACCTACGTGCCCAACCCGGACGAGCCGAGCCAGGCCGAGGCCGTCGTCACCTGTGGCGCGTTCGCGAAGCGCGTGGCGGAGGCGTCGAACCGGAAGCCGAAGTCGAAGCTGCGCGCGTTGTTCGGCGGCGGGGACGAGGCGCCGTCCGGACCGATGGGGCTCTATCTCGACGGCGGTTTCGGCGTCGGCAAGACGCACCTGCTCGCTTCGACGTGGCACGAGACTCCGTCGCCCAAGGCGTACGGGACCTTCGTGGAGCTGACCCACCTCGTCGGCGCCCTGGGTTTCGCCGAGGCGGTGCGGCGGCTCTCCGAACACCGGTTCCTGGCGATCGACGAGTTCGAACTCGACGACCCCGGCGACACCATGCTCGTCACCCGGCTGCTGCAGGAGCTCATCTCGGCGGGCGTCTTCGTGGCGGCGACCTCCAACACGCTGCCGGACAAACTCGGCGAGGGCCGCTTCGCCGCGGCGGACTTCCTGCGCGAGATCCAGTCGCT
This sequence comes from Amycolatopsis sp. WAC 01375, assembly GCF_003947325.1. Taxonomy (NCBI): domain Bacteria; kingdom Bacillati; phylum Actinomycetota; class Actinomycetes; order Pseudonocardiales; family Pseudonocardiaceae; genus Amycolatopsis; species Amycolatopsis sp. WAC 01375. The sequence goes on from NZ_QHHW01000009.1 coordinate 169,904, forward strand.
GTCCGCCCGGTTCGGCGTCTGCCGGGTCGACGGCCCGGACTATCGCCACCGCGGCCTGCCGGACGCGCCGCCGCCCGCGACCGCGGAGGAGCTGGAAGCCTCCGCCGCCACACATCCCGAGTCCACTGTGGACGATTTCGACGCGTTGTGCGAACACCTCGGCGGGTTGCACCCTTCGCGCTACGGCAGGCTTCTCGACGGCGTGACCCGGGTGCATCTGCGCGACATCCACCCGGTTCCCGACCAGAACGTCGGACTGCGGCTGGTCGCCTTCGCCGACCGGCTCTACGACCGCGCGATCCCGCTGGTGGTGTCGGGCGAGCCGGTGCCGGACCTGTTCACCGAGGAGATGGTGAACGGCGGCTACCGCAAGAAGTACCTGCGAGCCGTCAGCCGTCTGACGGCACTGGCGCGCGACGCCGTGCAGCCCAGGTGAGCAGCACCCACGTCGCGCAGACGGTCGCGACGGCGAACAGCGTGCCGCCCACCACGTCGGTCAGGTAGTGGTAGCCGAGGCCGATCATGCCGATCGTGACCCCGCCGAGCACCACCGCGCCCACGACCGCGATGACGGCCGTCGCGACCCCGGGGCGGGCGAGCAGGACTAGCACGGTCAGCACCGCGACCAGCGCGACGGTATGCCCGCTCGGGTAGGCGAGGTAGGTGTACTTCCAGCGGTCGAAGAGCGGTTTGAGCACCCAGGTGTTCGCGAGGATCGCGACGAGCGGGCCCACGATGGTCAGCACCGCTTCGAGCCGTCGCCCGCCGATCAGGCAGAGAACGGCGGCGAGGACCGCGACCGGGATGAGGACGTAGGCCTCGGTCGGCAGCACCAGTAGCCGGAGAAGGCCGGTGTCGCGGCCGAAGCTGCGCTCCACCCACTTGACGGCGAGCTCGTCGGGGCCGGAAAGGCCTTCGCCCGAGACCAGCATCCCGAGCACGACCATGATCACCGCGCAGGTGACCGCGACCAGCCCGTACGGTGCTCTTCCGCTCATCCGGCGAGATTACGGGACGGGTGATCAGTCACCATGCAGGGACGGCTCGCGAGGACGAAGGGGCTTTCGATGCGGATCAGCGTGGTCGGTGGCGGCGTGATCGGGCTGAGCTGCGCGCACCGGCTGGCCGGGGCCGGGCACGACGTCACGGTGCTCACCGACGCCGGACCGGGGGAGACGACGTCGGCGGTCGCCGGTGGCGTGCTCTTCCCGCCGTTGGCGGCGAACTCCCGCCGGGTCGATCGCTGGACCGCGGCGAGCGTGCGGGAGTACCGCTCGCTCGGCGCGCCCGGGATCCGCATGATCCGGGGGACCTACCTCGTCCCGCACGAGGCGCCGGTGCCGTCGTGGGCGTTCTCGATGCCCGGCCTCGACCACGAACCCGGACGGCTCACCTTCACGACCGCGGTGGTCGACACCCCGGTGTATCTCGCCTGGCTCGCCGACGAGGTCGCCGCGCTGGGCGCGCGCATCCAGCGCCGCACCGTCACGCGACTGGACGACCTCGACGTGGATCTCGTGGTGAACGCGGCCGGGCTCGGCGGCGGGCGGCTGGCGGGGGACGGCACCGTGGTGCCGGTCGGCGGCCAGGTCGTCCATCTCGCCGATCCGGGGCTGACCGAATGGATCGTCGACGGGGCCACCCCGGTGCTGCGGCACGTGATCCCGCACGGACGGCACGTCGTCTGCGGTGGCACGCAGGAACCGGGGCGCGACTCCGTCGAGCCCGATCCCGGAGTGACCGCGGACATCGTGCGGCGGTGCCGGGAACTCGTGCCCGCGCTGGCCGACGCGCCCGTGCTGGGGGCGAAGGTGGGGCTGCGGCCCTTCCGGCCCGAGGTCCGGCTGGAGCGGGAAGGGCGTGTCGTGCACTGCTACGGGCACGGGGGCGCTGGGATCACCGTGGCCTGGGGATGCGCGGACGACGTCCTGGCCCTGATGTGACCCCCCCGCCTGGCGCCGGCCGCTTCCGGTGCCGAGCTGAAGTACATGAAGGGGTCCTTCACGGCGCTAGGCGCAAGGAAGGGGTCCTTCATGTACTCGGGAAGGTTCCCTCACGGACAGTGCGCCGACAGCGCAAGTAGGTGACGAATTGCGCTGTCGGCCCTCGCAAGTAGGTGACGAATTGCGGTGGGTCAGAGAGCGGCGAAGGCGGCGAAGTCCGCTTCGGTCTGATCCGCGTAGCGCACGGCGTAAGCCCCGATGGCCTCGTCGAGGTCTTCGTCGTCCTCGAAGTACCCCGCCAGCATCCGCGGATGCAGTGACCGCGCGTGCGCCCGCGCCAGCAACGCGCCCGCCAGTCGGCCGTAGTCGTCGAGGTGGTCCTTCTTCAGCTCCGCCGGATCGATGTCGCCCTTGAGGTTCCGGAACTGCCGCACGATGTACGGCACGCCGTCGATGGTGGTCCAGCCGAGCAGGATGTCGGTCTCGGCCTGCACGAGCCGCGCGCCCTCGACGATCCGTCGGCCCTCGTGCTCCGGCGAAGCCAGCCCGAGATACGGCGCCAGTGCCGACGGGTTGGCCTGTTTCACTTGCAGCACAAGGTCTTCGCCCGAGTTTCCGTGCAGCAGCGCGACGTAGCTGCGCAGCCCGACGCTGCCGGTGCCGACCACCCGGAAGGCCACATCGGACACCCGGTACCGCGAGATCAGCGTCCGCCGCGACTCGCGCAGGGTGTCCACATAGGACACCAAACCGGTGACGACCGCTTCCGCCGTCGCGTCGTCGACGTGCGTGAGCACCGGCGGGTCCTCGACGAACCGATGCCGTTCGAGGCCGGTCTCGTGGTCGTCGATCCGCCGGGTCCATTTCGCGGTGACCTTGGCGCTGGTGTTCTTCCGCGCCTTCTCGGCCGCTTCCTCGAAGTCGTCGATCAGATCGTGCGCCTTGACCTCGCTCAGCACCGACGCGTCCGGCAGCGCGTTCCACGACCGCAGGAACGGCAGTTCCGCCAGCCCCCGGATGGTGCGCCGGTACGATTTCACCGCGTCTTCGGCGGCCTCACGGCAGCCCGATTCGCCGATGCCGCCTTCGCGTCCGGCCAGTACGAGACTCGCGGCGAGCCGTTTGAGGTCCCATTCCCACGGGCCCGGCACGGATTCGTCGAAGTCGTTGATGTCCATGACGATCTGGCCTTCTGGCGTGCCGTACAGCCCGAAGTTCGCGGCATGCGCGTCCCCGCAGAGCTGAGCCGTCAGCCCGGACGACGGCGTGCCCGCCAGATCCGCGGCCATCAGCCCGGCCGCGCCGCGGTAGAAGGTGAACGGCGACGCGAGCATGCGCTCGCGCCGCAGTTCCACCAGTTCCGGCAGACGGCCTTCGTTGCTTCGCGTGAAGAACTCCGCCACGCTCGGCCGACCGTCGCCGGCCGCCGCGTGATCGTGCGCGGCCGTCGGCGCCTCGGCTCGCAGCGCCTTGCCCCTGGCGGACCAGTCCTCCGGTGACACCGTGTCGGTGCCGACCAGTGGCCGCTCCACCCATTCCCGCTCGTCTCCCATGGACAGGCAACGTACAGCCCGCCCGAAAGGTTCACCGGGTCCTGACGACCTCCGTGATGGCGTCGATACCGCGGTCGAGTTCCTCGCGCGTGATCACCAGCGGCGGCGCGATCCGCAGCGTGTGGTCGTGCGTCTCCTTGCACAGCACGCCGCGTTCGGCCAGCGCGGTGGACGCCTCCCGGCCGGTCGGCCCGCCGGGCGCGATGTCGATCCCCGCCCAGAGCCCGCGCCCGCGGACCTCGGCCAGCCCGTTGCCGACCAGTTCGCCGAGCCGCGAGTGCAGGTGGGCGCCCAGTTCCCGCGAGCGCTCCTGGAACTCGCCGGTCTTCAGCAGCCCGACCACGGCCCGTCCGATCGCGCAGGCGACCGGGTTCCCGCCGAAGGTCGAGCCGTGTTCACCCGGTCGCAACACGCCGAGCACGTCCTTGCCGCCGACCACGGCCGACACCGGCATGATCCCGCCGCCGAGCGCCTTGCCCAAGGTGTAGATGTCGGCACGGACGCCTTCGTGGTCGAGCGCGAGGACGGTGCCGGTGCGGGCGAGACCGGACTGGATCTCGTCGGCGATCAGCAGGACGTTGTGCTCGTCGCACAGCCGCCGCGCCTCGGCGAAGTAGCCGGTGGGCGGCACGATCACGCCCGCCTCGCCCTGCACCGGTTCCAGCAGGATCGCGGCGGTGCGTTCGGTGATGGCGTCGCGCAGCGCTTCGGCGTCGCCGTACTTGACCGTGACGAAGCCGGGGGTGAACGGGCCGAAGTCGGCGCGCGCGGTCTCGTCGGTGGAGAAGGACACGATGGTCGTCGTCCGGCCGTGGAAGTTGGAGCCGGCGACGACGATCTCCGCGGTCCCGTCCGGGACACCCTTGACCCGGTACGCCCACTTCCTGGCGATCTTCACCGCGGACTCGACGGCTTCGGCGCCGGAGTTCATCGGCAGGGCCATCTCGGTGCCGGTCAGCTCGGCCAGCTCCTTGCAGAACAGCCCGAGCTGGTCGTGGTGGAAGGCGCGGGAGGTCAGCGTCACCCGGCCGAACTGGTCGACCGCGGCGGCGATGAGCCCGGGGTGGCGATGCCCGAAGTTCAGCGCGGAATAGCCGGAGAGGAAGTCGAGGTAGGTCTTGCCCTCGACGTCGGTGACCGAGGCGCCCTCGGCGGTGGCGATCACCACGGGCAGGGGGTGGTAGTTGTGCGTGCTCCACTGCTCGTCGAGCGCGATGAAGTCGGCGGTCGTCATGCGTTCAGGTTAGATGCCCATCCGTCTGCTTTCATCCGGGAAACGTTGCTTTGACCCGTTGTTCGTTGCGTATCGACTCCTTCGGGTGGCGAAATCGTGCATCGGCGTACTCGATCACCGCAGGCGCGGGACCCGGACCGCGGTTATCGTCGCCGGATGGCGAAAAAGGACACCGTCTCCGTCCGGGACACGCTGCGGATCGGCAAGGGGACCGAGCGGCACCATCCGGGCTCGTTCCCGATCGGGCCGCACAAGAAGCCCAAGGGGCTTAAAGACCTCGCCGACGCCGGTGGCAAGCTCGCCAACCTGCAGGAGGCCCTCTACGCGGAGGGCGTCGGCGGGGGAAACCGCAGCGTCCTGCTGGTCCTGCAGGGGATGGACACCTCCGGCAAGGGCGGCACGGTGGGTCACGTCCTCGGTCTGGTCAACCCGATGGGCGTGCGGTACGCGGGGTTCAAGAAGCCGACCGCGACCGAGCGGCGTCATCACTATCTGTGGCGGATCCGCAAACAGCTCCCCGTGCCGGGGCAGGTCGGCGTCTTCGACCGCTCGCACTACGAGGACATCCTGGTCCCGCGGGTGCAGAAGCTGGTGCCCGCGACCGAATGGCGCAAGCGCTACGCCGAGATCAACGCGTTCGAGAAGGAGCTGACCGACGCCGGAACGACGATCGTGAAGGTCTTCCTCGACATCTCGCCGGAGGAGCAGCTGAAGCGGCTCAAGGCGAGGTTGGAGACCCCGGAGAAGTGGTGGAAGTACAACCCCGCCGATCTCGACGCGCGTGCCCAGTGGAACGACTACCAGAAGGCCTACGCCGACATCTTCGCCAAGACCTCCACGGTGGCCGCGCCCTGGTACGCCGTCCCTGCCGACCGCAAGTGGTACCGCAACTGGCTGGTCGCGCGGCTGCTGATCGAGACGATCGAGGAGATGGACCCGAAGTTCCCTCCTGCCGGCTTCGATCCCGAGACGGAGATCGAGAAGCTGGAAGGCGTTGGCGTCTCCGGTTGATCGTCTGAGAGAGTGCGGACGTGACCGACACCAGCCTCGAAGATCTCCCGTTCCTCCGCCGCCAGGCCCGGACCCAGCGCTTCACCCTCGGCGCGCCGAAAGAGTTCAAGGTCGCCCCGGACGGTTCCCGCATCCTGTTCCTGCGGTCCGAGTCCGGCACCGACCCCCGGCACAGCCTGTGGTCGTTCGACGTCTCGTCGGGTGAGGAAACGAAGCTGGTCGACGCCGCCGAACTGCTGCCCGGTGAAGAGGACCTGCCGCCCGAGGAGCGTGCCCGCCGCGAGCGCAGCCGGGAGACCGGTGGCGGCGTGGTCGGCTACGCGGTCGACGACGCCTTCACCGTCGCCGCGTTCTCGCTTTCGGGCAAGCTCCACACGCTCGACCTGGCCACCGGCGCGGTGGCGGTGCTGGTCGAGGGTTCGGTCGTCGACCCGCGGCCCAGCCCGGACGGCGCCAGGGTGGCCTACGTCCGCGACCGGCGGTTGCGGGTGATCGAACGCGCCACCGGTGAGGATCGCGTGCTCGGCGGTGAAGACAGCGAAGACGGCGAGGACATCGCGTGGGGGCTCGCGGAGTTCATCGCGGCCGAGGAGATGGGCCGCACCCGCGGCTACTGGTGGGCTCCGGACGGGAAGAGCCTGCTGGTCGAACGCTCCGATCGCGCGAACGTGCCGCGCTGGACGATCGCCGATCCGGCCAATCCGCAGTCGCCGTCCAACGTCGTCGCGTATCCGGCGGCGGGCACCACGAACGCGGACGTGACGCTGGCGATCCTCGGGCTCGACGGCTCACGCGTCAACGTCGAGAAGACGGACTGGGAGTACCTCGCCGCGGTGCACTGGTCGGCGGCAGGCAAGCCGCTGCTGTCCGTGCAGTCGCGTGACCAGCGGAAACTGGAGACCCAGGCGGTCGACCCGGCGGACGGTTCGGTCGAAGTCCTGCACACCGAGACCGACGAGCACTGGGTGGAGCTCGCGGCGGGCGTCCCGGCATGGACCACCGATGGCCGCCTGGTCCGGGAGAGCGCCGTCGACGGCGACCACCGGCTCGTCGTCGACGGGGTCGCGGTCACCCCGCCCGGACTGCAGGTGCGGTCGGTCCTGCACGTCGGCGACGAGGTGTTGTTCAGCGCGTCGGAGGCCGATCCGACGCAGATCCACGTCTTCCGCACCGAAGGCGGCGAGCTCCGCCGTCTGTCCACTGAGGACGGTGTGCACGTCGGCTCCGGGAACACCTCGCTGACCGTGCTCTCGTCGTGGAGCCTGGAGCGCAGCGGCCCGGTGGTGACCGTCGTCTCCGGCGAGAAGACGGTGGCGCGTATCGGTTCCTGCACCGTCGACCCGGACGTCGTGCCGAACCTGACCTGGCTGACGCTGGGGGAGCGGGGCCTGCGTGCCGCGCTCGTGCTGCCGACCGGATACGAGGAGAGCGAAGGCAAGCTCCCGGTGCTGCTCGACCCGTACGGCGGCCCGCACGCCCAGCGTGTCCTGCAGACCCGCAACGCCTTCCTGACCCCGCAGTGGTTCGCGGACCAGGGTTTCGCGGTGCTCGTCGCCGACGGGCGCGGGACGCCGGGCCGGGGTTCCGCGTGGGAGAAGGAGATCGCGGGCAAACTCGCCGACGTCACCCTCGCCGACCAGGTCGACGCCCTGCACGCGGCGGCCGCGCTCCATCCGGAGCTGGATCTGGAACGGGTCGCGATCCGCGGCTGGTCCTACGGCGGCTACCTGTCCGCGCTGGCCGTGCTGCGCCGTCCCGACGTCTTCCACGCCGGTGTCGCGGGCGCGCCGGTGACCGATTGGTCGTTGTACGACACGCATTACACGGAGCGTTATCTCGGGCTTCCGCAGGAGGAAACGGCCGCGTACGAACACAACTCGCTGATCGCCGGCGCCGGCGACCTTTCGCGGGCGCTGTTGATCGTGCACGGACTGGCCGACGACAACGTTTTCGTCGCCCACTCGTTGCGCCTGTCGTCGGCCTTGCTGGCCAAGGGACGCGCGCATGTGTTCCTGCCGCTGGCAGGCGCGACGCATATGACGCCGCAGGCCGAAGAGGTCGCGGAGAACCTGATGCGCACGCAGGTGGACTGGATCGTGCGTGAGCTGTCCGGTGCCGCGGTCAAGAGCGAGGAGAACGCATGAAACGGTGGGGCATCACCATTCCGCTGACCGGGGTGCCGCTCGCGGCGCACGAGGAGCTGGTGCGGGAGCTGCCGGACCTCGGCTACACCGACGCGTGGTCGGCCGAGACGGCGGGCAACGACGCCTTCACCCCGCTGGTGCTGGCCTCGCAGTGGGCGCCGCGGTTGCGGCTGGGCACCGCGATCGTGCCGGTGTACACGCGCGGGCCCGGGCTGCTGGCGATGAGCGCGGCGACCGTCGCGGAACTGGCGCCCGGCCGGTTCGTGCTCGGCATCGGCGCGTCGTCGCCGGTGATCGTGAAGAACTGGAACGCCGCCGAGTTCGAGGCCCCGTTCGCGCGCTCCCGGGACACTCTGCGGTTCCTGCGGTCGGCGCTGGCGGGGGAGAAGGTCACCGAGGAGTACGAGTCGTTCTCCGTCAGCAAGTTCCGGCTGGAGCGGCCCGCCGACCCGCCGCCGTCGATCATGCTCGCCGCGTTGCGGCCGGGAATGCTGCGGCTGGCCGCGAAGGAGGCCGACGGCGCCATCACCAACTGGCTCGCCGCCTCCGACGTGCCGAAGGTGCGGGCCGAGATCGGTCCGGACACCGAGCTGGCCGCGCGGATCTTCGTGTGCCCAACCGAAGACAAGGCCGCCGCGCGCGGCCTCGGCCGGATGCTCATCTCGAGCTACCTGACCGTGCCGGTGTACGCGGCGTTCCACGAATGGCTCGGCCGCGGCGACGCGCTCGCGCCGATGCACGAGGCGTGGGCCGCGGGCGACCGGCAGAAGGCGAATCAGGTCATCCCGGACGAGGTCGTCGACGACCTGATCGTCCACGGCAGCCTCGACTCCTGCCGCGAGCAGGTGCAGTCCTATGTGGACAACGGGCTGACGACGCCGATCATCGCGCTGCTGCCGACGGGGGAGGATCCCTTCGCTCAGGTGCGGGGTCTGGCTCCGCGGTCCTGATCGCGTGTCACCGGCTGCTATGAAGGACGCTTTCATTGCCAAATTTGCAATGAAAGCGTCCTTCATAGCGTCCCCTAGGCGGTCCTGAAGAGCTCGTCGTAGCGCGAAGCCATCATGTGCGACCCCTTGATCTCCGAGGTCGTCGCCGCGTCCAGGACGCCGACCTCCTCGGCGTAGGTCGCGCCCCCGGAAGGTCCGAGCGGCAGCGAGATCATCGGCCCGCCCGGGCTGTGGGTCCGCAGTTCGCCGCCGTCGATCAGCGCCCGGATGTTGGCCACGACGACCTCCGCGTGGTCGCCCGCCACCTTCGCCAGCTTTCCTTCCGGCAGCGCGGTGATGTCGCCGAGCGCGAAGACGCGCGGCTGTCCCGGAAGCCGCAGGTCGGGTGCCACGTCCACCTGCCCGTTCGCCTGCCGCGCCGCCGCCAGATCGCCGGAGAGGTAGGCGGTGTGCGGAGCGCCGCCGTAGCACTGGAACCACAGGTCGGCGGTCACTTCGCCGCCGCCGGTGAGTCCCGAGGTGAACGTCTTGGCCTGCCCCGGTTCCGAGACCGGGGGCTCGGTCAATGAAGTGCCGAGCAGGAGCTCGACGCCCAGTTCGTCGAGCTGACGGCGGATCTCCGTGCGGAACTCCTCCGGGAAGCCGGGCAGGATCTCCTTCGCCGGGTCGACGATCGCCACCGCCTTGTCCGGCCACACCGCCTTGATCTCACCCGCCAGTTCGAGGCCCACCGGGCCGGCGCCGAGCAGCAGCACCTTGTCCGCGCCCGCGAGTTCCTCCCGGGTGGCACGGATCTTCGCCTTCGCCGACGCGCTGTCGTGGAAATCGATCTTCGCCGGGAACGGGTACGCCGAACCGGTAGCCAGCACGACGTAGTCCGGGGTGAGCCGCTCGCCCGACGCGAGCGTGACGCCGTCCTGGTCGACGCTCACCGCGCGGTCGCGGAGCACTCGCCCCCGTTCGAGAAGCCGGGCGTACGGGTAGAAGAGCCGATCCGTCCACTCGGGATCGACGAGCCCGCGCAACGCGGCCACGTGGTGGACGAAGTCCTCGCGTGGCTCGACGAGAACGACGTCGGCGAACGAGTCCAGCTCCTTGGCGACGGTGGTGCCGCCGTATCCCCCGCCGATGACGGCCACGGTCGTGGTCATGAGATCCCCTAGTTCGTAGTGCGTAATGTTCGTACTGCGAACTACAGTAGTTCGTACTCCGAACGATCGTCAAGTAGACTCCGGTCATGACCACGGCCGAAGACCTCGGATTCGCGACGGCGCTGGTGCGGCTTTCGCATCTGGTGCAGCGGGCCTTCATCGACGTCGGCCGGTCGCACGACCTCACGCCGCAGCAGGCGCAGCTGCTCTGCGTGCTGGCGCAGGGGGAGTCGGGCGTCGGGATGACCGACCTCGGCAAGATGCTGAACCTCGAGAAATCCAGCGTCACCGGCCTGGTGGACCGGGTGCAGCGGCGCTCTCTCGTCGAACGGGTCGCGGATTCCGGTGACCGCCGCGCGCTGAAGATCACGCTGACGGAAGAGGGCCTCCGGCTCGCGAACGCCGCGCACGAGGGTGTCGTCGAGAAACTGGAGGAGATGGCGGCCGATCTCCCGGCCGAACAGCGTGAGGCGGTCGCGGCGGCCGTGTGGCGGATGGCGCCCGAAGACTGATTCAGGTCCAGATCGCGTCGGCGAGCAGGAGTCCCGCCGCCGCGGCGCCGATCCCGGCGACCATCGTGACGCCGACGTTCAGCACGGCCCGCGAGGGCGTCTTCTCGGTGAAGAGGCGCAGCGTTTCGTAGCCGAAGGTCGAAAAAGTGGTGAGCCCGCCGCAGAATCCGACGGCCACCAGTGAGCGGATCCCGTCCGGCTGGCCGCCGTGCAGTGCCCAGCCGGTGAGGACCCCGAGGATCGACGAGCCCACGACGTTGACCGCCAGCGTGCCCCACGGGAAGGCGGTACCTCGCCACGCTCGCAGCCGAAGATCGGTCAGGAAACGGATGATCGCACCGAAACCGCCGCCGAGCGCGACGAAGAGAACGGTCATTTCTTCACCGCGCGAGTGATCTCGTGGCCGGCGTAGACCGCTACCAAAGCGGCCGCCACCGTGCCGGACGCGTACGCCAACCCGGTGAACGGACGCCCGTTCGTCACAAGATCGAGTGTGTCCGTCGCGTACGTCGAAAACGTGGTGTAACCGCCCAGGATCCCGACCCCGAGGAAGGGGCGCAAGAGCCGGTGCGGGTCTTCCGCCGCGGTCAGCAACGCCATCAGGACACCGATGAGCAGACAGCCGGAAACGTTGGTGGCGAAGGTGGAAAGCGCGAACTGGCCACGGGAATGGGGGATCGCGACCGACAAGCCGTAGCGGGCGAGGCTGCCCAGCGCGCCACCCGCGCCGACGACCGCGAGCACGTCCCATCGCGGGCGGGGAACGGATGCCGCATCAGCCATGGATGGAAGCTTAGAACCGCTGTCCGGGTGAACTCGCGCCGCGGTGTCGAAGATCGCTCGCCAGGCCGTTTTTCCCTTCTGGACAGTGAATTTTCACGAAACGTGTCGTAGGCTCGGTGGCGCTCCAGGCCGATTTTCGGTCCGTCCGCTCGTCTGAGAAAAAGGTGGCAGGATGGCACAGGAACAGTCAGGTACGCAGGCTCCCGACAGCGGTTTGCTGCTGGAGGTCGAAATGATCCCGACCGCGGTCGACCGCGGGAAGGCCAACGGCGCGGCCGCCGACAACGACGGCAACGACGGCTGAGTGCCCGAAACGCCGACGCTGGCTGACCTCGTGGCTCCGCTCGGGGTCAGCCAGTTCTTCCAAGACGTCCAGGGCGAGACCTATCGCCGCTTCGAAGGCCGCGCGGGCCGCTTCGCCGACCTGCTGCCGTGGCCGGCGCTGAACGCCATCCTCCGGCAGCATCGCCTCGAGTTCCCGAGGCTGCGCCTCGCGCTCGACGGCACCCCGGTGCCCATGGAGAGCTACACCGATCTCGTCCCCACCCGCCGCAGCGGCACCGTCCCGCGGCTGCGAGCCGCTCCGTTCACCGAGCAGCTCCGCGGCGGCGCGACGATGGTGCTCGACGCCATCCAGGAACTCAGCGACCCGATCGGCGACCTCGCCAGGGGGCTCGAACACGACCTCCGCGAGAGCGTCCAGGTCAACCTGTACGCGGGTTGGGGCGTGACCCACGGCTTCGACGTGCACTGGGACGACCACGACGCGTTCATCATCCAGGTCGCCGGCCGCAAACGCTGGCGGATGCACGGCCCGACCAGGCCCGCTCCGCTGCACCGCGACGTCGAACAGCCCGAGCGGCCCGGTGAGCCGATCGACGACTTCATCCTCGAAGACGGCGACGTCCTCTATGTCCCGCGCGGGCACTGGCACGACGTCACCGCGGTGGGGGAGATGTCACTGCATCTCACGCTCGGATTCAGTCCGGCCACCGGGATCGACCTCGTGTCCTGGCTTGCCGACAAGCTCCGGGCGAGCGCCGTGTTCCGTCAGGACCTCCCGAGGTTCGGGACGGAGGGAGAGCGGGCGGACCGTGCCGCCGCACTGCGCGCGGAACTGGAAGCCACGCTGACCGCCGACGTCCTCGACAGGTTCCTCACCGAGCGCGACTCGTCCGCCCCGGCGCATCCGCGTGTCGGGCTGCCGTGGGCGGCGACCTCCGGGCTGTTGCCGGACGGCGACGAGACCGAGGTCCGCTTCCTCGTCCCACGGGCGGTGCTCGAAGAAGGCAGCGCCCGCGATGACCGGGTGACCCTGCTCGCGGACGGCAAACGGTTCGTCTTCGCGGGCGCCGCGGCCCCGCTGCTGAAGGCGCTGCTCGACGGCACGCCGCAGGCGGTCAAGCGACTCGCCGAACTGTCCGAACTCGATCGAGGGACCGTGCGGACCTTCCTCGGCGAGCTCACCACGCAGGGGCTCCTCTCGATCGGCTGAAAGTCACAGGGGACGAGAAGTGTGAAGGGAGCCCGGGCGGGGTAAGCTAAGGCATGCCTAAGGTGAAGTCCGGAGCGGTCGGCCGATGACCGCTCAGCTCTCGGACACCCCAGCGCCGCCCGCCGCTTTGCCGGGCTGCGCCACTGTCGCGCGCATGCTGGGCGCGAACCCCGCCGGCACCGCGGCGGACATGCGCTGCTGGCTGCTCGTCGAGCAGCCGGGCCCCTGGCCCGCGGACGCGCTGGAAAACGTCCTCGACGAGGCATTCCCCGCCGAGCGCCGTGAGCTGCTCGAGAACTTGAGACGGTCCCACGGGCTCCGCCCGCTGCTGATCCGGCGCCCCGGCAAACATCGTCGCGACCCGGATAGCCCTCGCTCCGTCTACGTCGGCGGAGGTGAACCGGGTAACCGCTGGCTGGAACGGCTGGAGATCCGCGACCTGGGTGAACTGGCCGAACTGGACCTCGAAGCGGTCGCGGACGGCACCGGCGGACTCGGCATCCGGGTGGCCGGGCCGCTGTTCCTGGTCTGCACGCACGGCACCAAGGACATGTGCTGCGCGGTGCTCGGCCGCCCGCTGGCCTCGACGCTCAACACCAATCACCCCGGCAGGGCCTGGGAGGTCAGCCACGTCGGCGGTGACCGCTGGGCGGGCAATCTCCTGGTGGTCCCCGACGGTTTCCTGCACGGCCAGCTCAACCCTGCCGAAGCGGCGCTGGTCGCCAAGGCGGCCCTGCGCGGCCAGGTCGAGCCGGAGCAGCTTCGTGGCCGCACATCCGCCCGGACGGCGTGGGCGCAGTTCGCGGAGATCGCGCTCCGGCGGCAGCTGGACCTGCCCGGTCTGGACGACGTGCTCGCCGTCCAGGAGGAGCCGCTGCTCGAATCCGACGCGCGGGTGGTCACCGTGCGCGGCGGCCAGGACTTCTACTCGGTGACGGTGCGCCGCCGGTCGGCGACGCCGCGCGGGGAGAGCCGGTGCGCGGGGCTGATCCAGCCCGCCGGGTACGTGACCGAGGAGATCACGAAGCTCTGACGGCGCAAGTAGGTGACTACTTGCGCCAAGATCACCCGTGTTCGAACGTCTGTTTGACACCTGTCTAGAACATGTGTTCGACTGGCTCGGTGCGATGGGATCGACAGCGGGCGGACGGCGGCGAGCCGGTGCTGCCCGGATTGGACGGGTTGCTGCGCTCTGTGCGCACCCCCGGGTTCGACGGCGTCACCTTTCACGAGGTGCACGCCAAATCCGTGCTGAACAAGGTGCCGGAGGGGTCGGGTGTCCCGTTCGGATGGACGGTGAACCCGTATCGCGGTTGTTCTCACGCGTGCACGTACTGCCTCGAAGGCGGGACGCCGGTCCTGATGGCCGACGGCCGGACGAAGGCGCTGGCGGACCTGGCGCCGGGCGACGCGATCTACGGCACGCGCGGACGCGGCGCGGGGCGACGGCTGGTGCCCACGGAGGTGCTCGCGCACTGGTCGACGCTGAAACCGGCGTACCGGCTGACCCTCGAAGACGGAACGTCCATCGTGGCCAGTGGCGACCACCGGTTCCTGACCGGCCGCGGCTGGAAACACGTCACCGGCACCCGGTTCGGCGCGGCACAGCGGCCGCATCTGGTCGGCGGCACCGAACTCGTCGGCGTCGGCCAACTCGCCCGCACCCCGGACGACACCCTCGGTTATCGCGCCGGGTACCTGTGCGGGATGTTGCGCTCCGGCGGCTTCTCGGCCGAGAAGGACGCCGCGGACCGCGCGCTGAGGTATCTGCCCGATTTCGGCGCGTCGGTCGGTTTCGTGCAGGTGCCGCCTTCGCCGGATGCCCATTGGCGGCGCGGCTTCCTGGCCGGGCTGTTCGATCTCTCCGGGAGTTACCGGCACGGCGCGCTGCGCGTCACCCACGACGAGCAGGACATCGTCTCGACCTTCTGCGCCGCTCTCGACAACTTCGGCTTCCGTTACGTCAAAACCGAAAACGCCAAGTTTAGTCCGTTGTGGACGGTGCAGCTGCTCGGCGGGCCGTCGGAGGAAGTGCGGTTCTTCCATCTCTCCGATCCGGCCGTCGGCTGGAAACGGTCGCTGGACGGCCTCGTCATCGGCCGGACCAGGCGAAAGGTGACGTCCATCGAACCGCTGGGCATCGAGCTGCCGCTGTTCGACATCACCACCGGCACCGGCGACTTCATCGCCGACGGCATGGTCACGCACAACTGCTTCGCCCGGAACACCCACACGTACCTGGACTTCGACGCCGGACGCGATTTCGACACGCAGGTGATCGTGAAGGTCAACGCGCCCGAGGTGCTGTCCGCGCAGCTGCGGCGGCCGAGCTGGACCCGTGAGCATGTCGCGATGGGCACGAACACCGATCCCTATCAACGCGCCGAAGGCCGGTACAAGCTGATGCCGCGCATCATCACCGCACTGGCCGATTCGGGTACGCCACTGTCCATCCTGACCAAGGGCACCGTGCTGGCCAGGGATCTGCCGTTGCTGGAGTCGGTGTCGAAGGACGTGCCCGCCGGGCTGGCGATCTCACTGGCGCTGCTCGACGAGGACCTGCAACACCGCCTGGAACCAGGGACGCCGAGCCCGCGGGCGAGGCTCGACCTGATCCGCAAGGCGCGGGACGCCGGGCTCCCGTGTTCGGTGCTGGTCGCCCCCGTGCTGCCGTATCTGACCGATTCGGTGGAGGCGCTCGACGCCTTGTTCTCACGGCTGGCCGAGGCCGGCGCCACGCGGGTCACCGTCCTCCCGCTGCACCTGCGGCCGGGCGCGCGGGAATGGTTCGCGCGCTGGCTCGGCCGGGAACATCCGGAGCTGGTGCCGAAATACCGCGAGCTGTATGCCCGCGGTGCCTACCTGCCGAAGTCCTATCGGGAGCGGCTGGGCGCGCGCGTCGGTCCGCTGCTGCGGCGTCACGGCTTCGGTTCCCGTGCGGATGACGGGGACCGAATGCAGGTGACGATGCCCGTGCAGCGTTCGGGAGAGGCGGTGATCCCGGCGGCGGAGCAGCTCAAATTGCTGTAAACGGCCGGTCGGGTGGGTCGTGAGTGTTTTGGGTCGTTTTGGCGAGCCTCCTCTTAGGTACCTACTGCGTGACCTGCGGCGCTTCTTGCGTGATGCCTGGCGAGCCTCGGCCCAGGCTGAGGCGGGCCGGTGTGTCGTGAAGGGCCCCTTTGAGACCTTCGACGTCTCAAAGGGGC
>NZ_QHHW01000010.1:0-212056 GCF_003947325.1 Amycolatopsis sp. WAC 01375
TCGACTTCCACTGGTTCCCGCTGGACAACCCGGGCATCGTCTCGATCCCCGTGGCGTTCTTCCTCGGCTGGCTCGGCACCGTGCTGTCCAAGGAGCACAACCAGAAGAAGTACGCCGAGATGGAGGTTCGCTCGCTCACCGGCGCCGGTGCCGAAAAGGCCGTCCGGCACTGAGTGCCTCTTCACGCGCGCGCAACGGGACGGGATGCGAGGATGGCAGCGTGGTGAGCCCTGCTGACATCCCGACCGTCGCCGTCCGTGACCTGCCGAAGGACGGCGTCGCGCTGCTCGACGTCCGCGAGGACGACGAGTGGGCCGCCGGACACGCCCCGGGCGCCAAGCACATCCCGATGGGTGATCTGCCCGCGCGGGTCGGCGAACTCGACGAGCTGCCCGACGACCAGCCGGTCTACGTGATCTGCCGCAGCGGCGGCCGGTCCGCCCGCGCCGCCGCGTGGCTCAACGCGAGCGGCTGGGACGCGGTGAACGTCGCCGGCGGGATGGGGTCCTGGAAGCAGGAGGGGCGCCCGATGGTCGGCGAGCATCCCGGCGTCGAACCCGAAGTGCTGTAACCGTGCAGCCAGGCCACTACCCGCCGAGAACACCGGTGCCGCCACTGCCGCCGGTGCGTCCGGCGCCGATGCGGCAGCCAGCGCACCATCGCGTCCGCTGGGTCGCTTCGCCGCCCCCTGGCGCCTGGCCGCAGCGGCGCAAACCCGTGGCCGAGCGCTACTCCGGCCCGCCGTCGTACCCGGTCCCGCCGCGGTGGGGCTTCCCGAACCTGGTCTGGCGCCGCCCGACCGCCGTTCCCGGGACGGCGTCCGGTGAAGTCACCGCGGGGGAGCGGCTGCGAGTGATCACGCGCAGCGTCCTGCCCGTGCTGTGGACCTTCGCCGCCCTCGCCGTCGCCGCCTCGGCGTCGGAGATCTGGCGCTACGTCCTGCTCGTGCAGAGCCGCGACTCCGCGCTGTCGACGTCCGTCGTCTCGGTCTCCGACAGCTTCGTGATCACCACCGGCCTGCTCACGACGATCCTTTCGCTGCTGCCGTCGGGGCTCACCGTGTGGTGGCTGCTCGTGGCGAGGCACGCCGCCGCGGACGCCTCCGGCGAGGTGCCGCCGAGGCCGCAATGGCAGGTGCTGGTGTTCGCGCTGGTGCCGGTAGTGAACCTGATCATGGTGCTGCCGATCGTCGCCGAACTCGAACACGCCGTCCTGCGCCGGACACGGGAAACGCGGCCGAAGCCGTCGCGGCTCGTGCTGATCTGGTGGGGCGTCTGGATGCTCAACTGGCTGCTGCTCGGGCTCGTCATCGTCTGGCGGTTCCGTGACGGCGTCCAGGCGCTGGCCGACGGCGTCGTGCTGGTCGCGCTGACCGATCTGGCCGCGGCGGGGCTGGCGGTGGTGACGGCGCTGCTCGTGAAGCGCATGTCCGGCCTGCTCGCGCCTGTGGCGGAGAAGCGGCTTCGGCTGCTTCGCGTGCTGAAGGTGGATGGGGCCCCGGACCCGGACCGGCGCGAACGTCCGGCCTCGGCACTGCGCTGACGCACGAGGGCTTGGACGGTTTTTCTTGCCCGCCCGAGGTACATGAAGGACCCCTTCCTTGCGCCAGGCGCAAGGAAGGGGTCCTTCATGTACCTCGGGAAGGGGCTGTCACCGCCGTCCACGAGGTGAGCCAGGTCACCGTTGACCTCCAGTTCACTGGAGGTTCCACACTGACGATCATGAGCGACGACGGCGTCACCTTCATCAATGTCTTCGAGATCCCCGCCGACCGGGTGGACGAGTTCGTCGAAACGTGGCGAGAGCGCGCGAAGCTGATGCGGGACGCGCCCGGCTTCCGTGACGCCAAGCTCCACCGGGCGCTGCTGCCGGATTCGCGTTTCCAGCTGGTCAACGTCACGCACTACGACAGCAAGGAAGCCTGGGAAGCGGCAGGCAAGAACCAGGTGTTCAAGGCGTCGACCGAACGCGCCGCGGAGGTCGCGACCCCCAACGCCGCCCTCTACGAGGTCGTCGTCGAGTACCCCTAGCCCGTGGTGACCGGCAGCGAGCGCAACCCCCGGATCACGAACTCGGGCCGCCGTTCCGGGGTCTCGGTGAGTTTCAAGCCCGGCAGTTTCGAGGCGAGGGCGGCCAGCGCGGCCGCGATCTCCACTCGCGCGAGCGGGGCGCCGACGCAGTAGTGGATGCCCATGCCGAAGCCGAGGTGCGCGTTCGGGGTGCGGCCGATGTCGAGGGTGTCAGGCCGGTCGAACACCTTCGGGTCGCGTGCGGCGGCGCCGAGGAGCGCGCCGATCTTCTCGCCCTCGGCGACCCGGAAGCCGGCGATCTCGACGTCGGCGGTCGCCGTGCGCTCGAAGAGCTGGAGCGGCGCGTCGAAGCGGATCAGCTCCTCGACGCACGGGTCCAGCAGATCCGGCGAGGCCACCAGCCGCTCCCACTGGTCGCGGTGGGTCAGCAGCGCGTTGACACCGTTCCCGATGACGTTCACCGTCGCCTCGTGCCCGGCCATCAGCAGCAGGACCGCGGTCGCGACCAGTTCGTCTTCGGTGAGTTCGCCGCGCAGGAGATCGCTGACGATGTCGTCGCCAGGGGAGGCCGCGCGCTGCTTCGCGACGTCACGCAGGTAGTCGACGAACTCCGCGGCAGCCGCTTCGGCGGCGTCGCGCTTCTCCTCGGCGAGGCCGTACTCGTACATCTTCACGATGTGGTTCGACCACGTGACCATGCGCGGCCCGTCCTCGACCGGGACGCCCAGGAGCTCCGCGATGACCGCGACCGGCAGCGGCTGCGCGAGATGTGCCAGCAGGTCGGCCGAGCCGGTCTCGGCGATTTCGGCGGCGAGACCGGCGACCATGCCGTCGGCGAGTTCGGTGACCATCGGTCGCAGGCGCTGGACGTGCCCGCGTCCGAACGCGCCCGCGATCACCCGGCGCAGCCGCGTGTGGGCGGGCGGCTCGTTCTCCAACAGCGAGTTGCGGTGCAGCAGGTTGAACGACGCGAACCGCTCCACCGGCAGCGCGTCCTGCCAGATCCGGCCGAGCGCGCGATGCCGCAGGACGGCGGCCGACGCCGCGTGCGACACCGCCACGGCGATGCCGAGACCTTCGTGCCGGTGGACTTCGCCGTGCTCGCGGAGGTCGGCGAAATACGGGTACGGATTCGCGAGGAAGGCCGGGTCGGCGACGTCGAACACTCGCCGACTGTAACCCGCGCCGGGGAGTCCGCCCCGGCGCGGCCGGGAGTTACAGATGCAGCCAAAGCCCCAGGTGCAGGTGCAGGCCGTGGTGGTGATGGCCGTGGTGGTGGCCAACGCACAGCAGCAGGCAATGCCGGGCGTGGTCGGCTCTGTCCGGCTGCGGCGCGGCCGAAGCCGTGCCCACCGCGGGCCCGGCCAGCATCAGGCCGAGTGCCACGGGCAACGCGGCCAAGGCGGCCCGGCGCTTCGAGGTGCTCATCTGTGATCCCTTCTCCGCACTACGGCGCCGGAATGGCGCCGTGATCGAGTATTCGGTGCGGTGAGGGGAAAACGGCAGGCTGATCACCCGCGGTTAGATCGTCCGGATGATGACAACCGTTTTCAGTCACGTCCGCGTGATACCCGAACGGCCGCTGAAGCCAGCCGATCCGGTCGATCCGGCGGGCTGCCGGGTGTCGTCCGCGCCGTCTTCGTCACCAACCCCGGGGGCCTTACCGGGCGGGTGCCTTCCCGCGATAGCGTTCCGAACCGAGCTTTGAGGAGGCTGACGTGGGCAAGGGTTCGCGCAAGAAGGGTCCCAAGACGACCTCGGATCGCAAGCCGAAGGTGCGCGACGTCTTCGTCGGCCAGCCCTTCGAGGGGCTCGCGGCGGAAACCGAGCTGATCGCGCTGCGCGAGTTCGTCCCGTCGGCGACGGCGACGCTCACGCTGGCGGGTTCCGGCGAGAAGGTCACCCTCGGCACGGTGCTGCCGATGGCGGCGGCCGCGTTCGTCCGGTCCGACGGCGAGCGCTACATCGGCATGCAGGTGCAGACCCGGTCCTCGGACATCAGCCGCGACCTCGGCCGCGCGCTGCGGTGGGTGCTGGACGCCAAGGAGGGTGACGTGCTGTCCGTGCCGGACACCACGACGCCGCCCACCGCCGACGAGAAGGCCCGGCTCCAGGACCTGCTCGACGTGAACGCCGAACTCGACGTCACGCTCTACAACGACTTCGCCTGGTGGCTCCCCGAGGACGCCGACGCGAGCGGCGACGTCGCGCTGTCGCTCGAGCGCGCGAACGCGGCGATCATGCCGACCGAACGCCTCGGCGCGGGCGCGTACTGGGTGCTCGCCGGCGAGAAGGCGCACCTGCGCTGGGTCCGCCCCGAACCGGAGAACCTGCTGCTGCAAGCGCTTGCGCGGCTGTCCGCGGCCGGTGAACTTGGCCTCGGCGAAGGCTCGCGTTACGCCGGTTCGTTCCGTGCGCACGGGCTGCTCGTCCCGGTGTGGGATCTCGACACCGAGGCACACGCCCGCGAGTGGGCCGACGCGAAGGACCAGCTCGGCGTCCGGCTCGAGGCCGCGCTGAAGTCCCTCGACACCGAGCCGCTCAACGCCGCCGAGCGCCGCTCGCGCGACGGCCTGATCGGCCGCCAGCTCACCATCCGCTGACCCCGCCCCGTCGCAATTCGGCACCTGCTTGCGGTGGTTGCGCGCGCAACCACCGCAACCAGGTGCCGAATTGCGCGAGGATGGGTGCGTGATCCTCCATATCTGCACAAAGGGTGACTGGGCGGCGGTGCCCGATGGCGGCGTCTACACCGCCGCGTCGCTCGATTCCGACGGCTTCATCCACTGCTCGGATCCGGGAACGGCGCATATCCCCGCCAACGCCGTGTTCTCCGGCCGCACCGATCTGGTGCTGCTGGAGATCGACCCGGCGCTCGTCGGCGCGCCCGTCGTCTGGGAGGACGGCGACCCGCCGCATCCGGCCGGTATCCACTTTCCGCACGTCTACGGCTCGATCCCGCGTAACGCTGTGGTGGCCGTACACGAATTCCCTGTTCAGAAGGATGGTTCGTTCAGAATTCCCGAGTCCCTGTCGAGACGTTGAAGCAGGCAACTCCTCAGGAGAACGGGCGTCTCTCGAATTGGTTCGCGGCGGAAGACAACCTGTGGGGGCGGTCATGCGTTTCGGGAGAGGTGAGCCAGGCGAACCTGGCCGGGTGACCCCGGGAGGAGGCGATACGGTGACCGTAGCCGCGACGGTCATGCCGGCGACGGACGTCCAGTGGGCCGGCGAGGGCCGGGAGAGTGCTGTGCCGGGTGAGCTCACCGACTTCGGCGACTTCGTGCGGGCCGGCCTGCCGGGTCTGCTGAGGTACGGGCACGCCCTCACCGGGAATCCGCACGACGCCGCCGATCTGGTCCAGACCGTGCTGGAGAAGATCGGTTCCCGCTGGTCGTACGTCCAGCACAAGACCGGCGACCCGATGGCCTACATCCGCCGTTCGATGGCCAACGCGCACATCAGCCGCTGGCGCCGGACCAAACGCGAGAGCCTGGTCGCCGACCTGCCGGAGACCCAGCCGTACAGTCCGGCCGACCCGTTCGAGCACGAGCCGCTGTGGCAGGCGTTACGGGCGCTGCCGCCGCGGCAACGCGCGGTGATGGTCCTGCGTTACTACGAGGGGCTGTCCGAGGCGGAGATCGCGGATTCGCTCGGGGTCAGCCAGGGCACCGTCAAAAGCCAGGCGAGCAAGGCGATCGCTTCGCTGCGCACGAAGCTCGCCTTGAGCGAGCCCAAGGACGAAGGGAGGGAAGCGGGATGAACATGTCCGAAGAGGACGTGCAGCAGAAGCTGCGTGACCTGTTCTCGGATGACCGGTTGGGCGTGGGCTCCACGCTGAATCCCGAGACGATCGTCGCGGGCGCCCGTCGTCGCCGTCGGCGCCGCCAGCTGATGCAGACGACGAGCGGCATGGCCGCCGCGGTGGTCATGCTGGGCGGCGGGCTCGCGATCTTCACGATCCACGACAAGGACAACGGCGCGGCCTTCCCCGGCGGTGACCAGCTCACCATGGGGGCGGCGGCCTCGTCGAGTTCGGCGCAGCCCGGGCCGGGGAGCCCACAGCAGCCGGTGTCCTCGCCCGCGGCACCGACGAGCCAGGTGTCCGCGCCTGTACCGTCGACGGCCCCCGATGGGCCTGTCAAGCCGCCGAAGAGCACTGCCGCCACGAAGCCGCCGACGCAGGGCAAGGTGACTTCCGGTGCGCTCCTGACCGCCGTCGGCTTCGGCAAGCTCCGGCTCGGGATGAGCGAGTCCGAGGCGGAGGCCACCGCCGGTCCGCTGCGGGCGAGAGAGGTCCGGGGCGCCTGCACCTACGGCTACGCGGAGGGTGCGGCCGTTCCTGGGCCGACGTCGGTGTCGCTGACCGAGGGCGACGGGATCACCGTCATCAACCCGGCGGGCACGGTGCACACCCCGGAGGGGATCGGTGTCGGTTCGACCGAGGCGGACATCCTCGCCGCGTATCCCGGCACCACCAAGGACGGCAGCGCCTACGTGGCACCGGCCAGCGCGGTCAGCGCGTACCGGATCTTCGTGTCCAACGACGGGGCGGCCGTCAGTATCCTGCTGACCAGCATCAACCAGGAGTGCCAGTTCAGCTGAGGCATCCGCGAAACGGGAAAACCCGGGCTGCTCCAAGGGGGAGAGCCCGGGTTTTCCCTGTGGTGGGAGAGCGTCAGTGCGTCAGAGCGCGCCGCCGGCGACCGGGGGCATCCCCGAGTCGGCGCCGCCGTCGCCGACGGACTCGCGGTGCAGGTGGTTCTCCACCTCGAACAGATTGCCGTTCGCGCGTTTGACGATGTTGAGCAGCGTGGACATCTGGGAGATCTCTTCGACCTGCTCCTTGAGGAACCACTGCGTGAACTGCTCGCCGATGTAGTCCTCTTCGGCGCGGGCGGCCTTGGCCAGCTGCTGGATGTCGGTCGCGACGTCCTTCTCCTGCTGCAGCGCGAGCTCGATGAGCTCGGTGACGTCGGAGAAGGTGTTGCGCACGTCGCCGGTGCCGGGGATCTCCACGTGGTGGTCGGTGTCCAGCATGTACTGGACCAGCGCCATCGCGTGGTTCCGCTCCTCGACGGACTGCTTGTAGAAGTGCTTCGCGAGCTGCGGCAGGTCCTCGGCGTCGAACCAGACCGCCAGCGCGATGTACTGCTGGGAGGCGTTGAACTCGTTGTGGATCTGCGCCTGCAGCAGTTCATAGAACTTCGAGCGCGGTTGCTTCTTGATGAGGGCCATGCGTACAAAGATACGTCATCGCCTATTCGATTTCCACTTATGTCTGGTGATGTACCCCCTATTAGGTTACCATTACCGACAATAGGTCCACCTCAATTAAGTAAGCCTTCCCTAATTAATTCAAATCAATTAGGGAAGGCTTACTTTATTTCTGTTTCAGATGCTTTCGCGCCGGATCGGGCACGACATGCAGCGTGGCCCGCCGCGGCCGGAGCCCAGCTCTGAGCCGGTGATCGCGAGTACCTCGATCCCGGCTTCCGCCAGGCGTGCGTTGGTTTCCACATTGCGTTCGTACCCGACGACGACACCGGGGGCGAGGGCGAGGGTGTTGTTCCCGTCGTCCCATTGCTCGCGTTCCGCGGTGACCGGATCGAGCCCGGTGTCGATGACGCGAAGCCGTTCGATTTCCATTGCTTCGGCCGCCGCCGTGAGGAATGGGGCCGGTCCTTCGACCTTCACGGAACCGTCGTCGGTCGGCCGCATGGTGAACGCGGTCAGCGAATCACGGGAAAGCGGATACATGACGACGGCGTCGGCCGCGACCATCGTGCAGACGGTGTCCAGATGCATCGTCGCGCGGGTCTGCTGGATCGGGACGGCGAGCACGGTGTGCGCGATCCCGTCGGCGAACACCGACCGCGCCAGCGACTCCGCGCCCGCCGCCGTCGTCCGCTCGCCGACACCGATGGCCAGGACGCCGGGCGAGAGCAGCATGACGTCGCCGCCTTCGATCGGCGCCGAATGCGCGCCGTACGCGCGGGACGCGTGACGGAACCACGGGTGGTAGGCGTAGATCAGGTCCAGCACCGCGGTCTCGCGGACACGGGCGGGCATGGTGAGCGAGGAGACCGCGACCCGGTCGCCGATCCACGCCGACGAGTCACGGGTGAACAGCAGGTTCGGCAGCGGATCGACGGCGAAGTCGTTCGGATGGTTCATCAGCCGGACCAGTGAGGCGCCCTCGGCGGCGGGCAGCTCCTCGAAGGTCATCCCCGCCATCAGGGCCTCGGCCAGCACCGCCGGGGAGACGCTCGACAGATGGGAGCGGAGCGAATCGGCCAGATCGGGCCCGAGCCGCCGCTCGTCGACCGCCGCGTGCACCCCGGCCGCGTGGGCGCGGGTGTCGGCGAGCGCCGTGCGCAGCGCGTCGGCCAGCAGCAGCACCTCGACACCGCGGCCGCGCAGCACCTCGGCGAACGCGTCGTGCTCTTCCTGCGCGCGGTCCACCCAAGGGATGGAATCGAACAGGAGCTGGTCGTTGTTGCGAGGCGTGAGCCTTTTGAGCTCGTTGCCGGGCCTGTGCAGGAGCACCGCACGCAGGGGGCCGACTTCGCTGTCAACTCGGGGTGGAGTCGTCTCGTCAATCACTGGTTCACCCTAACTAGGGAAGCCAGGAAACTCGCCCTTTGAGCAGCGCGTATCCGACGAAGGAAACGAAATCCAGCGCGGTGTGCGCGGCGATCAGCGGCCACAGCCGGTTCGTCTTCTGCCACAGCCTGCCGAACACCAGGCCCATCACGACGTTGCCGACGAAACCGCCGAAACCCTGATACAGGTGATACGACCCGCGAAGCACCGAAGACGCGACCAGCGAGGTGTTCTCACGCCATCCGAGCTGGCGCAGCCTGGTCAGCAAGTACGCGACGACGAGGACCTCTTCGGCGAACGCGTTGCCGAAGGCCGACAACGTGAGCGTGATCGGACGCCACCACGTTTCGCCCAAAGTGGACGGTTGCACCGACAGGCTGAACCCGAGGCTGTAGGAGAGGAAGTACAGCCCCAGCCCCGGAATCCCGATCACCGCGGCGAGCAGCAGCCCGTGCACGACGTCGCGGCCGGGGCGTTTCTTGTCGAGCCCGATCTCCGCGAGCTTCATCCCGCCACGCCACAACAGGTACAGCCCGAGCGCGCCCCAGCCGACCAGCTGGCCGGCGCTCAGGAGCTGCTTGAGGAGGTCGACCAGGCTCAGTGTCGCCTGGGGGACGTTCAGCTGGGCCTGTTGCTGCGCCAGCGGCACCGGCTGCAGCAGCGAGTCCACAAGGGACAGCAGACTGCGCAGCCCGGACAGGCCGAGGGTGATGCCGAAGACGACGACCAGTTCGATGACGATCGCGCGGCGGCGCGCCGGATCTTCCACGAATTCCGGCAGCGCCGGGCGTTCGGGACGCAGCCAGCTCATCGGCCGCACGTTACCGTGTTGATCGCCGCGCGCTGACGGAAACATCGCGCTGCCGCGCTGTCGGAGACACGTTCGCGAGCTACCGTCGGGGCATGCCAAGGAGCATCGCGACCAACGAAACCGTCGACCGCGCCGCGCTCGTCGACTTCCTGTCCACCCGCCACCGCGCCATCCTGATGACCACGAAGGCCGACGGCGGCCCCCAGCTTTCCCCGGTGACCTGCGGTGTCGACGCCGAAGGCCGTCTGGTCATCTCCACTTACCCGAAGCGCGCGAAGGTCGTGAACGTGCGACGCGAGCCGAAGGTGTCCGCCTGCGTCCTTTCCGACGAGTGGAACGACCAGTGGGTCCAGCTGAACGGCACCGCCGAGGTGCTCGACCTCCCCGACTCGGTCGAGCCGCTGGTCGACTACTTCCGCGCGATCTCGGGCGAACACCCTGACTGGGACGAATACCGCGAAGCGATGGTGAAGCAGGGTAAGAGCATCATCCGCGTCACCATCGACTCGTGGGGTCCGATCGCCAAGGGCGGCTTCCCGCCGGAACTGGCCTAGGTCTCCGGAAAGAACGGGCAGCCGACGAGACGGCGGATCTCGCCGCTCAACTGCTGCGGCCCTTCGACCGGACGCGAGAACGCGAGCCGGACGTCGTGGTCGCCGGAGTCGGCCTCGACGCGCAGCCGCAGCCCGTAGCGGTCCAGCCCGAGCGGCCGGATCCAGCCGCCGCGCAGTTCGGCGGGCACGTGCTTGGCGAGCTGCTGGACGACGTCGGCGTGATCGGTCTCGAGATGCCGCAGCCACGCGGCCTCGTAGTCGTGGAACGGGTCCGGTGGCGCGGCGCTGAACATATGCGGCCGGAGCGAATGCGTGCCCTCGGCGTCGGCGAGCACCAGCGACGCCGGGGTCAGGCGCAGCAGCGTCAGACCGTGCCCGACGTCCAGCAGCCGCTCGTCCGGCCGGGTTTCGGCGATGGAGACGGCGCGGGCGCGGGCCGAGACGTCGGAGAGCGGGCGGAGCCAGCCCGTGATCCACAACAGCCCGCGGATGGGTTCCCGCAGGTCGACCGGTGCCTGATCGGTCAGTTCGACCATCACCGCGAGCTCGCCGCGCTGGGCTTCGTGCGCGCGTTCGACCAGAGGGTGCTCGTCCGGCAGCAGGATGCTGACGCTGCCGCTCGTGTGCACGTGGTGCAGCTCGGGGATCACGCGGCCGTGCGGTCCTGGCCGGTCACGCTGTTCGGCGGTCGGCATCAGCGTCGCCGGGCCGTTTCGGGTGGCGATCGTCTTCGCGCGTTCCGCGGGGTTCGGCGCCGGCGGGCGGCGAATGGACGTCGGTGTGGTCACGGCTCACCTCCTAGTTAGGTGAGCCTAACCTGATCTGGCCGCCGAGTGGAAGTAGTCTGGATCACGTCTCACCGCGTCCGTATACGTTGACCAGGTGGAAGACCACAGAATCCGGGTGCTCGAACCACCCGAAGGGATTCCGGCGTCGAACATGCCGGTGCTGCGGCCCCTTCTCGACCGTCTCATCACGACCCTCGGCACGACGTCGGTCGCGGCCGGGGTGTTCGTGGTGCTGGGCGTCCTCCAGGCGGTGTCGGGGCGGTACGGAATCGCCGCGCCCACCTTCCTGCTCTGCTTCATGACACCGGTTTCGCTCTACTTCGGCTACGTCGTCTTCGCCGGATCCTTGCCGATGCGGAAGCTCAGCGCTAAGCCGTTCCGCCTGGTGAGCGGGCTGGACGGCGCCGTCGTCGCCGGTTCTCGCGTGAGCGTCCCGCTCGACGGCCGGTGGCTGATCGTCCGGCTGCCCGCCCCGCTCCGCGCGCAATTCGCGGCGCAGCGGCGGCTGTGGGTGCTCGGCCCGTTCGTCCTGCTGCCGGGTGTCATCGGCCCCCGGCGCGGCGCGTTCCGGGACGCCCCGGTGAAGGATTCGGCGCCGCTGGTGGCCGAGCCGGTCACGCCGGGACGGATGCTCACCCTGCAACGACGGCTGCTGGCTTCGTACTACCTGCTCGGCGTCGGGATCACGGTGGTGGCGGGCGCTTTCGCGCTCTGGGTCTCGTTCGACTTCCCGGATCGCGGCAGCCTCATCGTGCCGAACATGCGGGTTCTCGCCGTCCTCTGTGGTCTCGCGACGATCGGACTCGGCATCACGGCACTCGTGGTCGCGCGGCCGTCACCGGAACCGCGATGGACCGAACTCGCCGTCGTTTCCGGACCGGCGTCGGTCAACCTCTTCGGCATGGTGACGCTGAAGGGCCGGACGGTCCTGCCCGGCGGTCGCGAGGTCACCGTCCAGGCCGCCGGCTCGGATCCGTCCCTGGCCGCGAACATCGCCGCGACCGGACGGCTGTGGGTGCTCGGCGAGCCGGTGACCGGGAAGATGGCGAAGGCCGGAGTGCCCGGTCACGCGGTTTTCGGGCAGGTCAAGTTCGGGCGGTCGTGAGTGGCGATTCGGGTTCTAACCCGAATCGCCACTCACGACCACCTGTACCGAACGGTCAACTGAGCGAGCGTCGCGTCGCCTCTTCTGTCTCCACGACGCCCCGCCGGATCCCTTCCAGCTGCTCGCTCAGCTCGCCGATCGTGGTGGTGTCGAGCAGCGAATCGCCGGTGGCGGCCGAAAGTTCGGCCGCCCTGGCGACAAGGCCGTCGAGTCCGAGCGCACCGGATCGCAGTTGTGCCAGCAGTTTCCGCTGCGCGCTCGAGAGCCGCGCGTGCACGTCTTCCTGTGCCTGCACGGCCTCGAGCGACTGGGTCAGGTCGCCGCGGATGTCGTCATCGGCGGTCTTCAATTCCTTGCGCAGCCGGGCTTTCTCGGCCGATACCGCGCCGAGATCCACGCGTGCCAACGCCTTCCCGGTGGCGGACGTGCGGCCGGCCAGCCGCCGGAGGGTGTCGACGGTTTCCCGCACCACCGGTTCCATGTCGGCCACCCGGTCGGCGAGCGGGCCGGTGTCGAGCGAGCCGGAGATCGACCGGAATCCTTCGGCCGCGGCTTCCGCGCGCCGCAGCCAGCCCGCCTCCGGTGAGCCCGGCTCGACGTCGGGGAGAGCCCGCTCTTCGGGTTCGGGCTCCGGTTTCGGCCGTGTGGCGGCGGCGACCCCGGCGCGGGCGGCGAGCACGGTCACGCCGACGCCGAGCGCGGCGAGCACCGGCAGTTGCACCGCCCAGGCCGCACCGGCCGACGTCGCCGCGAGGAGCAGTCCCCACGGCTCACCCAACTCACGGACGAAGCGCATAGCCGAGGGTCTCAGAAATTCGAGATGACGGCGGTGAAGACCTGGTCGATCGAGTCCGGCTTGGACGAGTCGTACCCGACGCCCTGGGTGGTCTCGGCGATCTCCTTGAGCACGTCCAAGTCCGCGTCGGAGCCGTAGGCGATGGTGAACATCCGCACCGCTTCGCCGCCGCCCTCGGTTCGCAGCTGCCCGACGAGGTTCGGCAGATCGATCCCGCCCGGATCCTCGTTCCGGCCGTCGGTGAGCACGACGACGGCGTTGATCGCGTTCGGATCCAGCCGCTGCTTCATGAATTCGTAGGCCGCGAGCGACGAATCGTAGAGCCCGGTCCCGTTCTGCGGGGTCAGCCCGTTCAGCCGCGACGCGAGCTCCTGCCTGCCCGGCTCACCGCCGATCGGCGACACCGGCCGGAGTTCGACGTAGTCCTTGTCGCCACTCAGTTTCGTCGAGAACATCCACAGCCCGACCTTGTCCGCGTCGCTGAACTGCGGCAACGACGCCACGGCCGCCTGTTTCGCGAGATCCATCTTGTTCTTCCCCGTGCCGCCGACGCCGTCGCCCATCGAGCCGGAGACGTCGACGACCAGCAGCACGTTCGCCTTCTTCCGCAGGTCCTTCCACGATTTCAGCACCTCGGTCAGCACCGGCGGGCTCGGCGGGCGGATCAGGTTGAGCTTCGTGTCCGGCTGGGCGCCGTTCGCCGTGGTGGTCTGCGAGCCGGGCTTCCCGTCGAACGTGCGGAAGCCGATGTCGCTGAACTTCCGCTGCGCCTCGCCGCCGCGCAGATATGCGAGGAAGTCCGCCGCGACCTGCTTGTGGAGATCGTCGGCCCAGTTCAGCACGGTGAACGGGTGATCGGAGTTGAGCGTGCCGTCGCTCGGGTAGATCCCGACGAGCGGCACCTTCGGCGGTGCGTGCTGCCCGCGCTTTTCCGGATCGTTGGTGGGATTGCCCTGGTTGTAGCCGACGAGCGAGTTCTCCTCGACCGTCACCGCCGAGATGTACGACATCGCGGCGCCGCGGTCGTCGGCCTTCTGCAGGTTCGTCAGGAACGTCAGCGTGTTGTCGCCGTAGTGGACGATGGCCTGCTCGACGTTCTGCACGAACGTCCGCGCCTCCGGCTTCGCGAGCGCGTTCGCGGTGAGGTCCGAAGACGTGCCCGTCGCCGCGTAGTAGGCGCCGATGGTGGCGTTGAGGCCGGAGGTCGAAATGTTCGGATTCGTCTTCCCCAGCCGGAATTTCCCCCATTCCGGGTGGCCGTACTTCGCCCAGCCCTGCGGATCCGTGGCGAGCGCGGCGAGATCCTTCCAGCCGATGCCCTTGCCTGGCCAGCCGAGCGCTTCGGCCATCGGTTTCGGCATGGCGACGACCAGCGGCGCGTTCGCGACCGATTCCGGATCGCCCTCGGGCACCAGAGCGGGATGATCGGTGCCGGTGAGGTTCTGGCGGAGCAGGTTCACCCAGCCGGACGCCGCGGGTGTCCAGACGTCCGGCCGCGGGCCGTCCACCGCCTCGTTCCAGCCGCGGGACAACGCCTGCATCGCGGTTCCGGACGACTTCGACTGCACCAGTACGTCGACGCAGCGTCCGGCCACCGTGCGGCCGCTGTAACCCTTGGCGATCTCGGTGACGACGCCTGCCTTCTCCGGCGACGACGACACCTGCAGCTTGACCGCGTCACCCGTCGTGCACTTCGCTTCCGCGGCCTCCTCGCCGGAGTCGCTCGTGAGCGCGCGCAAGCCGATGATCAGGCCGATGGCGACCACCGCCGCGGCCGCGAACGCCAGGACCTTCCGGCCGCCTCGGGAGTGCCCGGGATTCACGACCATGGAGACCTCCAGCGGTGGGGACACCGATTATCCGGAGGTTTCGCCTTGCCCGGCTTGGCGTTGCCGAACCGTTGCGGCCGTGGCGGTACTTATCCCGCCACGTTTCGGCGCAATTCGTCACCTACTTGCGCGGGCACTTGCCGGCGCACGTCTTCGAACGCCGCAAGTAGGTGACGAATTGCGTGGTCGTCACGCGCCGGGGCCGCGTCCGGACCAGGTCCACGCGTAGCCGGGATCCTCCGACGCGTCGGCCGCTTCGCCGAGTTCCAACGGCGCGAAGGTGTCCACCATGACCGCGGTCTCGTCGAAGAACTGGGCGCCGATCGACGCCTCCGCCGCGCCGGGCTGCGGCCCGTGCGTGAAGCCCGACGGGTGCAGCGAAAGCGAGCCGACCTCGATCCCGGAGCCCTTGCGCGCCTCGTAGTTCCCCCGCACGTAGAACATCAGCTCGTCGGAGTCGACGTTCGCGTGGTTGTACGGCACCGGGATCGACTCGGGGTGGTAGTCGACCTTGCGCGGGCAGAACGAGCAGACCACGAAGTTCGGCCCCTCGAACGTCTGGTGCACGGGCGGCGGCTGGTGCACGCGGCCGGTGATCGGCTCGAAGTCGTCGATGTTGAACACCCACGGGTACAGGCAGCCGTCCCAGCCGACGACGTCGAACGGGTGGGTCGCGTAGGTGTAGCGGGTCAGCCCGGCGCGGTGCCGCACGAGGACCTCGACGTCGGTGCCATCGACGACCAGCGGCTCGGACGGGCCGCGGATGTCGCGTTCGCAGTACGGCGAGTGCTCCAGGAACTGGCCCTTCGCCGACAGGTACCGCTTCGGCGGGCCGATGTGGCCGCGTGCCTCGATGGTCAGCAGCTTGACCCCGTCGGCGTCGTGCGGGAGCACCCGATAGGTGCACGACGTCGGGATGACGAGGTAGTCGCCGTCACCGACCTCCAGTGAGCCGTAGATCGTCTCGACGGTCGCGCTACCGCCCTGGACGTAGAAGAGCTCGTCTCCGGCCGCGTTGCGGTACAGCGGCGAAGGGCGCGTCGCGTGCACGAAGCCGATGGTGACGTCGGCGTTGCCGAACAGCCGCCGCCGGTCGGTGACCGCGTCCGCGTCGCCGAATTTGAGGTCGTGGGTCTTGAAGGCGCGGGGCTTGAGCGGGTGGTTCGGGGCGATCGGGCCGCGTTCGTCCTCGATCGCGACAGCGTCGACGATCGCGGTGGGCAGCCCGCGGTGATAGAGCAGCGCCGAGTCCGCCGAGAAACCCTCGACACCCATCAGTTCCTCGGCGTACAGGCCCCCGTCGGGCTTGCGGAACGCGGTGTGGCGCTTGTGCGGGATCTCGCCTACCTGCCGGTAGTAAGGCATCGGAATCTCCCCGGAACGTGTCCGTTGTGCGAACGATTTTGTCCTGATGTCGTACGCTACTAGCGTGTCAGTCGTGTCAAGCGCTGTGGAACTCACGCCACCCGGCCCCCGAGGAATCCCTCCCCTGTTCGCGCGGCTCGTCGACGACTCGGCGTTGTTCCCGCCCGGCGAGGCGTCCATGCCCGAAGCGCTGCGTGCGCACTTCGCGTCGAGGGCCGGTGAACACTCCGGCATCCTCGGTGTGTTCCTGTGCCAGGCGTCGAGGCTGCCCGAGCTCATCACCGAACTCATCAAGATCAAACCCAAGGAGCCGCTGCCGCTGTCGCTGATCATCGACACCGGCCTCGGCGGGGTCCCGAAGGCGATCTCCATTGTCGAATCGCGCAGCGAGATCCTCGCGCTGCGCATGGTGGAGATGCCGGCGCCGTCGGACGTCGACGAGGTCTGGCTGGAGCGCGTCTCCGAGTTCGTGCCCGAG
This sequence comes from Amycolatopsis sp. WAC 01375, assembly GCF_003947325.1. Classification (NCBI taxonomy): domain Bacteria; kingdom Bacillati; phylum Actinomycetota; class Actinomycetes; order Pseudonocardiales; family Pseudonocardiaceae; genus Amycolatopsis; species Amycolatopsis sp. WAC 01375. Next base: position 16,363 of record NZ_QHHW01000010.1, read on the forward strand.
GACGTCATCCGCGTGGTCGAGCCGCGGCGCGGCGTCGGCTGGCTCGACGGCGTGCGGAAGGTGATCGAGCACGGCAGCTGGCCGAAGATCCGCTGCGGCGGCAAGGCCGGCGAGAACTTCCCCAGCGTCGACGAGGTCGCCGACTTCCTCGCGGTGGTCAGCGGCTCGACCGGGGCGTCGTTCAAGGCGACGAACAGCCTGCACCGGGCCGTCCGGCACACCGAGGAGTCGAGCGGCTTCACCCACCACGGGTTCCTGAACCTGATCGTCGCGTCCGCGCGGAGCCTTTCGGGCGGTGACGTGCGCGCCGCGCTCGAATCGACCGACGGCGCCGCACTGGCCGCCGAGGCCAAAGGCATGTCGGAGCCGGCCGCGAAGGCCGTTCGCGGGCTCTTCGCCTCGTACGCTGCGGCGTCGTTCGACGAGCCCGTCGCCGACCTCGGGGAACTCGGACTGCTGCATTGAACATCGCGCTGCCGCTATCGCGCTGCCAGGGCGCTGGTGGCCGTAGAAGGTCGCCTGTGTTTGGAGGGCGCCCTGTCATCGCGATAGCGGGGCCTTCGGCCAAAAGGCGCGACTTCAAGGGATCAAGGGACCTTTGGTCGCGTGAGCTTCGGGTGCGTGAGCCTCGGGCGTGTGAGTCTCGGGTGCGTGAGGCTTGGTTGCGTGAGGTTCGGGTGCGTGGGGCTGGGGTGCGTGGGGCTGGGGCGAGTCGGCCGTGACTCGTGAAGGGTCGCTGACCCTGGACAGAGGGCTCGCGTTGCTGCAGGCGGTGGCGGACGCGGGTGGCGAGGCGGCGACGATCTCCGAACTCGCCGTCGCCATCGGCGCGAGCCGGGCCGCCGTCTACCGGCTGCTCGTCCCGCTGTCCGAACGCGGTCTGGTGTGGCGCGACGGCAACAAGGTGCGGCTGGGTGTCGGCCTGCTCCGGCTCGCCGGACAGGTCCTCCCGCAGCTGCGCGAGGCGGCAAGGCCGGTCCTGCGCGAACTGGCGGAGAAGGTCGGCGCGACCGCGCATCTGTCGGTCGCGCAGGGGGACCAGGCGCAGGCCGTCGCGGTCGTCGAGCCGTCGTGGACGAGCTTCCACGTGGCCTACCGCGTCGGCACCCGCCATCCACTGTCCGCCGGCGCCGCGGGCAAGGCGATCACGCTGCGTCCCGGCGGCGAAGGCTGGGTCACCTCGTCCGGTGAACTGGAGGCGGGCGCGTCCGGGGTCGCCGCGCCCGTGCGGGGGGTGCCGGGCTTGAAGGCCAGCCTCGGCGTCGTGTCGCTGGAGCCGCTGGACGCCTCCGTGGTGGGCCCGGCGGTCGTCGCGGCCGCCGTCCGGCTGGCCGAGGTGCTGAAGCAGCCCGAGTAGCGCGCCAACAGGCTCAGCGGTGGCTGAGCAGCGGGCGCACCATGGTCGCCAGCAGGGCGAGGTCCACCGCGAACAGCAGCCGCTCGAACAGGCCGAGCGTCACCTCCTGCTGTGACGGCCCGGTGAGCATCGTCCAGACGAAGCCGCCGAGCACGATCATCACCGCGGCGAAGCTGGCCACCGAAAGCCGCCGGATCGTCGTGCGGCGCGGCTCCCACGGGCAGCGCGCCCGGCCGGGACGGGTCAGCAGCCACGCGGCGGCGGGAAGCGCGAGGAAGGCCGCCAGTGCGGCGTAGTTGTGGATCTGCCCGGCCAGCGAACGGGCCTGTCCCTCGGGGTCGACGGGGACGAGCGCGAGGACGAACAGCCCGGCACACCACACGCCGAGCAGGACGAGAACGGATTCGTAGCCGCTGCGGTGTGCCTTCGCGATGCCGCCGAGCAGCGCGAGCGAACCGAACCCCAGCGCCAGGCACATCGCGCCGAACAGCGGCGCCGCCGTCGAACCGGGCGAGAGATAGCCGTAGACGTACTCGGACAGCGTCTGCCAGATCGGGCTGACCTGGCCGGACAGCCGCAGGTGCAGGTCGATCGAGATGGCGACGGCGACGGCCATGCCGAAGATCGCGAGCCTGCCGTGCACGGGGGAGACGGCACGGGCCGCGAGGATCTTCGGGGAGGTCACGACCGGTTTCTCCAGGCACGTCGGGGCGGGTGTTCACCTTTTCGTTTCCGAAAGGTTACCCGGCGAACCTGTGAAAACCCCGTGCGCCTCAGAACGCGAGCTGGGCCAGCGCGAACAGGGAGAACCCGGCGAAGACGAAGCCCGCGACGCGCTGGATGAGCTTCGGGCGGATGCGGCTCCGCACCTTCGCGCCGATGAAGACGGCGAGCCCGGCGACGGCGACCAACGCGACGAAGGAGCCGAGCGCGACAGCGAACGGGTTGCCGAAGCGGGCGGTCAGGCTGGCCGTCGCGAGCTGAGAGGCGTCGCCCCATTCGGCGGCGAACAGCACACCGAACGACGTCAGCGCGGAGCGGAAGAAGGTCGCGGGGCTCGGCCCGGAACGCGACGCGTCCTCTCCGCCGTCCTTGCCGGGACGGAACCCTTCGCGAAGGAGCATGAACGCGCCGATACCGAACATCGCGGCGACGATCGCGGTCACCAGTGTCTCCGGCAGCAAAGTGAGCACACTGCCGAAGGTGGCGGCGATCGCGCATTGCACGGCGAATGCGGCGGTGACTCCGGCGAATACCGGCCACGCGCGGAAACGGGTGGTGAGAACCAGGGTGGCGACGAGGGTCTTGTCCGGCAGTTCCACCGCGAGCACCAGGCCGAACGCGCTGATCAGCGCCAGCATCGAGCTAGACATGATGGTTCGTCACCCCTTTCACTGCAACGATAAAGGGGCGATTCAGAGAAAGGCAAGCTGATGGCTTTTCCGAATCGCACGGCATGTGCGGGCGAATTGTTTTTCATGGCGGGGCGGAATTGAGGTTTCGGTGAACCGAATTCTTTTTTCAGGCTCCGCTGGTAGCGTCCGGGAGCATGGACGGAAGGTCACGGGGACGAACACCTGCGGCCACGGCATCGCGACGGCTGGCCGGGAACGTCGGCTACCTGAAGACCAAGTCGTTCTACGGGCCGGACATCGCTGGCCGCCGCGATGACGCTCTCGCGACCACCGACTCGCTGATCGTCGACGTCCGGGAGAACCGGAGCGGGGATCCGATGGCGGTCGCGCTGCTGATCAGCCCACGGCGACAGTACAAAGTGGACACCCAGCTGGATGTCACCGTCCCGGGTGGACGGGCCGTGAACCCGGTCACGGGAACCAACTGGGAAGGCGTCGGCGTCCGGCCTGACATCGCCGTCGACGTCGAGGCCGCTTTCGACGCCGCGTACGCGCTGGCGCTGGCCCACGTGCTGACACTGGGGGATTCGGGCGTGCGGCGGCAGATCGCCGACGAGGCACGGCTCACACTCGCCGGCCTCGGCTGACCAGGGCGCGGGACCTACGTCCCGGAGAGAACGGGACCACTTGAACTGGCGGGCGCACCCCGGGGTGAGCAGGCTTGAGGCGTGGAGGTTCTCGATCTCGCTAGGTGGCAGTTCGGCATAACCACCGTCTATCACTTCCTGATGGTCCCGCTGACCATCGGGCTTTCCGTCCTGGTCGCCGGGATGCAGACGGCCTGGGTACGGACAGGCGACCGGCGCTATCTGAAGATGACCAAGTTCTGGGGGAAACTCCTGCTGGTCAACTTCGCGATGGGCGTGGTCACCGGCATCGTGCAGGAGTTCCAGTTCGGGATGAACTGGAGCGCGTACTCGCGGTTCGTCGGCGACGTGTTCGGCGCGCCGCTGGCGATGGAAGGGCTCGTCGCGTTCTTCGTCGAGTCGACCTTCCTGGGGCTGTGGATCTTCGGCTGGGACAAGCTGCCGAAGAAGGTCCACCTGGCGTGTGCGTGGGCGTACTCGCTGGCGACCGTGGCGTCCGCCTACTTCATCCTGGCGGCGAACTCGTGGATGCAGCATCCGGTCGGGGTCGAGTTCGTCGACGGGAAACCGACGATGAACTCGATCTGGGCGGTGCTGACGAACAACACCGCGCTGGCCGCGATCCCGCACACGCTGGCGGGCGCCTTCTCGGTGGCGGCGGCATTCCTGGTCGGCGTGGCGGGCTGGCAGCTGTGGCGCAAGCGTTCGGAGGACGACGAGCACCGCTCCGTGTGGCGTTCGTCGTTGCGTCTCGGCGGCTGGACCGGCGTGGTGGCGTTCGCGGTGCTCGCGATCACCGGCGACATGCAGGGCAAGCTGATGTTCGAGCAGCAGCCGATGAAGATGGCCTCGGCGGAAGCCTTGTGCCACACGGAGAAACCGGCGAGCTTCTCGATCATCGCGATCGGGGATGTCGGAGGCGCCAACTGCGAGGACGTCAAGACGTTCAACGTGCCCGCCCTGCTCTCGTTCTTGGCGCACAACGACTTCTCGACCGAGGTCAAGGGCGTGGAGGACCTGATCACCGAATACCAGGCGAAGTACGGCACGAACTACCCGGACGACCCGCAGCTCGGTTCGCTCGCGGGCAAGCCGATCGACTACGTGCCCAACCTGCCGGTGACCTACTGGGGCTTCCGCGCGATGATCGGCTTCGGCGCGATGTCGGCCGGGATCGGCCTGCTCGCGCTGTGGCTGACCCGGCGCGGGCGGATCCCCGGGCAGCGGTGGTTCCCGTGGCTCGTGCTCGGCGGCATCGCGACCCCGTTCATCGGCAACAGCGCCGGCTGGATCTTCACCGAGATGGGCCGTCAGCCGTTCGTGGTGGTGCCGAATCCGACCGGTGTCGACGGCGTGTGGATGTTCACCGCGCAAGCGGTCTCGAAGTTGTCCACAGGCGAGGTGTGGACGTCGCTGATCGCTCTGACGACCGTCTACGCGGTACTCGGCGTGGTCGAAGTGTTCCTGATGCGCAAGTACGTCCGCGGTGGCGTCGACGCCGTCATGCCACCCGAGAAACCGGCCTCGACCAGCAAGAACGGCGAATCCGAAGGCGGTGACAGCGATGACGACGCGCTGGCCTTCGCCTACTGATCGCCTCTTGAGCTCACCTACCCAGCCCCCCGCCCTTCCCGGGGGACGGCCCCGCACCCAGCGTATCGGGGGTATCGCTCGGGTGGGTTACCCACAGCCGATCTGTGGACAACTCGACTGGTTGTGGATAACTCAGGGCAACAGGGGAAGGGACGGCCGGTTGGTGCAGGGCGGCCTGGGGGAGCGTTGCGAAAGCCACTTTCGCAACCTTGAGCGTTGCGAAAGTGGCTTTCGCAACGCTCGGGCCGGCGACGCGAGGGGCCAGCAGGCCGAAGTGAACGAAGCAAGCAGGAGTGCCCGATGACCCTCGAAACGATCTGGTTCTGCGTCATCGCCCTGTTCTGGCTCGGCTACCTCTTCCTCGAAGGCTTCGACTTCGGCGTAGGCATGCTCATGCCGGTCCTCGCGAAGGACAACACCGAGCGCCGCGTCATGGTGAACACGATCGGCCCGGTCTGGGACGGCAACGAGGTCTGGCTGATCGTCGCCGGCGGCGCGATGTTCGCCGCGTTCCCCGGCTGGTACGCGTCGCTGTTCTCGGCCGCGTATCTCCCGCTCCTGGTGGTCCTGCTCGCCCTCATCGGCCGCGGCGTCGCGTTCGAATACCGCGGCAAGGTCGACTCCGATCGCTGGCGCCGCAACTGGGACCGCGTCATCGGCATCGGCTCGTGGATCCCGCCGTTCGGCGTCGGCCTCCTCCTCGCGACCACCGTCCTCGGCCTCCCGCTCGACGCCGACGGCGACCGGGTCGGCGGCGCGTTCGCCGCCGTCCGTTTCGAAACCCTGCTCGGCGCGGTCGCGGTCGTCGGGTTCTCGCTGGTCCACGGCGCCGCGTTCCTCGCGCTCAAGACCGAAGGCGACCTCCGTCACCGGGCGCGGAACCTGGCCACCCGTCTCCTCCCGGTCGCGTTGCTGCCGTTGCTCGCGTTTCTCATCGTCGTCCAGCTGCGCACGGGTGACCTGTGGACGTTGCTCCTCATCGGCATCGCCGTCGTCGCCGCGGTCGTCGCGTGGTTCCGGATCCGTGCGGGCCGCGAAGGGCAGGCGTTCGCCGCGCTCGGCGGGGTCATCGCGGCTTCCGCCGTCGCGATCTTCGTGGCGCTGTACCCGAACGTCCTTCCGTCCACTGTGGACCCGGCGAACACGTTGACGATCGCGGGCGAGGCGTCGAGCCCGTACACGTTGACCGTGATGACCTGGGTCGCGCTGTTCGGCGCGCCCGCCGTCCTGATCTATCAGAGCTGGACGTACTGGGTGTTCCGCAAGCGCATCGGCACCCGGCACATCCCACCGGTGCACGCACCATGACCGAACTTCCCGGCCGCGACACCCTTTCCGCCACGGAGTCCACAATGGACCCAGCGCGACCGGGGAAGGGTCCGCTCGGCGCGCTGGCTCCACTTTCGAGTGCGGCGCGCCGGGCGTTGATCCTCAGTGGAATCCTCTCCTTCGTCAACGCGATCTTGCTGGTAGGCCAGGCTTTCCTGCTGGCCGACGTCCTCTCCGCGGTCGTCCGCGGAACACCGGGGGACCGCACCGCCGGACTGGCCGTGCTGCTCGCGCTCGTCGCGGGACGCGCGTTGACCGGCTGGGCGGTGCGGATCGTTTCCGTTCGCGCGGCCGCCCGCGCGAAGGAGGAGCTACGCGCGAAGGCCCTTGACCACGCCTTGAAACTCGGCCCGGAGTGGATCGCGCGCCGCGGTCACGGCGAGCTGACGTCGTTGACCACCAAGGGTCTCGACGCGCTCGACGCCTACTTCACCCAGTACCTCCCGGCGCTGGTCACCGCCGCGATCGTGCCGCTCGCCGCCGGTGCCGCGATCCTGTTCGTCGACTGGCCGTCGGCCCTGCTCGTCGTGATCACCGTGCCGCTGGTTCCGCTGTTCGCGATCCTCATCGGCAAGCACACCGCCGAGCGGGTCGCCGACGCCGCGGACGCCGAACAACGGCTGTCGGGGCATCTGCTGGAACTCGTCCGCGCGCTGCCGATCCTCAGCGCGTTCCGTCGCGCCGAAGCGCAGGCCGAGACGGTGCGGAAGATCTCCGAACGGCATCGCCGCACGACGCTCAAAACGTTGAAGGTCGCGTTCGCGTCGGCTTTCGCGCTGGAACTGATCGCGACGCTTTCGGTCGCGCTGGTCGCGGTCGTCATCGGCGTCCGGCTGGTCTCCGGCGAACTGCCGCTGGCCATCGGGCTCGGCGTGCTGATCCTCGTGCCGGAGTGCTACCAGCCGCTGCGCGCGGTCGGTGCCGCGTTCCACGCCAGCGAAGACGGCGTCGAGGCCGTGCGCCGGGTCGCGGACGTGCTCGCGGAACCCTTGCCGCCCAACGGTTCCGAGACACCGGCCAAGGGCGAGGTCCACGTCGGCGGGCTACGTGTCGCGAGGCGCGGCGGATTCGCGCCCGACGGCGAAACGTTCAGCGTCCGGCCCGGTCGGATCACCTGGCTGCGCGCGCCGAGCGGCGGCGGCAAATCGACGACGCTCGCCACGCTGCTCGGCTTCGTGCAGGCCCACGACGGGACGATCGATGTCGGCGGTACCGACCTCGCCGACGCCGATCTGGAGCGGTGGCGCGAGAGCGTCGCATGGGTGCCTCAGTCGCCGGTGTTCGGCGGAGGCACGGTTCGTGAGGAGGTCGGCGCCGACGACATCCTCGGCGAACTCGGGCTGGCCGGGCTGGCCGGACGACCGGTTTCGAAGCTGTCGCAGGGACAACGGCAGCGCGTCGCGGTGGCGCGGGCCTTGGTGCGGATCCGGTCGGGCGCGTGGCTGCTCCTGCTCGACGAACCCACCGCCCACCTCGACGAGGTCAACGCCGGGCTGGTCATGACCGCGGTCCGCGAAGCCGTCGACGACGGTGCCGCCGCGATCATCGCCGCACACGAACGCACGTCCGGTGTCGACATGTCGACTGACGTGCGAGCGGAAACCGGAGTCGTGGAAGAGGCTCGGACGACCAAGCCGCTGCCCTGGCGCGACCTGCTGCACCCCAGGTTCTTCGGCGGGGCACTGCTCGGCGCCGCCGCCTTGCTCGCCGGGGTCGCGCTGACCGCGCTTTCGGGCTGGCTGATCGCCAAGGCGTCGCAACAGCCGCCGATCCTGACCCTGACGGTGCTGATCGTCGGCGTGCGGACGTTCGGCCTCGGCCGCGCGGGGCTGCGCTACCTCGAACGGCTGGTCACGCACGACGCCGCGTTCCGGATCGCCGGCAGCCTGCGCGTCCGGCTATGGGAGTCGCTGGTGCGGCTCGGGCCGGCACGCGCGCTTCGGGCCGGTGAGGAGCAGCGGCGGCTGGTCGGCGACACCGACACCGTGCGCGACCTGCTCCCGCGGGTGATCACGCCGCTGGTCGTGGTCGCGCTGGTGGCCGTGGGCGCTATCGCGGTCCAGGCCGCCGTACTGCCCGAAGCCGGACTCGCGCTGGCCGCGGCCGTGCTCGTCAGCGCCTTCGCGCCGCTGCTCGCGCTCCGGGCGGAACGCCGCGCGACCAGTGCGCTGGCCGCCGGACGGCGTTCGGTGTCGGCGCAGGTGCTGAGCCTGTTCGAAGCCGCCGCCGAGTTGATCGCGTACGGGGCCGACAAAGAGCGACGTCGCCGAATCGCCACCACCGACGCGGCCCTGACCGCCGAAGCACGGCGACAGGCTTTCGGTGCGGGCGCGGCCGATGCCCTGATCATCCTGGCGACGGGGGCCGCCACCGTCGTGAGCACCGGGTTCGCCGTGAGCTCCGTCGCCGCCGGCGCGCTGAACCCGGTTCTCGCGCCCGTGGTCGCCCTGGTGCCGCTCGCACTGGCGGAGGTCCTCTCCCTTCTTCCGCCCGCCGCGCAGCACTGGGACACCTTGCGCCAGGCCCGTCTGCGCCTCGCCGCGTGCAATGAAGGAGTCCTTCATAGCAAAATTTGCAATGAAGGGGCCTTTCATAGCACCGGCGGGGTGCGGATCCGGAACGCCGACCTCGGCTGGCCCGGCACCGAACGCCCGGTCCTCACCGGGGTCGACCTCGACATCGCGCCCGGGACGCACGTCGCCGTCGTCGGCCCGAGCGGCGCCGGGAAGTCGACGCTCGTCGCGGCCCTGCTCGGCTTCCTCAAGCCGAGCAAAGGCGAGGTGGCCACTCCCGAGAACGTCGCCTGGGCGCCGCAGGAACCGATGCTCGTCTCGACCACGGTCGCCGAGAACCTGCGGCTCGCCAAACCGGCGGCGTCCGAGGCGGAGCTGCGGAATGCCTTGTACCAGGCCGTTCTCGAGGACGTCGAGCTCACCACGATGCTCGACAGCGCGGGTGCCGGACTGTCGGGCGGGCAGGCGCAGCGGGTCGCGCTGGCTCGCGCCGTCCTCGGTGCCGCGCGGGCCGATCTCGTCCTGCTCGACGAGCCAACCGCCCATCTCGACGAACCGACCGCGCGCACCGTCCGCGAACGGCTCGGCGAGGCGCTCGCCGGGAAGACCGTCGTCCACGTCACGCACAACGCCGCCGAAGCCGGTGACGCGGACGTGATCCTGGAGGTGCGGGAGGGCCGGGTCACAGCGCGCACAAGGGCCGGAGCGGTCTAATGTCGATAGCGCTCATGGATCCCACGCTTGCCGCGCGCGCACTGTCCGCCGCCACCGAGATCACCGGCACCGCCCTGTCCGGCGAAGACCCGGGCGACGTGCTGGAGACCGTGGTCGCCCGCGCCGTCGAACTGGCCGAGGCCGACCTCGGTCTCGTCATGGTGCGCGCGGACGACGGCCAGGTGGTCGCCGAGGCCGCGCACGGGGACACCACCCAAGGCCTTCGAGGGCTGGCCTTTTCCGCCGATTCCGCCGCGGGCCAGGTGGCCAGGGGCGGGAAGCCGGTGGTCAGCGAGGACTTCACCGTCGATCCCCGCACGGCGCCGTTCGTGCCGCCGGAGCTCCAGGGCTTCGGGCCGTTCGCGGCGTCGGCGTTCGGCGCGGGCGGGCGCGTCCTCGGCGCGCTCACCGTGTACCGCCGCCACGGCGGGGAACCGTTCTCCGCCAGCACGGTCGAGGTCCTGACGGCCTTCGCGGCCCAGGCGGGCGTGGTGCTCGCGCTGGCCGAAGGCGCCAACGCGCGGCACCGCGTGACTCTGTACCAAGAGCGTGAACGCATCGCGCGCGAGCTGCACGACGTCATCGTGCAGCGTCTCTACGGCGCCGGGATGCAGCTCGACCGCGTCCGCAAGAACATGCGGAAGCGGTTCGCGCAGGCCGACGGCGCGCGGCTGTCCGAGGCGATCGACCAGCTCGACCAGACCATCGAAGAGATCCGCGGCACCGTGCGCGCCCTGCGCAGCCCGGAACCCGAGAACGAGACGGTCACCGCCACCGACCTCGCCGAATCCGCGCGGGGCGAGGTGCGGATCGCGGGCGAGCTGCTCGGCTACCCGCCGACCCTCGAACTTTCGGGAGAACTGGCCGACATCCCGGCCGAACAGGCGGACCACATCCGCGCCGCCCTGCGCGAAGCACTGTCCAATGTGGTCAGACACTCCGGGGCGAGCGAAACCCGCGTGACACTGAGCCGCGACGCGGAAGGCGTCAAACTTCGCGTGCGGGACAACGGATCCGGTGTCCCGCAGGGGGTCGCCAAACGCGGTCTCCGCCATCTCGCCGAACGCGCGACGACGTCCGGTGGGCGCTTTTCGATCAATTCTTCGCCGAGCCTGGGTACTTTGGTCGCTTTCGACGTTCCGCTCGACCAAACCGTGTGTAATTAACGGTCTTTGTCGCTCGTTAGAGTGACTGTCAGCGTTTTCGGATTAATCCGTAACGGCTGGGGCCGGTGCGCGATTCTAAGTGCATCGAACGCGCTCGCAGCGCGGATTCCCAGTGAAAGGACTCCCCATGTCCTCGGTTCGTCGCGCCATCGGCACGGCCGCCATCCTTGCCGGATTCTCCTTGTTCGGCCCCGCTTCCGTCGCGTTCGCGCTGGTGGAGGCGCCCGCGATCGCCGATCTCGACTGTGGCGACTTCCGGTACCAGGAAGAGGCACAGGCCGAACTCGAAAAAGATCGGTCCGATCCGCACCGCCTGGACGAAGACAACGACGGAATCGCTTGCGAAACGCTGCCCAAACGCGGAACGGCGCCGACCAAAACGATCACTCCCACCGTTCCGCCGATCGTCACGGAAACCAAACCGGCGCAATCCGCCGACAAGGATTGCGCCGATTTCCCCTCGCAGGCCGCCGCACAGGCCGAGCTCAAGAAAAACCCGCGAGACCCGCACAAGCTCGACGGTGACCATGACGGATACGCCTGCGAGTCCCGGTTCGGCGAACCCGCGAAATCCGGCCAGGTGAAGGTCAAACCGGTCGGCGGGGTCGCGACCGGCGGCGGAGAAGCCAACGGTGGTCCCCTGGAGATCGGCGTGGTCGCGCTGGCAGGCGCGGCGCTGTTGACCGCGACAGCCGCGGGCGCGTCCCTGGTGCTCAGGCGGCGTGCCGAACGATGACCTCCGCTTCCTGGCGCCGGTGGCCGTTTCCGCTGGTCATCGGCACACTTCTCGGGGTGGTGCTCGCGGCCGTGCTGACCGCGTGCGCCGTCCCGCCGCCGGGCAAGGTCGCGTCGCCGGCGTCGCCCTCCACGGTGTCTTCGGTCGCGGAAGTGCCGCCGCTCGCGCCCGCGAAACCGGCGAGACTCGAGATCCCGGCGATCGGGGTCCGCACCGGCGAGATCGTCGACCTCGGCCTGGCCGGTGACGGCACCCTGCAGGTGCCGCGGGACGCGATCACCACCGGCTGGTTCACCGGCGGCCCGGCACCCGGCGAGACCGGGCCCGCCATCCTCGCCGGGCACGTCGACTACAAGAAGGTCCCCGGTGTCTTCGTCCGGCTCAAGGAACTGAAGACCGGCGACGAAGCCCTCGTCCACCGCGTGGACGGGAGCACCGCGGTGTTCACCGTGTACGCGGTCGAACGGCATTCGAAGGCGTCGTTCCCGACGGAGAAGGTTTACGGCGACACGACCGGGCCCGAACTGCGCCTGATCACCTGCGGCGGGGATTTCGACTCCTCGACCGGCAACTACCTCGACAACGTCATCGCCTACGCGAAACTCGTCCGCGCCTAGATTCGAGGCATGCGCACCGTCTACGTCGTCACGCATCCGGAGGCCACCCATCACGTCGATCGCCTCGTGGGTGGATGGTTCGACGCCGAACTCACACCCGCGGGTGAACGCGCGGCCGCCGCGGTCGCCGAGTCGCTGCGCGCGAGGGTGCCGGAAGAGGTGGAGCTCTACTCCTCGGACCTGCGCCGCACCGCCCGGACGGCGGAAGTGATCGGCGACCGGCTCGGCGTGACACCGATCCTGGACCGGCGACTGCGCGAGAAGTCGTACGGAGAAGCCGGTGGCCGTCCGCAGGAGTGGCTGGACAGCCGGTTCGTCCCGCCTCCCGCCGTCGGCGACCGGCTCGGCCACGACGAAGGAATCCCCGGCGCCGAAACGAAAGGCGCGATGGCCGCGAGGGTGTACGCGGCCATGGAGTCGATCCTGGAGAGCCGCTGCGAGCACCAGATCGTCGTCACACACGGCGGCGCGCTCACCTTCGTGATCGCCGCTTGGATCCGGATGCCGCTCGAGTCGGCCGGATACGTCGACTTCCGCGGTTCACCCGGCAGCGTCACGGTGCTGCGTGAGGACGACTACTTCCACAACCGGCAGGTCGTTACGCTCGCCGGGAAATGACAGGATCTCCCCGAACTGTCGATCATGATGTGGGGAGATGACATGCCGAGGTTCCTGCGAGCCGTGGCCCTTGCCGCCGCCGTGGCGGTCGTACCGGTGGCGGTGCCCGGCACGTCCGCCGCTTCGACCGTGTCGACAACGTCGCGCTGCCCGCAGCTGCGACTGGCCGACCACTGGTACGGCGACAACGCGGCGAAGATCCAGCAGGTCATCGACGAACGCGGCCGCTGCGGCGCGAAGCACGGCGAGCGGCCGATCGCGGTGTTCGACTGGGACAACACGGTCATCAAGAACGACATCTCCGACCAGACCGTCTTCTGGATGATCCGGCACGACAAGGTCCTGCAACCGCGCGACAAGGACTGGCGCACGACCAGCCGGTTCATGACCGACGCCGGCGCGAACGCGCTGACCAAGGCGTGCGGCACCGCCACTCCGGCCGGAAAACCGCTTCCGACCAGCGAGAACGTCGCCTGCGCCGACGAGCTCCTCTCGGTGCGGAAGAACGCGAAGACGACCACCGGCGAAGAGGTCTTCGCGGGGAACGACCGGCGGTACATGGAGGCGGCCTACGCCTGGGTCGCGCAGATCAACGCCGGATACCGCCCGTCCGAGGTTCGCGCGATCGCCCGGCAGGCCAGGGCCGCGGCGCTGCTGGCGCCGATCGGGGCGACCCAGAAGGTCGGTTCGAGTACGCAGGTCGCGTGGATCCGGTACTACCCGGAGATCAAGGACCTGATCGCGACACTGAACAAAGCAGGCTTCTCGACGTGGGTCGTTTCCGCCTCGCCCAAGGAGTTCGCGGACGTCTGGGGTTCGGCGGTCGGCATCCCGCCGAGCCGCACGCTCGGGATCTACTCGCAGACCACGAACGGCCGGATCAACGGGCACCTCGAAGGCTGCGGCGGGCACGCCGACGGCGCCGACGAGATCATGACCTACATCGACGGCAAACGGTGCTACATCAACGAACGCATCCTCGGCATCCGCGGCGCGAAGGCGATGGAAGCGGCACCGGCGGACCGGCGGCAGGCGCTCGCCGGCGGCGACGCGACCACCGACGTCACGATGCTGCGCGACGCCACCGGAGTCCGCGTCACGCTCAACCGCAACAAGGACGAGCTGATGTGCCGCGCCTACGACGACGCGGACGGGAAATGGGCGGTGAACCCGATGTTCATCGAGCCCTTCCCCGCGTTGAACCGCGCTTACCCGTGCTCGACGACGGCGTACGAAAACGCCGACGGCACGCACGGCCCGGTGCTGCGCGACGACGGCACGGTCATCCCTGATCAGCGCGACACCGTGCATCCCTGAGCGGGTTCACGATGCGTGACGCTCGGTCGCCCCGCTGCTACCGTGGCGTTCTTGGCTGAGTGAGGGGGAGGCCGTGGTTGACCTGTTGCAGGTCGTCGTGGACGAAGCCGCGAAAGCGGCCGCGACCTCGGCGGTGGGCGCCGTGTCCACGGCCGGGCGGAACGTCGTGTCGCTGCTCAGGGAACGGCTCGGGACGGGCAAGTCCGGAAAGGACACGCTGAGTTCCCGTGCCCTCGCCGTCGCCCGCGCGGACAAGGAGTGGGCGGATCGCCTGATCGAGGCGGTGTCGGAACTCCACGCCGAAAACGCTTCGACGGCGACGGCCGGCATCGAGAACTTCCGTAACCACTTCGCCATCCTCGCCGACCCGCCGCGGACAGGGTTGAAACTGATCGTCGGCCCTGGCGGTTCGGGAAAGACCGAACTCGCCCGCCAGATCGCCGACAGGGTCCAGGAAGACTTCCCGTCGGGCCGGGTGGAGGTGCCGCTCGCCCGGTATCGCGACGGCGACGAATTCGACGCCGCCGCCGTGAAACGGTACGTGCTCGAAGAATTCGGGATCCCCCGCGGCGAGATCCCGGTCGACGACGAGCAGCTGGACAGGCAGTTCCTGTCCGTGCTGGTCACCAGGTCGTTCGTGCTGATCCTGGACGACGTCCGGCTGGCGGCCGAGCCGGCCTTGTTCACCCGGTTCCGCACCAGCCTGGTGCTGGCGACGGCTTCGGTGTACAGCCGCGAACTGAAAGCGTGTGACCCCACCGCGATCGAGTTGTCCGGGCTCGACGTCGAAGGTGCTCGTCAGCTGCTCGTGGACTTCTGCGGCAAGGTCCGGCCGCTGGACGAACCGGTCGAGGCCGATCAGCTGATCGGCCTCTGCGACCGGATGCCCCTCGCGCTCCGCGAGGTCGGCGTCACCCTCGCCGGTCGTGCCGGGGAAACCCGGCCGGTGGCGACGTTGCTCGACGAGTATCGCGCGACGGGTGTCGTCGACGCCGAAGGCGCCATCCAGGATTCCATGCGGCGGACGTTCGCGCGGCTTTCCGATGCCGCTGCCGAGGCTTGTGCTCTGCTGGCCGAGCATCCCGGTGGCTTCTTCACCCGGGCCACCGCGGCGGCGATGACCGGCGACCCGAAGGTCCTCGACGAACTGATCGCCGCGCAGCTGACCGTTCAGTCCGGTGACTGGTATTCGCTCAGAATCCTTGTGGGGCACTACGCGCGCAAACTACCGGCGGATCGGGACGCGGCCTTCGACCGGCTGCTCGCCTACGTCCGGGACACGGCGGTCGCGGCGGATTTCCGCGAGAACCCCCGGCGTCTGCGCACCTACGTCGTCCCGCCGAAGCGGACTTGGGAACTGCCGGTCGATCACATCGACTGGCTGGAATGGCACCGGTCGCTGATCGGCGAGCTGGTGAAGCTCGCCTGTCTGCGTCGCCGCTACAAGGAAACCCTGCAACTGGCCGGGGCCTTCGAAGCGCTGGTGAACAAACGTTGGTACTGGCGCGAATTCGTCGAGATCAGTGATTGGGCCGTCAAAGCCGTCGAGGCGGACGAGGACGCGAAGCCCGGTCAGCTGCCGCGTGCGTTGATGATGCGGGGCAAAGCCCGGTACCTGGCTCGCTGGTTCCCGGCCGCGCTGGAGGATCTCGACCGGGCGGCGGAGATCCTGGCGGGCCCGGCGGTGGGCATCGCGGACCGCAGATGGCGCACGCTGCGGGCGTCGCTGGCGGAGTTCCGGGGACGGTTCCACGAGGAGCGCGCGGATCTGCTCGTCCATCGTCAGGCCGGGAAAGCGGAGATCGAGCGCGAACTCTCGGAGGCCGCCCGCCGGCTCCGCCTCGCGTGCGCGCTCAGCATGGAACTCGAAGACGGCCCCGCTCTCGCCATCCATCCCCGGATGCTCGCGAACGTCCTGATCAAGCTCGGCGAACCGGCCGAAGCGATCGCCGTCCTCGGCACGATGACCGCCGAGGGGCGCAATCAGGCCCGGATCGAGATGGTCTACGCCAACGCTTACCTGGCGCTGGGCGAGCTTCCCGAAGCGCGGGCACGCTTCGGCTCCGCGTGGAATCAGCTGGTGTCGCAGCGAGCCACCCAGTACGCCTGGGAACTCAGGGAACTACAGGCACGGTTGATGACCGCCGAACGTGACCCCGGCGCGATCGAGGTGTGGGGGAGTCTCGCCTACGACGCGACTCAGCTCGGTCACCCCCGGGCCGACCGGTATTTCACCGCACTCGAATCGTCACCGGCCGGTCGCCGACCTTGAGCGATTCGGTCGGCGACAACCGGCCGAGGTACGCCAGCGAGGCGGCGATCAGCGGGTCGATGGAAGGGTTCGTCAGCGTCAGCTCCCGGCGGCCACCGTCACGGGTGCGGACCAGGCAAGTGCTCCTGCCGACGGTCGCCGCGGCCACGGCGGCGTCCGGCCACTGCCGGAGAATCTCCTCCGACCACTGGGGAAAGCCCTCGGCTTCCTGGTCCTCCAGCCTGCGGTAGACGATCGCCGCGCCGGACAGCTGTCGCAGCGTCGCCCGCGTTTCGTGCGCCACCAGGTGTTTGCCCGCGAGGTCGTGCCGTCGGCCGGTACTCGGGAACCGCATGATCCTGACCGTCGGCCCGGCCTCCTCCGCGCCGACGACGAAGGTGGCGACCTCCCGCGGCGCGACGTCGGGGACCTCGTGGGGCGGGAACGAGGCTTCGGTGGCGGGCTCGGAAAGCTTCATCAGCCGGTACAGCCACGGCCGCAGCAGCTCGGCGGACATGTCCGCGGCGCCGACGGCCTGTTTGACGACGGTCGCGTGGTCACCGGGGCTGTGCCGCCGGATCGCGAGATCGATCTGCGGCCCCAGCGCGTCGTCCGGATCGAGCCGCGCGGTCCGTTCGGCGAGCGCTTCGATGGGGGAACCGGGAACCATGGTTTCGCCGCCGTCGCCGATCAGGAGCAACGGCCGGTCGACCGCGGCGGCGTACAGCGCCAGCGAACCGAAGTCCGAGATGACACACGAAGCGGCGGTGAGCGCGGCCTGCCAGCCGGCTTCGGGCGGGAGCACCTGAAGGCCCGCCTGCCGCGCTTCGGAGAGCCACGCGTCGACCTGCCAGGGGCTGTGAGCCGAGGTGATTCCCGGATGGAGCACGGCGCAGCAGCGGTAATCGTCGTACTCGAGTTCGGAGACCAGGCGCAGCGGGAGATCGGGCACGGTCCCCAGCAGGGAACCAGGCCCCCAGGTGGAGGCGATGACCACCAACGTGTGGCCGGAAGCCCCGAAGGCCGCGCGATAGGCGGGAGCGCGATGGATGCCCGCGCGCAGGCGGTCATGGCACGGATCCCCGACCATCACCGCGCGTGCCGCCGCGTCCGAGCCCGCTTCCCGCAGGTGGGCACGTTGCTCGGGATGGGAGAGCGCGACCATGGCGGGGACGACCCGGCCGTCGCGGACGAGCCGGTCCGGATTCATCCCGGCGACCGTCCGGCTCCGCGGGTAGTACTTCTGGTAGCCGATCCCATGCGGCACCAGCACGATCGGCGCGTCGAAGAGATGGAGATCGTCGTTCTCGCTGGCCGCGATCACCAGGTCGAAGCGGCTTTGGACGGCTTGCCGCCACGGAACGACCGAGGCGCGGAGGGTGCCGAGGAATTCGGGGACGCCGGCGCCGAAGATCGCGGTGCTGTCCGCGTCGTAGGTGAAGACCAGCTGGAGACGGCGGTCGTTCTCGATCAGCGACAGGATGTCCAGCAACCTGGTCAGCGTCGTGACGGTGCGGACGACGACCAGGACCTTGCGTTCGACGCCGATGGTGAGCCACTGGTCGTACTCGGGATCAACCGGGACCTTCGCCCAAAACGACGGGGGGGGGGGTACCTTTTTCGCGCACTACCTGTCCCGGCGCGCGATCCACGCCGCGGCCTGCGTGCGGCGCTGCATGCCCAGCTTCGCGAGCACCGACGTCACGTAGTTCTTCACCGTCTTCTCGGCGAGGAACAGGCGCTCCGCGATCTCGCGATTCGACATGCCCTGCCCGATCAGGTCCAGCACCTCGCGCTCGCGTTCGGTGAGGGAACCGAGTTCGTCCTCGGGCGGATGACGCAGCTTGTCGAGCACCCGCGCCGTCGACAGCGGGTCGAGCAGCGACCGGCCGGCCGCGACCTCACGGACCGCGTTGACGACGTCCTGACCGCGGACCTGTTTCAGCAGGTACCCGGCGGCGCCAGCCATGATCGCGCCGACCATGGCCTCCTCGTCGTCGAACGCGGTCAGCATCAGGCACTGCGGCGGATTCGGCTTCGAGCGCAGCTCACGGCAGAGCGCGATGCCGTCACCGTCGCCGAGCCGCACGTCGACCACCGCGACGTCCGGCTCGACGTGCATCGCCACGGCCAGGGCCTCGTCGACCCCGCTCGCTTCGGCGACGACCTCGATGTCGGGCTCGTCGGTGAGGAGGTCACGCAGACCGCGCCTCACCACCTCGTGGTCGTCGATGAGCAGCACCTGGATCGGCATACCCCCACGTTACTTCGCGGCCGCCCAGTAGATCGCCCGCGCCACCTGCGAGTACAAGCCCTTCGGGTGATCGCGGAACAGCGGCTCGGTGCCGAACAGCACCGCCCGCCCGCCGAGCCCCGAGGTCCCGGACACGACCGCGGCCTGTCCCGCCGCCTGCAGCGGCCCGCCCGTCCCGTCGTCCTTCGTCCGCCAATGCCCCGCGACCAGCGGATTCCCGCTCGCGTAGCGCTGCTCGACACTGACCGAGGAGCCGAGATCGGTGAACCAGAACGGCCCGTAGACGAACGAGTCCGGCAGCGCGCCGCCGCCGACCGGGCCGGTCCCGTTGACGACCGAGACGACGCCGTTCCCGTCTTCCCAGCCCTCCACCGGACGCGCTTCGAGAAGTCCCACGTCGGTGTTGAAACGGGCGCCCGTCGCGCCGCGGGTGACCACGCCGCCGCGGGAGAGGAAGGCGCGTAAGGCGTCTTTCGCGGCCGGGTCGAGGTCGGTGTACCGCAGTCCCGAAGAGACGAACAGCAGGTCCACCTTGGACCAGTCGAAGCCGGCGTTGAGCACCGACGCCGACACCGGCCGCACGTCGAAGCCCATGTCACGCAGTGCTTTCAGCTCGTCCGCTCCGACGGCGGCGGCGATCGTCTTGCGGGTCAACGGCGTCGTCGTCCCGCGTGCCTCGGTGAACCGGACGCCGTAGCGGTCCGCCACCTCGGCGGCGGCCGGGCGCGCCGACGCGGGGACGACGATCGTGCCGTCGTCGGTGCGGCCGAGGGCGAGGCCTCGGTTCAGCAGGTCGTTGACGGCGCTGACGTCCTTGCCGTCGACGAGCTTCAGCGCGAGGTCACGGCCGGGTGCGGCGTCGATGCCGCCGGTCGGCGACGCCGCGACGACGTCGTGCGCCCGGACGTCGAGCCTGCCCTGCTTCACGATGTCGACCGACGCGCCCCACAGCAGGCGATGGCTCCAGCCGGAGATGTCGTACATGACCGGCACCTTCGCCGAGATGTCGCTGCCCTGCTCCAGCATCACGTTCGCCAGGCCGCGTTTCGGCTGGTGCATGTCGACCAGGTACGAACCGGCCGGATACCGGCGCCCGGCCAGCGAGAACGGGCGATCCGCCTGCCGCACGCGGATGTCGTTGGCCACCAGATGGTCGACGAGACGGGAAGCGGCGACGCCCGAACGCTGGTCCGCGCCGTTGGGGATGACGTACGCGCGCGGGAACTCCGTGCGGTAGCGGTCTTCCTGCCCGAAACCGGGCACGAACCCGTCGGGGATCTCACGCTGCGCTTCGCCGGCTCCGCCGCGGCGGAACATCTCGATCTGGTTCGCGATCAGCTCACCGCGATTGCGGTCGACGTAGTCCAGTGTGCTGCCGATCGTGGCCTCGACGACCTCGGTGTTGATCACCGCGCGCCGCCGCAGTTCCGGCACCGGCTGCGCCTCGTAGTCCGCGTTGTTGACCCGCATCGGGATCTCGATCGTGAAGGACACCGCGCCGTGGTACATCGCGTACTGGGCCGTGTAGATCGGCGCCCAGCCGTCCCAGCTGCCGGGTTCGTAATCGCGGAACGGGATCTCGGGCTTCGCCGTCTCCGGCCGTCCGAGTGCCTTGACCGCCTTCTCCATGCCGAGGCCGTTGGCGTAGCCGTGCTTGATGTAGAGGTCGAAGTCGTAGTTCTGGCCGTGCGGCGGGGTGGTCGGCTCGATGAGCGTGTTCTCGACGTAGCCGTGTTCGTCCAGCATCATCAGCGGCTGCTTGCCGATGGCGATCCCGCGCATGGCCCGCACCTCGGGCTGCGACGCGGTGACGAAGTCGCGGTTGGGGTCGAAGCCCTGCGACGTCTGCCGTGTGCCGGCGACGCGGCCGTCCGGATTGGCCGTGACGTTGAAGTAGAAGCGGTTCCGCTTCAGCAGTTCGGCGGTCTTGGGATCGTTCGACGTCGCCAGCTTCTCGATGACGCGGAGCGCGCCGTCGGTGCCTTCCCATTCGTTGCCGTGGATGTTGTTGTTGATCCACACCGGCGCCTTGTAGCCGTGGCGCAGGAACGGGTCGCGCGCGGCGCGGGCCGGGTCGTTCTCGATCAGCGAGCGCCACGCGTCCTGCCGCCGCGTCTCACCCGGATGCTCCGGCGCGGTGAGCGTCACCAGGTAGAGGTCGCGGCCGAGACCGGACTGCCCGGCGATCTCGACCGAGATCCGATCGCTGCGCGCCTGCAACGCGTTCAGCTTCGGCGCGATCGCGTGATACGGCGCGAGCCCGAGCTTGATCGACTTGTCGGCCGTGTTCTCCGGGTACACGCGCAGCTTGGTCTTGCGCGGATAACCGGAACGGTCGCCCGCGACGTTCTCGCCCGCCGCGGCCCGCGCGGCACTCATCGGCGGGTCGGTCGCGGCGACGTCGTTGCGTTCCGGCCCGTTGCCGGGTTCCCGGTGCGGCGACGTCGGCGGTGGCGCCGCGTACGACGGCGCGGCGACCGCGCTCAGGGACAGCATCAGGGCCAGGACCACGGTGCGAGCCGAACGCGACAAGGGCCACCTCCAGGGACGTCGGCTCAGTCTTTCCGCGGATCGAACGCCCTACAAGCTCCGAAAGGCGTCTAATCGGGCGCCGGGAAGCGGATTTCGTTCCGGTCGATCTTGGCGTTGGCCGCTTCGATCAGGTCCACCCCGAGGCTGTTCGCCAGCTGGAGGAGGTACAGCGTGACGTCGGCGATCTCGTCGACGACGTTGTGTGCCAGTTCAGGGTCGGTGCGCCACTCCGCGGATTCCTCCGGGGTGAGCCACTGGAACAGCGATGTCAGCTCGCCGACTTCGCCGGACAGGGCCATGACCAGGTTTTTCGGCGTGTGGAAAGGTTCCCAGGCGCGTGCCGCGGCGAAGTCGCGGAGGCGCTGGTCGAGGTCGTCGAGAGTCACATGCCGTGCCTACCAGATCGTCACGGTGCGCTAACGGCCGTATGGCGGACGAGCGTTGACGTGCAAAGTGCAAATTGCATAACGTCGCTCGGCGTCGGGAGACCGATCCGGAAGGAAAGTCTTGACGTATCAGCGAAGCCTTCGGTCTCGCATGCTCTCCATCGCCTTCGTGCCGAGCGCGGCCTTGGTGCTCGTCGCGTTGTTCATCGGCGGATTCCTTGTTCAGCAAGCAATTCAGGACCGCGACGACGCCGAAACCGGAGCGGTCACCATGGCCGAGGCGAGCCGGGGGATCGCCTCGCTGCAGCGGGAGCGGTCGGTCGCGTTGCAGGTGCCGGGCACCCGTTCCGCCACCTACACCGCGTACGCCGATCGCATCGACACCTCGCTTTCCTCCCTGCGCGAGATCGCACGGGCCGCTCCCGACGCCGAGGTCGGCTATCAGCAGACGATCGCCGTCGAACTGCTCACCGCCTTCGAAGGACTGGACCGCAGCGATTCCCTCGCGGTCGCCGGAATCGACGACGAAGGGAGGCACGACTACGCCGCGGCCGTCGGTGCCTACCGGTCAAGGCTCGACGCGGTCGCCGGAAAGATGACGGAAAGTAGCCGCCGGACTTACCGTGATCTCGTCGCGAGCGAGGACTGGGGCCGGTTCGGCGCGGTCGAGACCGCGTTGAGCGCGGCCACGCCGCCGCCCGTCGGCCAGGATGCCTGGCGCGCCTCGGCCGGCGTCGTCGGCCGGACCCTCGGCGACCTCACCGCGCGGCAGATCGAGCATTCGGCGCAGCTCGCGATCGACGGCGGACGCCGCGTGCTGGGTGGCGCCCTCGCCGCCGCCTCGGCGATTTCGCTGCTCGCGGGGGTGGTGATGGCGATCGCCATGCAGCTCGCCTGCCGTCTCCCGATCCCGATCATCCGCTGCCCTTCGCGGCTCGAAGCGACGCCACCGGCCTGGTCACACCTGGTGAGCGATTACGCCGAAAAGAGCACGCTGTTGGCCCACACGAGTCGGCGAACCGGTCGGGCAGACTTGTCCGGGTGAGTTCCCCGACGGATCTGCGCCCCTACCTGCGTACTTTGGACGCGGAAACGCTGGCGGAGCTGCTCCACGCCCACGCTGAGCGTGACCCTGTGTTACGACAGGCCCTGGAGAACCGCTTCGCCACCCAGGGGAGTGATCTCGCCGAGGCACACCGTCTACTCGACACCGCGGTGATGGCGGGCAACGTCGAGTACGCCGCGAAGGTCGGCTCCGTCCTCGACACGCTGCAGCGACTTCTCGACGCCGGCAGCCGCGCCGACCTCGCCCCGCTCGCCCGCCGGACCGTGGACGACATCAGCGAGATGCTGGAGCAGATCGACGACACTTCAGGCGAGGTCGCGGACAGGCTGGACAGGGCCGTCGAGCTGTACGCGCGGGCCTGCGTCGCGCGCCCGCCGGATCCGGAGAGCCTGGCCGCCTGGATCCTCGAAGTCGAGTTCGACGGTCCCGGCTGGCCCGCCATCGAGCTGGCCGACTTCGCCTCCGCCTTGGGAGACAAGGGGCTCGCGCGAATTCGATCCACTGTGGACAGCGTGCTGGCCGAGCAGCCGTCCGGTGCGAAACGCGAGACGGCCGAACGGTTGCGCGAGGAGCTTGCGGAGGTGTCCGGCGACGTCGACGCGCTCGTCGCGATCCTCGCCGCCAAGCCGCCGCGGGTCGACGTCAGCCTCAAGATCGTGCGCGTGTTGCGCGCGGCGGGCCGGCACAGCGAGGCCATCGCGCACGCGGCGCGGGCACTCACGCACGACAAGAAGGAGGAGGCTCCGCCGCTCGAAGAGGAGCCGGTTCCTTTGTCGCGCAAGGAATTCGACGAGAATCCCGTGGCCGTGACCTACCTCGCCCTGCGCGAGGAGTCGCTGGAAACGGGGCGCTGGGTCGCGCAACGGAAGACCGCGCTGGCCCGGTTGCGCGAGCTCGCCGCCGAAAGCACGGAGGCCGCCGACGAACTCGTCCGCGCGCTTCTCGGCGAGGATCGCGCCGACGAGGCATGGCGGGCGGCGGTGCGTTTCGAGGCCTCTTTGCCGGTGCGCGTCGAACTCGCGGATTCGCGTTCCGTCGCCCATCCCGCCGAAACCATTCCCGTGTATCGGGACCATGTCGAAGAATTGATCACCCGGAAAGATTCGAACTCCTACCGTGCGGCGGCCCGGCAACTCCGCAAACTGCGCACGGTGCACAAAAAGGCCGGTACGGCTGAAGAATTCAGCTCGTACCTGAACACATTGGTGGAAATACACAAACGCAAGACGCGGCTGATCGCCGAGGTCAAGGCGGCGAGGATCGCGATTCCGAAACCGGTCAGGGCGTAACCGCGCCCGCCGCCCTTCGTTATTCGAAGTGAACCGAGGAAACCCGGCGAAGCAGGTCGAGCCACTCTGGCGGGCCGTTGTCGTCGCGGTGGTCCGGAAAACCGGTGTCCGCCCGCGTCCGGGACACCGTGTTTCGCGCCCAGGACCACCGCGACGAGCCCGGCCGGACCCGCGTGAAAACATGTCGCCATGAGTCCGGTCAGCCGTGCCCGCAAGAAGGCAGCCCAGCCCTCCACTCCGAGTGTGACGGGCCTCTTCAAGGACGTCCTCCGCGATTTCTCGACCCTGGGTGCCGAACCCGAGGTGCTCGACGTCGAACTGCTGACCTCCGAGGTGCTCGGCCAGTGGTGGGAGATCGAGGTCGAGGAGGGCGAACAGCCGCTCGGCATGGACCTCATCGCGTTCGCCGAGCGGAAGATCACGCCCGCCGCGGCCGCGTTGCTGGCCGGGTTGCGGGTCTTCGCCGAGACCGAGGAGGAGCGTGAGGCGGCAGGCGCGGCGCTGAACACGGTGCTGGCGCGGGGGATCCCGGAGCCGGAATGGGCGGGCGACCTGGCCGCGGTGACCGTCGGGGACTGCTGGCGGACCGGTGACGTCTTCGGTGACGAGTCCTCTCTTCTCTGTGTTTTCTCGCGCGGCGGTGTCGAGCACGGGCTGCTCGCGCTGGTCGACTTCACCGAGGGCGGCCGGATCCGCGACGTCGTCGTGGTCGACAAGCCGCAGGAGGTGCTGGCCGAAATGCGTCAGCAGGCCGCCGACGACCCGGAGCTGGTCACGTTGGAGCGGGTGCTGCCCGAGCGTGCCCACCAGCTGCTCGCGGACGGGCTGGCCGCGACTGACGTCGTCGAAGAGCCCGACGTCAGCGAGGACTACGCGCGGTTCCACGCGCTCGCGCTGGCCTGGATCCAGGCGCTTCCCGCTCCCGAACCTTCGCCCGAGGTCACCGAATGGCCCGAGCAGGTCCGCGAAGAGGTCGTCGCCGACTTCATCGGATCCGGGCTCGTGGACGACACCGAAGCGACGCGGTTCTACGCGCGCCTGCTCGTCGATCACGGCTGTGCGACCGAGCCGGGCAGCCCCCTGCGCGTCGGGCCCGAGAAGCTCGCCCGGTTCCTCGAGTCGCTGCTGGACGGCGAGGTGGAGATCGACGAGGCGTACGAAGACGCGCTGGAGCCCGCCGTGCTCGGGTGGGTCACCTGGGCCGCCGACCGCGCGGGCCTCCCCGAGGCCGCACGCGTGGCGCTGCTCGAGGGCGCGACCGAGTTCCTGGAGGAGTTCGCGCAGGACGAGGACTCCACGCTCGACGTCTACTTCGACGGCTCCGAGGGCATCGAGGACCCGGCCGACCTCGCGGAAGCCCTCGCCCGCCGGATGTTCGCCGTCCCGACGGTCTACACGGAGATCGGCGACGAGGAACTGGAACTCGAGCCCGCCGATCCCGAACAGCGTCGCCTGCTGGTGATCGGCGAACACCCCGAGTACCACGAGGCGCTGGCCGAGGAGACCTTCGACGGCGAGCCGAGGATGCGGCTGGCGCTCAAGACCACGATCGTCGACCAGCTCTGGGCCGACGAGCCCGCCGAGGTCTGGCAGGCCGTGCGGCGGCTGAGCGAGACCGGGCAGGAACGCGACGAGATCTTCGACCGCCTCATCGACGCGCTGTCCGCCCAGCTGACCGAAACCGGCGAGCACGAGATGGACTACGACGTCGACGACTACCGGAAGGCGCTCGGCGAACTCGCCTGACCAGCCGTTTCCCCGGCTACATCCTTGCCAACCCTCCTCGTTCCGTCTAGTCTGTCTAGATGGAAGCAGCAACCTGGCAAGTGCAGGACGCCAAGCAGCGGCTGAGTGAGCTGCTGCGCCGGGCCGCGGCGGAGGGGCCGCAGTTCGTCACCAAACATGGGGAAGAGGTGGCCGTGGTGCTGGACATCATGGATTACCGCAGGCTGGCCGGAGGCGGTGAAGCCGTCGATTTCAAGCTCGTGCTCTCCGGTGAGCAGCACCATCCCGAGTACGGGGAGGCGCTGGCCGACGTGCTGGAGGAGATCGCCGCCGAACGCGCCGAGGACCTGCCGAGAGATGTCGCGGAGGTCAGCGGGTGAGCTTTCTGCTGGACACGAACATCGTGTCCGAAGCTCGGCGCCGCAGCCAGAACCCCGGTTTCGCCCGGTGGTGGGGCGGGGTTTCGTCGAGCAGGCTCTATTTGAGCGTTTTGACCGTGGGGGAGATCGAGAGGGGAATCAGCAAACTCAGGCATCGAGGGGATCAGGACAGGGAACGGGTGGACGCGCTGGCCGACTGGCTGGCCGGGCTCACCACGCAGTTCTCGGAACGGATCCTTCCGGTGACCGCCGAAATCGCGGCCGAATGGGGCAGGCAGTACGCGCCGCGGAAAGTGCCGTCCATCGACGGGCTGATCGCCGCGACCGCCAGGGTCCACGAGCTGACCCTGGTCACCCGCAACCTCGCCGACATGGCCGGGCTCGGTGCGCAGCTGCACAATCCGTTCGACTGAGCCGTCTTCGCCCGGTGTTCAGCCCAGAGGTGCGGCCGGGGTGCCTTTGCTCTCCGTGACTTCAGGCTTCTTCCAACGGCGGTCCCCGCGGGCGTCGTCGAAGTCGACAAAGAAGGCGCCGACGGCCATGGCCACCAAGAGAGCGAGGCCGAGAATCGAGCCGATCCAGGTCAGGATGATCGAGAACATCGTGACCCTCCTCCCTGCTCAAGGTCCTTTTCGAGACCTCGTGAACCCCTGACACAAGGGTCGCGTCGGGGGGCTGTCGCCGGTATCGGCCAACCGGTTACACGTACTGAGCGTGGATCGGCCGATCGGCCGAGGGGCGCCGCCCGCCCGTGGCGGTGCGCGACCGGCTCGTACGATCGGCTCGCCAGTGGTGCGAAGGCTGGTCCTTGTGAGGGAACAGCCGGAATTCGCCCTGGTGATCGGGTTCCGGCTCCGTGATCTTGGAAGTCGTCGTGAACGCTCGCCGTGAGTAGAGAATCCGAGGGTGCCCGATCACGCAGGGTCGTGAGTCAAAGCCTTGCGGTCGCGTCCCGCCGCGAGTCGTCCATCACCTGAGCACGGCAAGTACGTAGCTGAGACACGGTCGGCCCCAGGGACCCGAAACACTCACGACAACCGCGGCCTGCGTCCATTGCCCGCGCAGCAGTACATGAGGGACCCCTTCTGCACCTATGCGCAAGGGTCCCGGCAAAGTTGCCTAACCGCTGGTCAAGTGGGGCTGGAGTGGCGGAGGCGGTCGTGAGTGTTAAGTGTCGTTCTAACGACCCAAAACACTCACGACACCCCCCACGTCAAGAGCGACACCGACCAGCGGCCATGCGACTTTGCCGGGCCCCTGGCGCCTAGGTACAGGAAGGGATCCTTCATGCACTGGGGACAGTGACCCGTCAGAGCTTGCGCAGGCGGACCCGGTTGATCGCGTGGTCGGCGTCCTTGCGGAGGACGAGGGTCGCCCTGGGCCGTGTCGGCTTGATGTTCTCCATCAGGTTGGGCTCGTTGATCGTGCGCCACAGGTGGCGCGCCTCGGCACGGGCCTCGTCGTCCGGGAGGCCGGCGAAGTGGTGGAAGTGTGACGCCGGATCCGCGAAGGCGGTGTGCCGCAGCTTGAGGAAGCGTTCGATGTACCAGCGTTCGATGTCGGTCGTCGGCGCGTCCACGTAGATCGAGAAGTCGAACAGATCGGAGACGGTGAGCCGGGGGCCGGGCTGGAGGACGTTCAGTCCTTCGAGGATCAGGATGTCGGGTCGCTGAACGACCTGCTCCTCGTCGGGAAGGATGTCGTAGGCGAGGTGCGAGTACACCGGCGCGCTCACCCGTTCCGCGCCGGACTTCACGTCGGTGACGAACCGCAGCAGCGCCCGCCGGTCGTAGCTTTCCGGGAAACCCTTGCGGTGCATGATCCCGCGCCGGACCAGTTCCGCACGCGGGTGGAGGAATCCGTCGGTGGTGACCAGGTCGACCCTGGGGTGATCCGGCCAGCGGGCGAGCAGGGTGCGCAGGATGCGCGCGGTGGTCGATTTGCCGACGGCGACGCTGCCGGCGATGCCGATGATGTACGGCACCTTGGTGCCCCGGCTGTCTTCGCCGAGAAAGGTGGTGGTGGCTTCGTACAACCGTTGCCGGGCCGCGACCTGGAGATTGATCAGCCGGGAGAGCGGCAGATAGACCTCGGCGACCTCGGCGAGGTCGACCTGTTCGCCGAGACCGCGCAGCCGCAGCAGTTCCGCGGCGGTCAGCGGCAGGGGAGTCGACCTGCGCAACTCGCGCCACTGCTCACGGTGCAGCTCGACGTAGGGACTGAGCTCACGGACCCGCGGCATCGCACACTCCTCGCCCGTCGCCAGCGCTGGCGCCGTACAAAACCGTGTTGACGAGTTCTCGGCGGGTGAACGTGCCTCGAACCGGATGAAGCCGCTTTAACGGTAGGGCTTACGGCTCGTGAACGCGCTGCGATGTGATGTAGCCCGCTTCGGGGCGTTACCGTCCGTGACGAGGACGGCCGGGGGTGAAGACCTCGTCCCATGCCGCGGCGACCTGCCGGGCGCAGGAGGCGGGCGCGACCCCGCCGACGCCGGTACCGAGTCCCGGCATCGCGATCGTGTGCACGAGATCACGGACCCGGCCCTGGTCGAGCCTGCCGTCGCGCCACTGCTGGAACACCGCCCTGGCGGCGAGGTACGGGTGCACGGTGTCGCGCGGGAGGCGTTCGCCGGGTTCCCGCATCGTCGGCGCGCTGATCAGCCAGGCGGGCTCCGCCTCGCCAGTGGGCACGATCACCGCTTGGCCGATCGGGAGCTCCCCGCCGTGGTAGGCGAGGACGGCGCTGCGCACGTTCTGCTCGACCTCGGGATAGGCGCGGGCGTAAACCGCGTCGATGCCGCCGCGCATCCAGCCGTAGGAGTTCGCGGGGCTGACGACGGCCTGCGCGACGACGTCGAGCACCGACCCGCGGTGCACGAAGACCCGGCCGTCCACGGTGTCGGCGACGGTGGTCCAGGCTTGCGCGAGCAGGTCATCGACGGCGCACAGCACCAGCTCCGGAGTGGGACGGTCGGGCAGGGGAGGAAACGAAGAGCCGACGTCGTCATGGCCGGTGTGCGTGCCCGGTTCGGCGGTCACGCCCTAAGCATGGCAAAAAAAGGCACCCGGCGTAACCGGTGCGCGTACCGGCTGTCCGAGTGAAAGTCGCCACTCGTGTCGTGCGTAATCTGGCGGGGTGTCACGGATCGCGTACTTCGGCCCCCAGGGAACCTTCACCGAACAGGCCGCGCGCCGGCTCGCCCCCGGTGAGGAGCTGATCCCCGCGGAGACCATCCCGGCGGCACTCGCCGCGGTGCGCTCGGGTGCGGCCGACGCGGCTTGCGTCCCGATCGAGAACTCCGTGGAGGGCGCGGTCACGGCCACCCTCGACAGTCTGAGCGAGGCCGAGCCGCTCGTCGCGGTGGCGGAGGTGCTGCTGCCGGTCCACTTCAGCGTGCTGACCCGGCCGGGGACGACCGAGATCCGCACCGTGGCGAGCCATCCGCACGCGCTCGCGCAGGTCCGGCACTGGGTCGAAGCGAACTTCCCCGGCGCGCATCCGGTCGCGACGTCGTCCACCGCCGCGGCCGCGGTCGCGGTCGACGCCGGCGAGTTCGACGCCGCCGTCACCGCGCCGGTCGCCGTCGAGCACTATCCGCTGGACGTGCTGGCCACGGAGGTCGCCGACGTCCGCGACGCCAAGACGCGGTTCCTGCTGGTCCGCGCGCCCGGCGTGCTGCCGGAGCCGACCGGGGCCGATCGCACGTCGATCGTCGCCGCCGCGACGAACCGGACGGGCGCGCTGGCGGAACTGCTCACCGAACTGGCGGTCCGCGGCATCAACCTGACGAAGCTGGACGCCCGCCCGACCAGGAACAACTTCGGCGAGTATCGCTTCTTCATCGACTTCGAGGGGCATGTGGCCGAGCCCCGGATCGGCGACGCGCTGGCCGCGTTGCGCCGCCGGTGCAGCAACGTGCGGTTCCTCGGCTCCCATCCGCGCGCGGATGGGAGCACGACCGAGATCGAGCAGGGTGCCGCCAACGACGATTTCACCGGCGCGATCGACTGGGTCGAGTCGGTACGGAAGGGAGTACAGGCGTGAAACTTCTCCTTGTCCGCCACGGCCAGACCGAGGGCAACGTGCGAGGAGCGCTCGACACCGCGTTGCCCGGTCCGCCGCTCACCGAGCTGGGTCGCGAGCAGGCCCGGGATCTCGTGACGCGGCTGGACGGCGAGCCGATCGTCGCGGTGTACGCCTCGCAGGCGGTCCGCGCCCAGCAGACCGCCGCGCCGCTGGCCGCGGAGCTCGGCTTCGAGGTCCAGGTGCTCGACGGTGTGCACGAGGTCGCCGCGGGTGACCTCGAAGGCAAGACGGACAAGGACTCGGTCACGACGTACATGAGCGTCGTGCGCCGGTGGACCCTCGGCGAACTCGACCCGCCGATCCCCGGCGGTGAGACCGGCGCGCAGGTCCGCACCCGGATGCTCGACGCGGTCGCCCGGCTGCGCGCCAAGCACGAGCAGGCCGACCCCGACGGCACGGTGGTGCTGGTGAGCCACGGTGGCGCGATCCGGCTTGGCGGCGAGTGGCTCGCCGGGAACGTGACCGCCGAGATCGCCAACCAGGGCCTCATCCCGAACACCGGCGTCGTCGAACTCGTCGCGAACCCCACCGGCTGGACCTGCCTCACCTGGGCGGGCGCCCCCGTCGAGGCCTGACCAGGAACGTTTGCCTCCACGCCCGCCGGGGAACACGCCCCACAAGATCGATTAACACCTTGTGGGGAATTAACCGGAGGAGCGCAACCCGCACGGCGGACAACACGTCTACTGATTGGTGGGTCACCCGGCAACGTCCGGCAGAGAGAGGCGAATGACCATGGTTCGTTCGAAGATGATCTCCATCGGCGGTCTCGTCGCGGGTACCGCCGGACTCCTGCTGTTCAGCGCCTGCGGCTCGCAGACCGCGCCCGTCGCGCAGAACACATCCGCGTCACCGTCCACTTCGGCGCCGGACACCTCGGTCGCGCCCAGCGCGAGTTCGTCGAGCCCGGCGCCGTCCCCGCAACCGGTCCAGCCGCCCGCGCAGGCACCGAAGAACGACGGGCTCTGCAAGTCGGGCGACGTCAAACTGTCGGTCAAGGACAGTGACGCCGCCGCGGGCACGGTGTACCGGAAGCTCGTCATCACCAACGCGAGCGGGCACTCGTGCACCATCCAGGGCTTCCCCGGCGTCTCGTACGTGACCGGAGCGGACGGCCACCAGGTCGGCGATGCCGCGTTCCGCGACGGCGAGAAGGGCGCGCCGGTCCAGCTCGGCAACGGCGAGAGCGCGGTCGCGGACGTCGGCTTCGTGAACGTCCGCAACTACGACGAGGCAGTCTGCAAGCCCACCGAGACCCGAGGGCTGCGGGTGTACCTGCCGCAGGAGACGGCGTCGAACTTCGTGCCGGTGCAGGGCCTCGGCTGCGCGGGGAAGATCCCCGGCAACCAGCTGACCGTCAGGACCGTCCACAAGGGCTAGGCCGTGTCCTGCAAGTCGTGTTCGCGGTCTCCGCGCCCGCACCGTCAGGAACCACCTGGATCACGAAGCCCATCGAACAGACTCACAGGACACGGGCTAGAGCTGGGTGCAGAGCTGTTCGGCCTGCGCCAGATGCCGATGACCGGCGATCTGGTTGAAGTGCAGGCTGAACACCATCCGGCTGGCGCCGTCGATGTGGTCGGCCAGCGGCCGGTAGGCGTCGTGTGCGGCGGCCGCCGCGGCGGAGAGTTCGCGGGCGGCCGTCATCCGGTGCAGGACTTCGGGGGCCAGTACGGCGACGGTCCGTTCGCCGGGCGCGGAGTCGGTGGTGTCCGGGATCGTGCCGACCCTGGCCAGTGCCCGGCACGCGTCCTGCGCGTCTTCGAGGGCTCCCGCGTTGACGCCCGAGAGCGCCCACAGCATGCCGATCACGCCGCCACCGATCACGAAACCGGCGACCGCGGTGAGCACTTGCGGGCGTCTGGAAGGTTCTGTCGTCCCCACGCCGGCCTCCGGCACCAGTGTCTGCTGCATCGCGGACCTCCCGTCACCAGTGGCGGTGATGGGCTATTTCAGCACCAAAGTCCTTTGTTTTCACCGGTCTTGGTGGAGAACCCGCACCTCCGTGGCCGATTCGTCACCGAAGGCTCCTCGGCGTAACGAGACGACTGCGAAACCGGCCACACCGAACAGCAGCAGCCCGGACGTGAGGAAGGTCCGGGCAGAGGAACCGAGGACGTGCGTCAGGACGCCGCCGAGCAGGGCGCCGATCGGGATCGCACCCCAGACGACGGTGCGCCACACGCCGAGGACCCGGCCGAGCAGTTCGCCGGGGACGAGCGTGTGCCGCGCCGTCCCGAGCACGATGTTCACCGCGACGACGGCCGCCGCGAACAGGCCGAACAGCGCCGCGCCCGCCACCGGCGAGGTCGTCAGGCCCATGCCGGTGAACGCCGCGCCGCAGCAGGCCGTGCCCCCGAGGAGCACCGCGCGCCGACCGGTCGCCTTCACCAGCCGCGGGGCGATGGCCGCGCCGAGCAGACCGCCGATGCCGCCGACGAGCGCGAAGAGCCCGAAGGCCGCTTCGCTGAGACGCAGGTACTCGATCGCGTACAGCACCAGCTGTGCCTGCGCGAGTTCGCTGACCAGGCTGATCAGTCCCGCGATGACGACCAGGCGCAGGACCAGCCGGTTGCCCTTTAACCAGCGGAAACCTTCCGCCAGTTCGGCGCGAAGGTCGGTGGTGCCGCCTTCCGCGGCCTTCGGGCGGTAGCTTCCGGCGAGGCCGATCAGCACGGCCGCCGCGATCGCGAAACCCACCGAGTTGAGCAAGAACGGGAACGTCGCGAAGAGCGCGAAGGTGGCGCTGCCGACCGGCCCGCCGAGGAAGGTCTGGCCGACGATCTCGCAGGCCTGGAGCTTGCTGTTCGCACTGTCGAGGGATTCCTTGCCGACGACCGCCGGAATGAGCACGTTCGCGGCGCTGTCGGCGACCACCTCCGCGACGCCGATGAGCAGGGCGGCGGCATAGACCGCCCAGATCGTCACCCCGCCCATCGCGACCAGGACGGCCGTCCCGCCGACGACCACCGCGCGGGCACCGTTCGCGAGGATCATCGCGCGCCGGCGGTCGATCCGGTCGAGGAGCGCGCCCGCCGGGAGCGCGAACAGCAGCCACGGCAGGAATTGGGTCGCGGAGAGACCGGCGATGAGCAGCGGATCGCGGGTCAGGGTGACCGCGAGCAGCGGGAACGCGACCTTGCCGATCCCGTCGCCGAGGTTCGACGCCGCGCTGGAGGCGAGCAGCCAGCGCAACCGGCGGTCACCCCTCCCGCGCACCGTCGACTCGGCCATGCACCGCCTCCCCAGGCATCCGCCGGCGCCGGCCGACGACAACGTGTCGAAAAGTTTAGCGGGGCTGTCGCCCAAAGTGGCAGGGTTGTTACACCGAGTTAAGAATCCGAAGAACTCCTGGTGCCCGACGCACAAAGATCACCGACCATGCCGCCTCCGGCGCGGAATCCGCCGCGGAGGAGCAAGGGACCTTTGCTATCGCCCGTCCACCGGCTCAGCCCCAGCCGAGTTCGTGCAGCCGCGCGTCGTCGATGCCGAAATGGTGGCCGACCTCGTGGACCACTGTGATCAGCACCTCCTCGACAACGTCCTCCTCGGTGTCGCACATCTGCAGCAGCGGACGCCGGTAGATCGAGATCCGGTCCGGCAGCACCCCGCCGTATTCGTGGGTCCGCTCCGTCAGGGCGACCCCGTGGTAGAGCCCGAGGATCGTGGGCGACTCCTCGTTGAACTCCTCCACGAGTACCACGACGTTGTCCATGGCGTCCGCGAATTCGGGCGGGAGCTCGTCCAGTGCCTCCGAAACCAGCTCTTCGAAGCGTTGCTGGGTCATCTCGACGGGCACGGGCTCACCCTCCGGTCTTCGGGGCCGAAGAGGATGCCGGCGGGCTCGTCTGGCCGCTCTCCGACGGCGGGGCGTCGCCCTTGCCGACCTTCACGCTCCCGGTGACCGGTGCGAGCCCCTTGTCGTCCGGCAGGACCGCCGCCACCTTGCAGTTCACCAGCGTCGACCCGGCGTCCCAGCTCTCCTGCTCGCGGACGTCCCAGCTGAGGATGAGCTTCTTCGCCGCCAGATCCGCGTTGCCGGTGTAGTCCTGCGCGGCCGTCGAGCATTCGGTGTCCAGCCAGGTGTTCTGCTGCTCCTGCGACGGGTAGCCGTCCTTGAACTTCGTCTTGAGGTCGATCGTCGCGATCATCTCGTACGAATGCGGCTGGGCGCAGTCGATGGGGTCGCCGAAGCTGTTGTTGAGCAGCGCGAGGCATGTGCCCGGCTCCCACACCGCCGACTGGTTCTGCTCCTTCGCCGGCCCCTTGGTCGGCTGGAGCTTGCCGCCCTGACCCGCCCATTGCAGACCGCAGCGCAACTGCCGGTCACCGTCCGCCCACTGTGCGGGCGTCGGCCGGAGCAGGTTCATGGTCAGCTTGCCGTACGGATCCAGGTTGCGGCCGAGATACGGCTTGACGTCGATGGTGCAACGGGAGCGGGAGATCTCCTGCCACTGCTCCAGGTTCGGGCTCGGTACCCCCGGCGGGTACTGCGTGCCGATGTCGACGATGCTGGTGACCTCGAACAGGTGCGCCTCCCCGCACGGCACGCGCCGCGCGTCGGTGGCGTCCGGGTTGTTCCAGGTCAGGCAGGTGCCCGGGGGAGATTGGAACGCTTCGACCGCGGCGGGGGACAGTTTGGGAGGGCCGCCGCCCGCACCGCCTTCCGGGCCTACATTCCACGAGAACGCCACACTCAGCGAAAGCGCGATGATCGCGCCCACGAACACACCGGCCATGACGAGCCGGGTGCGCAGGGTGCTCAGCGCGTTTCGCGGGTCACGGAACCGCTCGGCCTGTTGAGACATCCACTCCATGATGCCCGCGCCGCACGTAAGGTGCGCGTACCGGGTGGTTAGTGTTGGACACGGGTTCGTGGCGAGGGCGATTTACGGAGCTTCGATGACGCAGGATGACAACCAGGGGGCACAGCCGCCCCAGGAGCCGCCGAGGCGCGGCTCGATGCGCTTCCAGGACGACAGCACGCAGGCGCGCCAGCCTTCGCTGGCCGAGCAGCGGGCACGGCAGCAGGCAATGGCGGAGCAGGAGCGCCAGGAGGTGCTCCAAGCCGAAGCCGCTCGTGCCGCCGAGAAGAAGTCTTCGACCAAGAAGAAGATCCTGATCGGAACCGGTGTGACCGTCGGCCTGGTCGGCTTGGTCGCGACGTTCTACACGGTCGCGAAGCCGGACGAGGTCACGGCGGTCTGTGCCACCAAGGACACGGAGATCGTCCAGGACGACCAGAACTGCGACGAGAACTACGTCCGGTCGCACGGCGGTTACTCGTCCGGCGGATTCTTCTTCATGCCGATCGTCGGTGGCGGTTACAACAGCTACCGCTACAACTACGGCGGCTCCGGCCAGATCGGGCAGCGCGTGTCCGGCGGTTCGTACACCGCGCCGCCGGGGGCCAACGTCAGCACCAAATCGGGCAAGTCCGTCCAGCGCGGCGGGTTCGGCATCAGCGGCAAGAGCGGCAGCAGCGGTAAGAGCGGGGGCTCGTAGGTGTACCGGGATTCCAAGCCGCCCCGGCGGGACTGGCAGAACATCGTCGAAGAACAGGGCCTGGTCTTCGGCACCCCCGCCCGCGACGGCTCCGGCAAGTCCCGGCCGTACTGGGACGAGTCGGTCCACTACGTCTTCGACATGGACGAGATCCTGTCCGTCGAGGCGGACGTGGAGCTGCTGCACTCGATGTGCCTCGAAGCCGTCGACAACGTGGTGACCACCGAGCAGTACCACCGCTTCGGCATCCCCGAGTGGGTCTGGCCGCATATCGCGGAGTCGTGGAAGCGGCAGGATCCGCACGTCTACGGCCGCTTCGACCTGCGCTACGACGGCAAGAGCCCGGCGAAGCTGCTCGAGTACAACGCCGACACCCCGACCTCGCTGCTCGAGGCCGCCGTACTGCAGTGGCACTGGAAGACCACGGTCTTCCCCGAGGACGACCAGTGGAACTCGATCCACGAAAAGCTGGTCGAGCGCTGGGCCGAACTCGCCGAGAAGCTGCCCTCGAACGAACTGCACTTCACCTGGTCGTCCGCCGATCCGTCCGGTGAGGACCACGTGACGACGGCGTACCTGCAGGAGACCGCGGCCGAAGCCGGGCTCGACACCGTCGGCCTGTCGATCGAGGAGATCGGCTGGGACCCGGTGCTCAAGCGGTTCGTCGACCTCGAAGAAGCGCAGATGGCGACCGTGGTGAAGCTCTACCCGTGGGAATGGGTGGTCGACGAGGAGTTCGGCCGCTTCGCCGTCGAGACCATGCCGCGCACGCTGTGGGTCGAGCCGCTGTGGAAGATGATCCTCTCCAACAAGACGCTGCTCGCGCTCCTGTGGGAGAACTATCCGGGGCACCCGAACCTGCTGCCCGCCTTCGCCGACGACCCCGGTCTGCTGACCGAGTACGTCCGCAAGCCGAAACTCGGCCGCGAGGGCGCGAACGTGCAGATCGTCGCCACCGGGTACGAGACGCAGACCGACGGCGTCTACGGGGCGGAAGGGTTCGTCTACCAGGCGTTCGACCCGCTCCCGGAGTTCCAGGGTTACCGGCCCGCGCTCGGCGCGTGGATCGTCGGGGACCAGGCCGCCGGTCTCGGCATCCGTGAGACGGCAGGACTCGTCACAGACGACGGTGCGGCGTTCGTCCCGCATCGCATCGTCGAGTCGTGATAGAAGCAACCGCACAAACCTGACATTCCTGACTTCTGGAGAACCCCTGTGACCACCACCCTTGCGCTGTCCGACACGTTCGGCTCCGACCTCGTGCGAGGGATCGGCGCGATCCTGCTGTACGGCGTCGTCGGCCTGCTGCTGATGTTCGCCGGGTTCTGGGCGATCGACTGGACCACGCCCGGCAAGCTGGCCCAGCTGGTCAGCCGCGGCCTGCCGAACGCGGTCATCGTCACCGCGTCGGGCCTGCTGTCGATGGCGTTCATCGTCGTCGTGGCGATCGCGAACTCCGCCAGCGACCTGACCGAAGGCCTCATCACCTCGCTGGTCTACGGCCTGCTCGGCATCGTGGTGCAGGTGCTGGCCGTCCGGCTGCTGGAGTGGGCGACCCGCATCGACGTCCGCTCGACCATCGAGAGCGAGAAGTTCGCCCCGGTCAGCGTCGTGGTCGCGGCCGCGCACCTGGCCCTCGGCCTGGTCGTGGCCGTCGGCATCTCGTGACTTCTTGACCACCTGAAAACGGCATAGGCGCACGATTCCCACTAACGTGGGAGTCGTGCGCCTTTTAAGGACACCGGACGACCGGTTCTCGGACCTGCCCGATTTCGACTTCGAGCCGCGCTACGCGGAACTCGTCGACCTTCACGGCGGCGTGATCAGAGTGGGTTACGTGGAGGCCGGACCCGAGGACGGGCCACCCGTCCTCCTGCTGCACGGCGAGCCGACCTGGTCCTATCTCTATCGCAAGGTCATCCCGGTGCTCGCCGACGCCGGGCTGCGCGCCATCGCGCCCGACCTGGTCGGCTTCGGCCGGTCCGACAAACCCGGCGACATGGTCGACCACACCTACCAGCGGCACGTCGAATGGATGCGCGCGTTCGCCTTCGACGTGCTCGACCTGACCGACGTCACCCTGGTCGGCCAGGACTGGGGCGGCCTGATCGGCCTGCGCCTGGTCGCCGAGAACCCCGACCGGTTCGCCAGGGTCGTCGCGGCCAACACCGGCCTCCCCACCGGCGACACGGACATGCCGGAGCTCTGGCACAGGTTCCGCGACACCGTCGAGAACGCCCAGGTCCTCGACGTCGGGCGGTTCGTCCAGTCGGGTTGCCAGACCAAGCTCCCGGAAGACGTCCGCGCCGCCTACGACGCGCCCTTCCCGAACGAGATGTACAAGGCCGCGCCGCGGGCGATGCCGTCGCTGGTGCCGATCACCCCGGACGACCCGGCCTCGGCGGCCAACCGCGCCGCGACGAAGGTGCTCTCCGAACTGAACAAGCCGTTCCTCGTGTCGTTCTCCGACGGCGACCCGATCACCGCGCCGTGGGGCCTCGAACTGCGGGGCTCGATGCGCGGCGCCCGGGAGCTCGAGCATCCGACGATCACCGGCGCCGGCCACTTCCTCCAGGAGGACGCCGGTGGTCGGCTGGGCGAGGTCATCGCCCGCTTCGTCCACTCCTGAACGCTAGGAAAGGACCGTTCCTTGCGAAATTTGCCAGGAACGGTCCTTTCCTAGCATCGGGCGCGTGAGATGAAAGGCCCCTTCATCGCAAAATTTGCAATGAAGGGGCCTTTCATCTCACTTGTCAGGAGATGGCGGCCAGCGCGTCGGTGATGATCCCGAGGCCCTCCGCCGCCTCTTCCGCGGTGAGCGTCATCGGCGGCGCGATCCGCAGCACGTTGCCGTGCAGCCCGCCCTTGCCGATCAGCAGTCCGCGCGCCTTGGTCTCCTCCATCATCCGCGCGGCGGCTCCCGGGTTCGGCTTCATGCCGCCCGGCTCGACCAGTTCGACGCCGATCATCAGCCCCTTGCCGCGCACGTCCCCGATCAGCGGGTTCCCCGCCGCGCGCAGGCCGTCGAGCAGTTCGTTGCCGCGGGCGAGCGCGTTGGCCTGGAGGTCGCCCTCGGCGATGTGGTCGAGCACGGCGGCCGCGCCTGCCATCGCGACCGGGTTGCCGCCGAAGGTCGAGATCGAGTTCGCGGTGAGGCAGTCGACGAGGTCGCCGCGTGCCACGAGACCGCCGATCGCGAGCCCGTTGCCGAGGCCCTTGGCGAAGGTCATCGCGTCGGGGACGACGTCGTGCGCCTGGATCCCCCAGTAGTGTTCCCCGGTCCGTCCCCAGCCGGTCTGGACCTCGTCGGAGATGAACAGGATCCCGTACTGGTCGAGGACCTCCTTCATCGCCTTGAACAGGCCGTCCGGCGGTGAGCTGAACCCGCCGACGCCCTGGATCGGCTCGGCGATCATGCAGGCGACGTCGCCCGAAGTGCCCGTCTCCAGGACGTCGACCAGGTCCGCGACGCACGCGTCGATGTACTCCGTGTCCGACAGCGCCCGGAACGGGCTGCGGTACTGGTAGCCGCCGTGCACGTAGCTCACCTTCACCGGGCTGAGCGACGAAGCCGACCAGCCGCGGTTGCCGGTGATGCCGACCGTCGCGAACGACCGGCCGTGGTACGAGTTCCGCATCGCCAGCACCTGGTTGCTACGCCGGTACTGGGTGGCGAGCATCAGCGCGGTGTCGTTGGCTTCGGTCCCGGAGTTGGTGAAGAACACCTTCGCGTCGGGAATGCCGGAGAGCTTCGCGATGCGTTCGGCCAGCTCGACCTGCGAGCGGATCAGGTACAGCGTCGACGTGTGCAGGATGCCGGTGTCGAGTTGCTTGCGCACGGCGTCGCTGATCGCCGAGACGTCGTAGCCCATCGAGTTCGTCAGGATGCCCGCGAAGAAGTCGAGGTAGGTGCGCCCGGACGAGTCGATGACCCGGCGGTCCTGCGCGTGCACGATCTCGATCGGCTCGTCGTAGTAGAGCGCCAGCCAGGACGGCAGTACCGCCTTGTGCCGCGCCAGCAGGTCCGCATCGGTCATCGGGTTTCTCCGTCCGCAGCAGGGAGATCTCAGTATGGGGACG
This sequence comes from Amycolatopsis sp. WAC 01375, assembly GCF_003947325.1. Lineage (NCBI taxonomy): Bacteria > Bacillati > Actinomycetota > Actinomycetes > Pseudonocardiales > Pseudonocardiaceae > Amycolatopsis > Amycolatopsis sp. WAC 01375. The sequence continues at coordinate 55,882 of NZ_QHHW01000010.1, forward strand.
GCCCGAAACGGGCGGCAACGATCAGACTGTCGGGTTATCCGCGCGGACCCGCACATTTTGTGCGGCTCGCACGGACTACTCTCAGCACTCGTGATTGACCCCAGGACTCTGCGCGATGACCCGGACGTCGTGCGCGCTTCGCAGCGCGCCCGTGGCGAGGACGAAGGAGTGGTCGACAAGCTGCTCTCCCTCGACTCCCGCCGCCGGTCGTCCATCGCCGCCGCCGACAAGCTGCGTGCCGAGCAGAAGTCGCTGGGCAAGCTCATTCCCAAGGCGCAGGGCGACGAGCGGGCCGAACTGCTCGCCAAGGCGAAGGACCTCGCCGCCCAGGTCAAGACGGCCGAGGTCGAGCAGACCGAGGCTTCGGAGGAGTTCGAGCAGCTGCACCGGCTGGTGCCGAACCTGGTCCACCCCGACGCGCCCGAAGGCGGCGAGGACGACTACGTCGTGCTCAAGCACGTCGGCGAGCCGAAGAAGTTCGACTTCAAGCCGAAGGACCACCTCGAACTCTGCGAGGGCCTCGGCGCACTCGACATGGAGCGCGGCGCGAAGGTCTCGGGCTCGCGGTTCTACTTCCTCACCGGCATCGGCGCCCAGCTCCAGCTCGGCCTGCTGAACATGGCCGTCGCGCAGGCGACCGCGAACGGGTTCACCCCGATGATCACGCCGACCCTGGTGCGGCCGGAGATCATGGCCGGCACCGGTTTCCTCGGTGCGCACTCGTCGGAGGTCTACCGGCTGCGCGACGACGACCTGTACCTCGTAGGCACCTCCGAGGTCCCGCTCGCCGGCTACCACGCCGACGAGATCCTCGACCTGGCGAAGGGGCCGAAGCGCTACGCGGGCTGGTCGTCCTGCTACCGCCGCGAGGCCGGCTCGTACGGCAAGGACACCCGCGGCATCATCCGGGTCCACCAGTTCGACAAGGTCGAGATGTTCGTCTACACGCGTCCCGAGGACGCCGAGGCCGAGCACGCGCGCCTGCTGGACTGGGAAGAGCAGATGCTCGCCAAGATCGAGGTCCCGTACCGGGTGATCGACACCGCCACCGGCGACCTCGGCACGTCGGCGTACCGGAAGTTCGACTGTGAGGCGTGGGTGCCGTCGCAGGACACCTATCGCGAGCTGACCTCGACGTCGAACTGCACGACGTTCCAGGCCCGTCGTCTCGGCATCCGCTACCGCGACGCCGACGGCCGCCCGCAGACCGTCGCCACGCTGAACGGCACGCTCGCCACCACCAGGTGGATCGTCGCGATCCTGGAGAACCACCAGCTCGAAGACGGCTCGGTCCGGGTGCCGGAGGCGCTTCGTCCCTTCCTCGGCGGAACCGAGGTGCTCACGCCGGCATCGAAGTAGGCATGAACCGCCGCAGCAAGCCGCTCACCGCGCTCTTCGCGGCGGTCCTCCTGCTCGGCGGATGTGCCGAGACGATCTCGGGTACGGCGTCGCCGGTGCCCGGCCACCGGCCGGTGCCCGCCAAGGCGGCGCCGTGCTCGTTGCTCAGCACGGAACACGCCGACGCGCTGGCCCTCAAACTGCCCGGCGTCGAGACCAAGGGCAACAAGGCCCAGCTGGTCCCGCCGATGTGCCTGTTGTCCGAACGCGACGATTCGCCGCGCGGGGTGTCCCTTTCGATCACGCACAGCGTCGACATCCCGCTGAACGACTTCTACGCCGGCGCCCGGCCGGGGGAGAAGTTCGGCATCGGCGGTTTCACCTGGACGCGCTACGCGTCCCCGCTCGGCCCGACCGCGTGCTCCCTCAGCACCGAACTCGGACCGTCGTCGTTCGTCGAGCTCGGCAGCGAGACCCAGACGGGCGCGCCCGAAGCGACGGCCTGCGATCTCGCGCTCGCCGCGGCCCCCGCGATCGCGTCGAGGCTGCCCGGTGGCGAGCCGAATCCGAAGATCGTCGCGCCACCGGGGCAGAAAAAGCCCGAACCCTCCGGGCCGTTGCTGCAGGTCGATCCCTGTGCGCTGCTAAAGCCGGACGAGGCAGCGAAGCTGGCCATCGCCCCGGGAACCCCCATCGCCCCGGCCGAGCTCGCGAATCCCGAGGACAAGGGCTGCTCGTGGAAGGACTCCGACGGCGACAAGGGGCAGCGACCGCTCAACGTGACGCTCTTCCTCGCGACGGCCGTCGCCGACGTGGCCGGTCTCGAAGGCACCCCCGAGGAGATCGACCTCGGCGGTCGCAAGTGGACGGTCCGGTTCGAAGCCACCGCGAGGTACTGCACGGCCGCCCTGCCGATCAGCGGGACGTCCACGGTGAAGGTCTCCAGTGGCCACTGGGACGACGAGAAGAAGGCCTGTGACCTGCTGCGGGCCGCGCTGCCGACGGTGAGCGCGGCGTTGCCCGCCGGTTCGTGAACGGCGGCCGCGCACAAGTAGTGTGCGAGCCGATGAGGAGGGGACGCATGCGGTTTCGGAATTCGCTCGCGATCGGGCTGGCGGTGCTGGCGGTCGGCGGCTGCACGTCGACGATCGGCGGTACGGCCTCGCCGGTGCCCGGACAGGGACCGGTGAACACGAAGGCCGAGCCGTGCGAGCTGCTGACGCAGGAGCACGCGAACGCGCTGGGTGTCACGTACCCCGGTGAGGAACGCGCCGCGAAGCCCGAGCAGAAGACGCCCGCGGTCTGCCGGTTCCGGAAACTGGAGGACGTGCGCAAGGCGTCGAACCTCGAGGTGTCGTTGAGCAAGGACCTGTCCTTGAACGACTACATGAGCGGCGCGCAGGCCGGGGAGAAGTTCGGGATCGGCGGGTTCACCTGGACGCGGTACGCCACCATCCTCGGCCCGAAGTACTGCTCGCTGAGCACCGAAATCACCCCGGACTCCTTCGTGGAGATCGCCAGCGAGAGCCCCGACCACACCGAGGGCAACTCCTGCGACCTCGCCAAGGCGGCGGCCCCGGCCGTGGCGTCGAAGCTCCCGGGCGGGCAGCAGGACCCGCAGATCACCGCCCCGCCGGGGCAGAAGCCCGCCGAGCCGGGCGGACCGCTCCTGAGCACCGACCCGTGCGCCATGCTCAAGCCCGAACAGACCGCCCAGTTGCGGCTCGGACCCACGGGTGAGCCGCTGAAGTCCAGCGCCGACCCGAACCAGTTCGGCTGCGAGTGGGCCGACACGGACGGCGACAAGGGCGAGAAGGCGCTCGACCTGTGGTTCTACACGACGAAGCCGATGGACGAGACTCCGACGCTGATCACGCAGGGTGACCCCCAGGACTTCGACTCGGGCGACCGCAAGTGGAAGCTCTACACCCAGGCGGGCAGCAAGCTGTGCGCCGCGGGTCTCGCGATCACCCCGACGTCGACGGTGGCGATCATCGCGGGCAACCTCGACGATCCCGCGAAGGCGTGCGACGTGATCAAGGCCGCCGTTCCGATGCTGAACGGGAACCTGCCGCCCTCGTCCTGACTCACGCGAGTTCGCCGTCTAGTGCGGGGTAAGGCAAAGGCGGCAGGTTGCGAAAGCCACTTTGGCAACCTTCAACGTTGCGAAAGTGGCTTTCGCAACGTCGGGGCAGGGGTGCGGTAGCGAAGAGGGGTTTTCGCGAGACCTGGGTGCCCCACGGCCGCGAGCGAATCCCGGCACCCTCATCGCCCTCCCGATCACGCGAAAGCTAGTCCGTCACCTCGTCGGCGATGTGCTTCGCGATCTCCAGTGCGCTGGTCGCCGCCGGTGAGGGCGCGTTGAGGACGTGCACCTGGTTCCGCGCGGTCTCGATCAGGAAGTCGTCGACGAGCGCGCCGTCCGGGCGCAGTGCCTGCGCGCGGACGCCGGAGCCGTGCCGCACGATGTCGTCCTCGGTGACGGCGGGCACGAGCCGCGCGAGGCTTTCGGCGAAGCGGCGGCGGGAGAACGACCGGCGGACCTCGTCGAGCCCGGTCGGGTACGCGTACTTGCGCGCGAGCCGCCAGACGCCGGGGAAGCGGGCGACCTCGGCGAGGTCCTTCGCGGAGAAGTCGCGCCAGGTGTAGCCCTCGCGGCGCAGCGCGAGCACGGCGTTGGGGCCGGCGTGCACACTGCCGTCGAGCATGCGGGTCAGATGCACGCCGAGGAACGGCAGCGACGCGTCCGGGACCGGGTAGATCAGGCCGCGCACCAGATGGCGGCGTTCGGGTTTCAGTTCGTAGTACTCACCGCGGAACGGCACGATCCGCGCGCTCGGGGTGAGCCCGGCGAGTCGCGCGACGCGGTCCGCGTGCAGGCCGGCGCAGTTGACGAGGCCGTCGGCGTGGATCACGTCGTCGCCGGTCGCCACCTCGACGCCGCCGGTGCGGCCAGGGCGGATTCCCTGCGCGGGCGTGCCGAGACGCAGGTCGGCGTCGGATTCGTCGAGCAGCCGCACGAGTGCCGTGCAGACGGCGGGGAAGTCGATGATGCCGGTGGATTCCACGCGCAGCGCGGCGACGCAGGAGACCTCGGGTTCGTACTCGCGGGCCTCGCTCGGGGTGATCAGCTTGGCCGGGACACCGTTCGCCTCGGCCCGTTCGGCGAGCACCTTCAGCGCCGGAAGCTCCGCTTCGGAGGTGGCGACGACGAGTTTGCCGCATACCTCGACCGGCACCCCGTACTGCCGAGCGAAGTCCACAATGGACCGATTGCCCGCGGTGGACATCCTGGCCTTGAAGGAACCCGGCTTGTAGTAGAGCCCCGCGTGCACGACGTTCGAGTTGCGCCCGGTCTGGTGGGCCGCCCAGTGGTCCTCCTTTTCGAGCACCGTGACGTCCAGACCGCGTTTGGTCAGCTCCCAGGCGGTGGCGAGCCCGACGATCCCGCCCCCGATTACCACGACAGTACGCACGATCGACCAGGTTACCCGGGCTGCTACCTGACAATCGTTAGGTTACCTGGTAGCGTACCTGACCGATGTCAGGTAAGCGGTTGAGCAGGGACGAACGCCGGGAACGCATCCTGGCCGCGGCGGCGCGGGTGTTCGCCGCGTCCGGGTACGACCTGGCGGGGATGCGCGAGGTCGCGACGGCCGCCGGGATCAGTACGCCCGTGCTCTACGACCATTTCTCGTCCAAGGCGGCGCTGTACGCCGGACTCCTGGAGTCCGAAGTGGACAGTCTGCTGGCCGGCTGGGCCGAGTTGCCGCTCGCGGGCACCGCCGAGGAGTCACTGCGCGGCCGGGTGGCGGCGATCTTCGCCTGGATGGAGACGAACGAACGCGGCTGGCGGATGATCTTCGCCGAGACGCCGTCCGACGAGGGTGTCGCCGAGGTGCACCGGCGCGGGCAGGCCAGGGCCACCGGGCGGCTGACCGAGGTGTTCGCACGCGTGCCCGGCCTGGCGCTGACCGCGGACCTGCCGCGCGACCGCGCGAACGAAGCGCTCGCCGAAGCGGCGAAGAGCGCGCTGAACGCCATCGCCACCTGGTGGTGGAGCAACCGCGACATCCCGCGGGAGCAAGTCGTCGCGCTCACGACGGATCTGTTGTGGCGCGGACTGGGGAACCTGATCCAGGAGGACAGATGAGCACCGACACCACCGAGCGGTACCGCCGGGCACTCGAGACCCGGGACGTCGAACTCGGGCTGAGCGCCTTCGCGCCGGACGCCGTGGTGCGTTCGCCGCTGACCGACCGGGTCCGGTTCACCGGGCACGTGGAACTCAGGCCGCTGCTGGAAGTCGCCTACTCCCATCTGCGCGACGTCCGGTTCCACACCGACACCGGTGACGGCAAGACGCGGGTCGTCGTCTACACCGCGCGAATCGGCGGCGAGGACGTCGAAGAGGCAGCGGTGCTGAAACTCGACGAAGACGGGCTCATCGCCGAAGTGACGCTGTTCGTGCGGCCGCTGCCCGGGCTCGTCGCGCTGATGGACGCCTTCGGCCCGGACATCGCGCGCCGCAACGGCCGCACCTTCGCGGCCCGATTGCTGAAGTTCGCCGCGAAACCCCTGCTGGCCATGGTGCGGTCCGGCGACAAGCGGGCGGTTCCGTTGGCCGGACCTCGCTGACGAGTGTCACGAAGGACCCTTTCCCGACGAAAAACGTCAGGAAAGGGTCGTTCATGACACTTCACACCGCCGCGGAAACAGGCGTAGCGGCCGAAGCCTCCTCAGGGTCTTCGAGGACCTTCGGCACCCCGCGCAGGCTGAACAACGCGCTCACCGCGAGCAACGCCATCAGCCCCGCCGAGCACAGCATCGTCACCTGCAACCCGTCGACGAACGCCAGTTTCGCGGTGGCGAGGATCAACGCTCCTTGCTCGGGCGGCAGCTGTGCCGCGACCTGGACGGCACCGCCGAGGGTGTCCGAGATCGCCGCCGAAGCCTCCGGTGGCACACCCGCCGGGATGACGAGTTCGCTCCGGTACAGCGCGCCGAGCACACTGCCGAGGACGGCGATCCCCAGCGCGCCGCCGAGTTCGGTCGCCGTCTCGGAAATCGCCGACGCCGCGCCCGCCCTGGCCTTCGGCACGACGCCGAGCACCGTGTCCGTCGCGACGGTGAGGATCAGCGCCAGCCCCACCCCGAAGACGATCATCGCGGCGAGCAGGTCCGTGTAGACGATCGTCACGCCGATGTTCGAGTACAACGCGAAACCGACGGCCGACAGGGCACAGCCGAGCGCGATCGTCGCGGCGCGGCCGAAGGCCTTGATCGCCAGCGGCGCGAGCACCCCGCCGACGATCGCGCCGCCCATCCCTGGCAGCCCGGCGAGCCCGGCCTTCAGCGGCGACCAGCCCGCCACCAGCTGCAGGTACTGCGCGAACATCAGCGAGACCGCGAGCTGCGCGAACATCGCCAGGATCGTGGTGCCGACGGTCGCCGAGAACGCCCGCTGCGCGAACAGCCGCAGGTCCATCAGCGGTTCGGCCAGCCGCGGCTGACGCAGGACGAATGCCAGCAGGCAGCCGAGGCCGAGCACGGCGGCGACCGCGACGTCCCAGTGTCCCCAGCCCTTGTACGCGACTTCCTTGATCGTGTAGACGATCCCGACCATGCCGACGAGGGAGAGCAGCACGCTGGGCACGTCGATCCGATGGGACACCGGATTCTTCGATTCGGGCAGGATCAGCGCGCCGGCGATCACCATGACCACCACCACCGGCACGTTGACCAGGAACACCGAACCCCACCAGAAGTGCTCGAGCAGCACCCCGCCGACGAGCGGTCCCATGCCGAAACCGAGGATCGTCAGCCCGCTCGAAACGCCGATCACGGCCGCGCGTTCCTTGCCGGTGAACACGTTCCGCACGATCGACAGCGTCGACGGCATCAGTGTCGCGGCGGCGATCCCGAGCAGCGCGCGGGCGGCGATCAGGAGTTCCGTCGTCGGCGCGTACGCCGTGATCACCGAAGCGACACCGAACAGCGACGCCCCGATGAGCAGCAGCTTCTTCCGGCCGACGCGGTCACCGATGTTGCCCATCGTGATCAGCAGCCCGGCGAGCGCGAAACCGTACGCGTCCGCGATCCACAGCAGCTCCGTGGTCGACGGGTGCATCTGCTCCGAAAGCGACGGCAGCACCAGGTGCAGCACGGTCAGGTCGATCGCGATCAGCAGCTGCGCCAGCACACAGACCACGACGGTGCCGATCTTGCGGCCCTTCCCGATGGTCACCGCGTCGTTCACCTCGACACGCCGAAGGTGAGTTCCGGCGAGTGCCGTGCGGTGCGGTTGTCGCCGTCGCCCAGATAGAACCGGGTGCTCATGGTGCGGGCCGCCGGGTCGAGGACGCTGCGCCACAACGTCCGCCACGGCGCGCCGGGCTCGATCGCGAACGAAACCGCGTCGAGCGCCTCGCGCGGCCCGGCGTCCGCTTCCTTGGTGATGGTGCGAAGCCGCTGGTAGGTGAGCATGGTGTCCGGTGTGTCCTCGGGCAGCGCGTCGAGGTCCGGATGACGGTGCAGCAGGTGGTTCGTGACGCACAGCGGTCCGTCGGCGACCTCGACGAAGTACTCGATGTCGTGCTGCCCGCGCTCGTGGACGAAGCCGCGGCCGGAAGCGTCGGCGACGATGTAATGGCAAGGCGCGCCGTGCGTGTACTGCTTGGCGAGCATCAGCGCTTCCTTGGCCTCGTCGACGGTTTCGCAGGTGTCCAGCAGATACCGGCACACCTGCAAGACCGACAGGCCCGCCTGCGGGCCGGGATCGTCCGCCAGCGGCGCGGCCGTTTCGACGTCGGCCATCAGCAGCGCGACGACCAGCCCCGCCTCGTTGACCCCTTCCGTCGCGCCGTCCATTGTGGACATCGAAAGGGACGTGGATGCGATGCCGTCGTCGGGGATCGTCGTCAGCACGTAGGGCCGTGACGCCATCGGCACCGTCCCGTCGTCGACGGGCTCCTCACCCGCCATCACCGCACCCAGCTGGGTCCAGCTCATGGTGAAGAAGTCGTAGTTCCGGCCGAGCGTGCTCCCCGTCCACAGCGCCGAACAGCCCGACCCGGCGGGCAGGGCACTCGCGTTGTCGAAGGAGACCGCCGCGTCGGCAGGGAGCCCGTAGGCCTCGGCGAACCCGGCCGTCCGTTCGGCGTACTGCGGCCAGTTCCGCGCGAACCAGGTGCGCCGCGCCCTGGCCACGATCGGATCGATCGGCGGTGGCGACCAGTCCGAGCGCGCCTTCGCTTCGGCGCCGAGCGCCTGGCCGATTTCGGCCTGGGTGCCGCGCAACGTCAGATGCCGCACGGCGAGGAAGTCTTCGGGAGATCCCGCTGAGTAAGTCATGGACGGGAGGATCTCCGCGACCGCTGACCGTCCACGCACCGAACGCTGTCAGTGCTTGTCAGCGTCTGCCTGTGCCTGCCTGTGCCTGTCATCGGAATGTCATGTGCCCCGCGCGAAAGTGGTTTCACCAAGGCAACGACATGCGAGGGAAGCCATGCTCAGCAACAAGGTGTACATCATCGCCGGGGGCGTCATCAGCGTCCTGTTCGTCGCGCTCGCGATGGTCGAGTTCTCCACCGGTTACCCGGACGACGGCCTGCAGGACCTCCTCTACGCCGCGGTGAGTGCCGGCGCCGGCACACTGCTGTACGTCCTCGACCGCCGTCAGCGTGAGCGCCGCGCGGCCGCCGAAGCGGGGCGTGACGCCCGATGAGGAACATCGACGGCGGCTTCCTCGCCGCGCCCGACCAGGCCTCGCTCGACCGCCGCGAACGGGACGTGCGCAAGGGAAAGCTCGCGCTGATGCTGACCGTCGTAGGCGGCTTCGTCGCGCTGGTCGCCGGTTACAACGTCCTCGTCGACTTCTCCCCGGCTTCGCTGGTGGTGACGATGTTCGGGCTCGCCGCCGCGATCGGTGGCGGCGTGCTCACCAAACACCTGATGCGCGCCGTGCGGTTCCGCGTGCACAAGCCGAACGCGGGACTGGTCGGCGCCGCGAAGCTGTCCGGAATGGTCGTGATCGTCCTCGGCTTCATCGCACTGGTCGGCTCGCTGGACGGGCCCGGCGTGCTGCGGATCATCGCGATCGCCGTCGGTTGCGCGGCCATCGGCTACGTGAAGTCGCTGCACGACCAGCAGTGGGTGCTCTTCGAACTGGACGCGGTGGGTGTCCGGATCGAGCGGACCGTCGTGCCGTGGCGTGACGTCACCCGGCTCACCATCGACCCGGTCGGCCCCGGGATGACCCGGCTCGGCGCGGTCCCGGTCAACGCGGCGCCGCTGTACGTCGCCGTCCAGGACACCGAACTCGACCAGCGTCTCCTCGCCGAAGGCGTCGGCCGCTTCGCACCGCAGGGCACGCAGCTGACCCGTGCCTAGGCCAGCTGACCCGTGCCTAGGCCAGCTGAGCGGCGCCGCGCAGGCCCAGCCCCCGGCGGTAGGCCCGGTCGAAGTCGTCGCCGAGCCGCTCCCGCACGGTCGTCCGGAGCAGGGCGGCGTCCAGATCGACCGCGAACGGGGTGCCCCGGATGGTCACCGCGGCGCCGATCAGGACCGCCGCCCGCTCGGCGTCGCCCCGCAGCAGCGCGACCCCGGCGAGGCCTTCGACGGCGAGGGCCACCGTGGTGCTGTCGTGCCAGCCGTCCGCCGACACCAGCGCCAGCCGGTGCAGTTCCTCGGCCCCGTCGGCGTCGCCCTCCGCGGCCAGGACCCAGCCGAGCGAGATCCTCGCGCCGGCACGGACGCCTTCCGCGGCGAACGAACCACCGGAACACTCCGCGAGCGCGCGTTCGCTCAACGCCCTGGCCGCTGCCAGATCGCCCTCGTGCCGGGCGAGGAACGCCAGCCCGATGTACCCGGCCGCCCGGCTTTCCGGCATCCCGGCGCGGCGCGCGATCTCGACGGCGAGCTCGAAATCCGCCCGCGCGCCCGCCGCGTCGCCGTGCAGCAGCTTGCTGCCGCCGCGACGGCACAGCAGGTCGGCGTTGTCGTCGGACGCGCCGAGTTCCCGGATCAGCCGCAGAGCCTCGTTCATCGTTTCGAGGGCCTCGGCCTGCCGGTTCGTCCAGATCAGGATCTGTGACAGGTGGTCGAGGGCCATCGAGAGGCCCCAGCGTTCCCCGATCCGGCGGAACTCCTCCGCCCCTTCGCGCAAGAACTGTTCCGCCGTTTCGAGGTCGCCCTGCAGCATCGCGCGGAGGCCGTAGCCCGTCGGCGCGAGCGCGAGACTCCAGGCATCGCTGTGCGCCAGCAACGCCTGGCTGCGTTTGATCAGCGCGTCGTCGTCACCGGGCGGCCCGCTCACGACGCCCAACAACAGCAGGAGCGCCGGGTTTCGTGGTGCCTTGGCCAGGGACAGCATGAGACCGTCCACCAGCGGCAGGTGCCTGTCGAGTGCTTCGTGGCCCCGCAGTCCGGCGGCGGCGGTGAGCACGCAGAGCTGGTACTCCTCTTCGAGGCCGTCCGGCGGTCGCTGTCCGAGCCGCTTGACCACTTCCAGGCTCAGCGTCGAACCTTCGAACCGGCGGCCGCGCATCCACCAGTACGTCACCAGCGAAGACGAAAGTCGGAGCGCGATCCGCACGTCGGATTCGGCGGACCAGCGCAACGCGGCCAGGAGATCGTCGTAAGCGGCGTCGAGACGGTCGAGCCAGACCAGTTGGTCACCCGTCCGCACGAGCGGATCCGCCTGCTCGGCGAGGGCAAGGAAGTGCTCTGCGTGCGCGCGCCGCAGCTGCTCGGTTTCGCCCGCTTCGGCGAGTTTCCCGGCGAAGAAGGCCCGGATCGTTTCGAGCATCCGATAGCGGTCACCGGTGCGCTCCACCAGCGATCTGTCCACAAGGGACGGAAGCAGCTCCGCGATGTCCGGCACGGCACAGACCGCTTCGGCGTCGGCGAGGGTCGTGCCGCCCGCGAAGACGGTCAGCCGCCTGCCCAGCAGGCGTTCGTCCTCTTCCAGGAGATCCCAGCTCCATTCGACGACGGCGCGCAGGGTGCGATGGCGGCTCTCGGCGACCCGGCTGCCCCGCGAGAGCAACCCGAACCGGTCGTCCAGCCGGGAGGCGATCTCGCCGACGGTCAGGGTCCGCACGCGCGCGGCGGCGAGTTCGATGGCCAGCGGCAGCCCGTCGAGCGCGGCGCAGACCCGCTGGACGTCACCCGCGGTGGAGTCGTCGACGGCGAAGCCCGGATCGCCCGCCCGGGCGCGGTCGGCGAACAGCCGGACGGCGGCGAACTCCAGCGATCGGGCGGGTGGCGTACCCGGCGGCGGCACGGCGAGCCGCGGCACGGGGGAGACGACCTCGCCGGTGATGCCCAGCGGTTCACGGCTGGTGGCGAGCACCCGCAGCGCGGGGGCCGCGCCGAGCAGCCGGGCGGCCAGTTTCGCGGCGGCCTCGATCAGATGCTCGCAGTTGTCGAGCACCAGCAGGACCGCCCGATCGGTCAGCGCGTCGATCAGCCGCTCCAGCGGCGCGTTCTCCACCGGGGCGGCGACCGTCCCGAGCGGGACCGTTCGCAGGCCGAGCGCGGTCAGCACGGCGTGCGCGACGTCGGCGTCTTCGGTGTACGGCGCGAGTTCCACGAAGACCGTCGGTAGGTCCATCGCGGCCGCGGTCTCGATGGCCAGCCGGGTCTTGCCCGCCCCGCCGGGGCCGGTCAGCGTCACCAGCCGCGAGCGGTCCAGCTGGCCGAGCACGTGCCGGAGGTCGCCTTCGCGGCCGATGAAGCTGGTCAGCTGGGCGGGGAGCGGCGTGGTCTCGATGGGTGCCGTCTTGACCGGCGGCGTCTCCCCGCGCAGCACGGCCAGATGCGCGGCGGCGAGATCCGGCCCGGGATCGGCGCCGAGTTCGTCGGCGAGGACACGGCGGGCGTCCTCGAACGCGGTGAGCGCGTCGGCGTGGCGTCCCGCGGCGTGCAGCGCGCGGATCAGCAGCGCACGCGGCCGTTCCCGCAGCGGTTGAGCGTCAACGACTTCGCGAAGATCGGGGAGGACGTCTTCGTGCCTTCCCAGCTTGAGCTCGGCTTCGACGCGGTCCTCGATCGCCGACGTCTTCAGCTCGTTCAGCCTGGTGACCTGCGGATCGCGGAACGGTGCGTCGGTGATGTCCGCGAACGCCGGGCCGCGCCAGAGACGGAGAGCGTCGTGAAGCAGTTCGGCCGCCTTCGTGGCGTCTCCCGCCGCGAGAGTGCGGCGCCCCTCGGCGGCAAGGCGCTCGAACCGGTGCACATCGACGTCGTCGGGGTTCACGGCCAGCCGGTAACCCGCCGGACTGAACTCGACGGGCGCGAGCTCCTTCAGCGCGCCGCGCAACCGCGAGACCTGCGATTGCAGCGCGTTCGCCACACCTTCGGGTGGCTGCTCGCCGTACAGACCGTCGATGAGCCGCTCCGCCGGGACCACCCGGCCCGCCTCCAGCGCGAGCAACGCGAACAACGTCCGGACCCTGGGCCCGCCGACCGGCACGGCGGTGCCGTCCTCGCGGCGCACCTCCGTCGCCCCCAGAACGCCGAATCGCATGGGTTAGAGACTAGGGCGTCGTTGACCTGGGCGGATCCAGCCCGCCCGAACTACGCCGATCGGCGTCTATACACTTCGCCGGGTCCCCACGCAATGGGAGAGGTATGTCTGAGCACGAACCCGTGGTCCTCGGTCAGCCGACCGTCGGCGACGAAGAACTCGCCGCCGTGGCGGAGGTCTTCCGGTCCGGCTGGCTGGCCGGTGCCGGCCCCGCTTGCCGCCGCTTCGAAGAACGCTTCGCGAAGACCGTCGGCACCGCGCACGCCCTGACCACCAGCAACTGTGGCTCGGCACTTTTCCTCGGGCTGCGTGTGCTCGGCGTGAAGCCGGGCGACGAGGTCATCGTCGGCGACTACACCTTCCCCGCCACCGGCCACGCCGTGCTCCAGGCGGGCGCGACGCCGGTGTTCGCGGACATCCGCCCCGACGTGTGGAGCGCCGACCCGGCGTCGATCGAAGCGCTGATCACCCCGCGCACGGTCGGCATCCTCGCCGTCGACGTCGCCGGTCAGCCCGGAGACTTCGACGAATACCGCGCGATCGCCGACAAGCACGGCCTGTGGCTCTTCGAAGACGCCGCCTGCGCCGCGGGCGCGACGTACAAGACCCGTCCGGCGGGCAGCCTCGCCGACCTGGCCGCGTTTTCCTTCCACGGCCGCAAGGGCATCACGGCGGGCGAGGGTGGCGCGCTGGTCTCGGACCGCGAAGACCTCATCGCACACGCGCGCAAGCTGCACACCTACGGCATCGAGCCCGCCATCACCCGCGAGGGTTCCGGTGCCCTGCCGATCCCGGAGTTCCACGAGCTGGGCTACAACTTCCGGCTCTCGGACGTGCAGGCCGCGATCATGAACGTCCAGCTGGACCGCCTCCCGGACCTGCTCTCGGCCCGCCGTTCGGTGGCGAAGCGCTACCACGAGGCGTTCGAGAACCTGCCCGGTCTCGACGTGCCGGTGGAATTGCCGGATCGCGAGCACCCGTGGCAGGCCTACATCCTCACGGTGGCTCCGGAGATCGACCGCGACGCGCTCGCGCTGCGGATCCGCGAGCAGGGCGTCCAGTGCAACTTCGGCACCTACGCCTCGCACCTCCAGCCCATCTACGGCAAGACGCAGACCTTGCCGGTATCGGCGGACCTCTTCGGCCGTCATCTCGCCATCCCGATGCACGCCAACCTCACCGATGCCCAGGTCGACCGGGTCATCGGGACCGTCAGCGCCGCACTGCCGAGCTAGGAGAGAAATGCCCGACAAGAAGGTCCTCTTCACCGGGGGCGGCGGTTTCATCGCCGCGCACGTCATCCCGATGCTGATCGACGGCGGCTACACCGTCCGCGTCTTCGACAACATGACCCGCGGCGACCGCGCCCGGATCAACGAGTTCGTCGCCACCGGCAAGGTCGAGCTGGTCGAGAAGGACGTGCGCTACGGCGGCGCCGTGCGCGAGGCCATGCGCGGCTGCACCCACGTGATCCACTTCGCCACCGTGTCGATCAACAAGTCGGTCGCGGACCCGCACGAGTCCATCGACATCAACATGGTCGGCAACCACAACGTCTTCGCCGCCGCGGCGGACGAGGGTGTCGAGCGGGTCGTGTTCGCCTCGACCGCGTCCGTCTACGGCGACCCGAAGCGGCTGCCGATGCACGAGGACGACGAGCTCAAGCCGCTCACGCCGTACTGCATCTCGAAGCGCGCGGGCGAGGACATGCTCGGCTTCTACGAGCGCACCAAGGGCCTGTCCTGGAACGCGCTGCGGTTCTTCAACGTGTACGGCCCCGGCCAGAAGATCGAGGCCTACTACACGTCGGTGATCAACCACTTCATCCAGCGCCTGCGCGCCGGCCAGCCGCCGATCATCGACGGCCGCGGCGACCAGTCGATGGACTTCGTGCACGTCACGGACCTCGCCCGCGCCGTCGTCGCGGCGCTCGAGTCGGAGCAGGCGAACGTGCCGATCAACATCGGCACCGGGATCGACACCTCGATCGCGACGCTGGCGAAGATCCTCATCGACGCCGTCGGCGTCAACGTCGAGCCGCTCTTCAACGAGCGCGACGTGCTGGTTTCGCGCCGTGCCGCCGACATCACCCGTGCCCGCGAGGTCCTCGGCTGGGAGCCGAAGATCTCCGTGGAAGAGGGCATGTACGAACTGGTGAAGGCCTCGGAGGGATGACCCCCGTCGACGCACTCTTCTCCGCGGAGACGGCATGGTGATGGCGCCAGGGGAGAGCCGCCCCATGCGTATCGCCGTGGTGAACAACTTCTTCCCGCCGAGGGTGGGCGGAAGCGCGCACATGGCGGCGTCCCTGGCCGAGCAGTACGCGGCGCGCGGGCACGAGGTGCTCGCGATCACCGCGGCCTACGCCGACGCCCCGGCCGACGAGACGAAGGACGGCTACCGCGTCGTCCGCCTGCCCGCGGTGAAGATGCCGCAGCTGGGCCTGTCGATCGACTTCGACATGAGCTTCGCCTCGCTGCGGCCGGGGAACTGGCGGCGGCTGCGGAAGCTGCTGGACGAGTTCAAGCCGGACGCGATCCACCTGCACGGGCAGTTCTTCGACCTGTCGTGGCTGGCAGGCCGATACGCGCGGCGGCACAAGCTGCCGATGCTGCTGACCATCCACACCCTGCTGATCAGCGACAACAAGCTGTACGGCGGCGTGTTCCGGTTCCTGGACACCGTGCTGGTGAACCCGATCCTGCGCTACCTCAAGCCGCGTTACGTCATCCTCGACAAGCTCGGGGTCGACTACTGCGTCGAGCGCTACGGCACCAGCGACGCGAACTCGGACTACTTCCCGATCGCCGTCGACACCGGGAACTTCGAGAAGCCCTTGACTCTCGATGTGCGCGCCGAGCACGACCTGGGTGACGGCCCGCTGATCGTCTCGCTCGGGCACGTGATCCCGCTGCGCAACCGGCTCCCGCTCGTCGAGGCACTTCCGTCCATTTTGGACAAGCACCCCGGCGTGAAGGTGGTCGTCGTCGGGCGCGTCTATCACGACGTTTTCCTGAAGCGCGCGGAAGAACTCGGCGTCGCGGACGCCATCATCGTCACCGGCGCCGTGCCGAAGGCCGATGTCCCCGCGTACTTCGCCGCCGCAGACATCGTGACGCACGACCTCAACGGCGGCTGCGGCACCGCGTCGCTGGAGGCGATGCTCTCGGGCACCGCGACCATCGCGTCGGTCACCGAGGACAACTACCCCGGCATCGAACTGCGCAACGGCGAGAACATCCTGCTGGTGCGGCCGGACGACAGCGAGGCGGTGGCGGAAACCGTCATCGAACTGCTCGACGACCCCCAGAAGCGGGCTTTGGTGGCACAGCGGGAAAGCGCGATGGTGCGGGCCAACTTCGGCCTCGACGTCGTCGCCGAAGAACACCTGCGTACCTTCGAGAAACTGGTGACCGAGGCCGATGTTCTTCGATGACGAGCGCAGCAACCGGCTGCGCCCGCAGATCCTGACCGAACTCGTCTCGCAGTACATGAACGACGCCGAGCGCGCTCGTTTCTACGGTCTGCCGGAGTCGACGAGGGTCCGCGAACGGGTCAAGATCATCAGCCCGGAGAACCTGAAGATCGGCGAACACTGCTGGATCGGCGAAGGCGCCGCCCTCGACGCGAGCGGCGGGCTGGAGATCGGCGAACACACCAGCATCGGCCTGAACACGCTGATCTTCACGCATTCCAGCTGGCTCGCGAACATGACGTTGCAGAACCACTCCGGCAGCGACCTCATCGAACGCAAACCCGTGAAAATCGGCAAAGGCTGCTTCATCGGCGGCCTCGTCGTGATCATGGCAGGCGTCACGATCGGCGATTTCGCCACCGTGCAGCCGAATTCCGTGGTCGCCAAGGACGTCCCGCCGCGCACCCTGGTGGCGGGTAACCCCGCCCGCGTGTTCCAGAAGTACGACGACGAGTACATCCAGTCCGAAGTGGAGCGTGTGCGCGGCGAGAACGCGCGGCGGCGCGCGCTGGCCGAGGAACGGGGGGACACCCCTGGCTCTTGGGGTGCCCCGGCGGGCGATTTCACGGAGTAGCTAGAGCCGGTCGGCCATCAGCTTCGCCACCGACGAGTAGACGTCGGTTCTGGTCTCGTACAGGTACAGCGTCGCGACCCGTGTTTCGCCGTGGCTACGCTTCCCCACGGTCACCAGAATGTCGAGGTCCGGCCCGTCGTTGGGAATCTTGCACCACAAGGCCTGCTCGCCGACGCCGGGAAGCTGAGTGACCTGGGGGTCACCAAGTTCTCCGAATACGCCGAAGTCGGCATCGAGCACTACTGGATCGTCGACCTCGAAGACCCGGCGAGCATGACCACCTACCGCCCGATCGACGGCGAGTACGAGAACTTCGGCGAGCACACCGGCAAAGCGAGCCTCGATTTCGACGGCACCCCGCTCACCTTCGATCTCGACGCGCTGACCACTCGCCACGCGCAGCGCCCCTGACTGGTTGGCGACCCGTGCCCCCAATGTGGCATTGGGGTCGCTCAACGTCCCCAATGCCACATTGGGGGCGTCTTCCAGAGCCGACTACTAGGCTCGACGGGGAGTTCCCCGGGGTGAGAAGGGTGTCAGATGAGGTTCAAGCGGTTCGGCGCGTCGTTGCTGGTCGCCGGGTTGGCCCTGCTGGGCGCCGCGGCCCCGGCGATGGCCCATTCGGAGTTGAAGAGCAGTGATCCGGCGAGGGGCGCTTCGCTGGCGACGCCGCCGACGCAGGTCAAGCTGACCTTCTCGGGTCCGGTCACCCTCGCCGACAACCCGATCCAGATCACCGGACCGGAGAACGCGTCGTGGACGGTCGGCCGCGCGGAGGTCGCCGGCACCGTTGTCACGGCGCCGGTCCAGGCCGTCGGGCCCGCGGGCGAGTACACCCTCCGCTACAAGGTGACCTTCGACGACTCGCACGCCGCGAGCGGCTCGGTGAAGTTCAACCTCAGCGCCCCGGTAGCCGCCCCGAGCAGCCAGAGCCAGCCGAGCAGCCAAGCCCAAGCCTCCGCGAGCAGTGCCACCCCCGCGCCGCAGGCCGACGAGACCGCTCCCGAAGACCTGGTGCCGTCCTGGGTGTGGATCGTCCTCGCGGTCGCTGTGGTCGTCGCCGGTCTCGTCGTGGCGCTCCGGTTCACTAGTCGGAAGGACTGAGCCTTCACGGAACGGGAGCGGTCGAGGCAACCTTTCAGGTGGTCAACCGTCGAACGGAGATGAGGACCAGGGTGGCTCGCGGCGATGACGAGTTCGTCGAGTTCGTGCGGAACTCGGCGACCCGTCTTCAGCATGCGGCCTTTCTGCTCACCAGCGACCGCCATCAGGCCGAGGACGCCGCCCAGACGGCGCTCGCGAAGACGTACGCGGCCTGGTCGCGCGTGCGCCGCAAGGACGCCTACGCGTACGCGCGGCAGGTCCTCGTCAATCACATCATCGACGGCTGGCGGCGCCCGATCCGCGAGAACGCCACGGAGGACATCCCCGAGCAGCCGAGTGGTCTGGATGTCGCCGGTGCCGTTGTCCAGCGGAAATGGTTGCTTGACGCGTTGCGTACGCTCACAGACCGGGAGAGAGCCGTCGTGGTGCTCAGGCACTTCTTCGACTTGAAGGAATCCGATGTGGCCGGCGAACTGGGTGTCTCGGTCGGCACCGTGAAGAGCACCAATTCCCGCGCCCTGACCAAGCTGCGGATCACCGCGGAGGACGGAACGGAACTGATCGGGGGGCTGGGACGATGACCGACCTCGAGACGCTCCGCTCGGCTCTACGGGAACCTCCCGGCGAGGAGTTCGCCGAACCCGATCTCGGCGCGATCATGACCAAGGGCAGGCGGATCCGGCGTCGCCGCCGTCTCGCGACCGGTGCGGGCGGGGTCGCCGCCACGCTGGTGACGGTGCTGGTCATCGTCGGCACCGATACCGGCACCGGCGAGCCCGACGATCACCGAAGCCCCGTCCGAGCAGCCTTTCGGCGAGGCGATCTCGCTTGGGGTCAAGGGAGAAGGCGGCCGTGATCTGGTGCTTTACGCCTTCGCGATCGACGAGCCGCAGATGCCGGACGTCAGGTTCGGCCTCCAGGTCGCGTACCGGAACCAGACGGGCGAGTACGACGCGCTCCTGGCCAGCAACGAGTTCAAGGGATCCGATCGGTCGTTCGGTTTCCACGCGGTGGACGGCGGCGACGTGATCCGGGGGACGTTCGTGCCCGTGTTCGGCTACTTCGCCGGTCCGGCGGCGCGGATCACCAGCACCGTCCGCGGGAAACCGGTCGAGGCCAAGGCGATCCCCTGGAGCGAGGACCCGTCGATCGTCCTCTTCTGGTTCGACGGCGCCCAGGTGGAGTCGGCGGGAGCGCTGACCCCCCTCATCGCTTACGACGCGAAGGGCCAGCGCCTCACCAAATAACGCAATTCGGCACCTGGTTGCGATCGTTGCACGAGCAAGGATCGCAACCAGGTGCCGAATTGCGAGGAGAGATCAGGCCGCGGCCTGCGTCAGCACCTGGTCGACGACGGCGTGCGACGGCAGGATCAGGTCCCGCTCGGTGTCGGCGTCGATCTTGCCTTCGAGCAGGTCGACGAACCGGTCCAGCTGGGTGGCGAGGGGTTCGCGCGCGGTGACCAGTTCCGGGATCTCGATGACCGTCTGCTGCCGGTAGCCGAGGCCGTCCTCGGTGACCGAGTCGTGCGAGACGTGCCGGTAGATGGTGACGTCGCGGCGAAGCAGGTCGATCTCGATCATGCGGTCCAGTTCGGACACCCAGAGCGAGCGGACCTTGCGCTGGCCGAGACGCGACGCGGAGACCGTGGCGAGCCCGGACTCGAACGACAGCACCGTCTCGATGGTGTCTTCGGCGCCTTCGACCGAGTTCGGGTGGAAGTAGCCGGCGCCGGAGGCGACCCGCTGCGGGGTCGCGCCGCCGAAGAACTGGATCGCCAGGTCGACGTCGTGCACCAGCAGGTCCCACGCGACACCGGTCTTGATACGCGGCGCGTACGGGCCGTGGCGGCGGGCCATCAGGTGGATCGGCTCGTTGACCAGCGCCCGCGCGGTCATCACGGCCGGGTTGTAGCGCTCCAGGAGCCCGCACATCAGCGGGACGTCCTTCTTCGCCGAAAGCCCGACGATCTCCTGGGAGAACTCGAAGCTGTTGCACACCGGCTTCTCGACCAGCATCGGCTTGCCCTGGCCGAGGATCTCCTGCGCCAGCTCGTAATGCGCCTCGGTCGCCGAAGCGAGCACGACGGCGTCCACATCGGACAGAGAGCCGATTTCGGGCGTCCACTGGGTTTCGTAGCGTTCGGCGACCTTGCGGCCCGCCTCTTCGCGCGGGTCGATCACGCGGACGAGGTCCACGCGCTCGTTCGCGGCGAGGACACGGGCGTGCAGCGAACCCATGTTCCCGGTGCCGATGAGGGCGATCTTGTGCGTGGTCATGCGCCGAGAACCTCGCGAACCGTTTCGATGATGGTGTCCAGGTCGGACTCGGAAAGATGCGGGTGCACCGGCAGGGAAAGCGCCTGCGCGGCGACGGAACCGGCCACCGGGAAGTCCTCGACCTTCGCGTCGGGGATCAGCGGGTTGTCCCGGTAGCAGTCGTAGTCGAAGACGATCTTCGGGTAGTAGATCCCGTTGCCGATGCCGCGCTCGGTGAGGGCGGAGGCGAGTTCGTCGCGCGAGAGGAAGGCGTGCGGGCCGACCAGCACGGTGTACTGGTGCCACACGTGCTCGCGGCCCGGCAGGACCTGCGGGAGGTCGAGGCCCGGGGTGCCGGCGAGGCCTTCGGTGAGGCGCTTCGCGTTGGCCTGGCGAGCGGCGGTGAGCTGGTCGAGCTTCTCCAGCTGCGGGATGCCGACGGCGGCGTGCAGGTCGGTCATCCGGTAGTTGTGCCCGGCGACCTCGTACTGGTAGCGGGCGCGCATGCCCTGGTTGCGCAGCACCCGCAGCGCGTCGGCGAGCTTGTCGTCGTCCGTGGTGATCACGCCGCCCTCGGCGGTGGTCACGTTCTTGGTGGCGTACAAGGAGAAGCAGCCGATCCCGAACGAGCCCGACGGCTTGCCCTGGAACGACGCGCCGACGGCCTGCGCGGAGTCCTCGATGACCTTGAGACCGTGCTCGGCGGCCAGCGGCGCGAGCTTGCCCATGTCCGCGGTCTGCCCGTAGAGGTGCACGGGCATCAGGACCTTGGTGCGGTCGGTGATCGCGGCGGCGACGGCGTCCGGGTCGATCGCGAAGTCGTCGCGCCGGATGTCGGCGAAGCGGACGGTCGCGCCGGCTTCCAGGATCGCGTTCAGCGTCGCCACGAAGGTGAACGGCGAGGTGACGACCTCGTCGCCCGGCTGAAGGCCGAGCGCCTGGATGGCGGCGACCAGCGCGGTGGTGCCGTTGTTGACGGCGATCGCGTGCTTCGTGCCGGAAACGCTCGCGAACGCGTCCTCGAAGCGCTTGACCATCGGTCCCTGTGCGATGGCGCCGGATCGCAGCACCTCGACGACGAGGTCCTCCGCGTCACGGACGTCGACCACGGTAATGGGGATCATCTGCAAGTCTCTCTCGACTGGGCGTTCTGGTGCGTCCGGTACAGTGAGCCGCCGGTTCTGCGCCCGGCCGCCCTCTCTGGCGCGGGCCACACGTTACCGGGACCGCCGAAGCGCCCAATACCCCAGGCTGCCTCCAGCCACAACGAACGGAACTCACGTGGTGAACCGCATCCACCCGACAGCAGTCATCGGCGAGGGTGTCGAGCTCGGTGAAGACAACGTCATCGGACCGTTCACGGTCATCGTGGGCCCCACGCGGATCGGGGACGGCAACTGGATCGGCCCGCACGTGACCATCGGGACCCCCGGCGAGGATCGCGGCCGCGAGCACCCCGCCGCCTGGGAATCCGCGCCGAACGGTGATCCCGATCACGACGGCCACGGCGTCGTCATCGGCAGCCGCAACCGGATCCGCGAGTACGTGAGCGTCCACCAGGGCACCTGGCGCACCACCACCATCGGCGACGGCGGCTACTTCCTGCGTGGCTCCCACATCGCCCACGACTGCATCGTCGAAGACGCCGTCACGGTCGCTTCGAACGTCATCACCGGCGGCCACTGCCACATCTGGTCCGGGGCGAACCTGGGCATGGGCGCGATCCTGCACCAGCGGGTCGTCGTCGGCCCCGGCGCGATGGTCGGGATGAGCTCCGCGGTCCGCAAGGAGGTGGGCGCGTTCACCATCGCCGTGGGCAACCCCGCGCGGGTGACCGGCGTCAACACCGTGGGCCTGTCTCGCCGAGGCCTGGACGAGGCGGCCATCGAGGCGCTGGGACCGTGGCTGAAGGGTAAGGCCGGTCTCCCTGAGGACGGGCTGGCCGACCGGCTGCCCGGCGACCTCTCTACCTTGGTGAAGGCGTGGGACGCCCGTCCGCGCGAGTGACACTAGGAGTCTGAAGATGGCGGAAGTCGCCGGCAAGCTGCGTGAGGTCTTCGTCGAGGCGCTGGACCTCGATGGCGACGTCGACGTCGAAAACCTGAAGTACCGCGACATCGAGGCATGGGACTCGGTCGGTCACATGGCGCTGGTCGCGGCCATCGAGGACGAGTTCGACGTGGAATTCGACACCGACCAGGTGATCGACATGTCCAGCTTCAAGGTCGCCGTCGACATGGTGACCGACCTCCAGAACAAGTGATGCTGGACGGAAAGGTCGCCCTGGTCACCGGCGGAACCCGGGGCATCGGGCTGGCCACCGCGCGGGCGCTCGCCGAGGCGGGCGCCACCGTCGTCCTGACCGGCCGCGACGAGGCCAAGGCCAAGGAAGCGGCGGCCGCGGCGGGGGCCGCGAGCGGGCTCGCCCTGGACGTCACCGACGCCAAGGCCGTGTCGACGCTGGTCCGCGGCGTGGCCAAGGAGCACGGCAAGCTCGACATCGTGGTCGCCAACGCCGGGATCATGGAGGACGCGCTCCTCGGCATGATCCGCGAGGAACTGGTCGACACCACGCTGAGCACGAACGTCGCCGGCACGCTGCACACCGTCCAGGCCGCCGCCAGGGCGATGATGCGCAAGAAGACCGGATCGATCGTGGTGCTGGCTTCGATCGTCGGCGAGCACGGAAGCGCCGGTCAGACGGTGTACGCGGCCTCGAAGGCGGCGGTGGCGAACATCGCGCGTTCGGCCGCGAAGGAGCTCGGCCGGTCCGGGATCCGGGTCAACGCGGTGGCGCCCGGCGTCATCGACACCGACCTGACCTCGGGTCTCACCGAGGACGCCAAGGCCGAGAACATCGGCAAGACCCCGCTCGGGCGGCTCGGCACGCCCGAAGACGTGGCGAACGCGATCCGGTTCCTCGTCAGTGATGACGCCTCGTTCATCACCGGCCAGGTGCTGGGCATCGATGGAGGACTTGTTCTGTAATGACCCTGTTGGGTGTGGGTGCACGACTGATCGACGTCACCAGCGGCAAAACGCTCGCGGGTGAAGAACTCGACGCCGAGGTCACCCGCGTGGGTGCCGCGTTGTCGCTGCTGCCGCCGGGCGCGCTGTTCGCGCGGATGTCGGTGGACCTCGAAAGCGTGCTGAACTACCTCGGCGCGTTCGAGGCGGGCCGCGCGATCGCGCTGATCGACCCGGCGCTGGACGCCGACGTCCTGGCGGGGCTCATCGAGCGGTTCCGCCCGGCGGCCGTGCTGTCCGCGCCGGACGCGCCCGCACCCGAGGGTTACGGCGTTTCCGACGGACACTGGGTCCGGAAGTCCACCGAGGGCGTCGAGCCGCATCCCCACCTGGCGATCCTGCTCCCGACCAGCGGTTCCACCGGCAACCCGAAGCTGGTCCGGCTCGCGCGCAATGCTGTCTACGCGAACGCCGACGCGATCGCCGAGGTGCTCGGCATCGACCGCGACGAGGTCGCGCCGACCAGCCTCCCCCTGCACTACAGCTACGGCCTGTCCGTGCTGAACTCGCATCTCGTCCGCGGCGCGACCGTGGTCATCGAGCCGTCGGGTGTGCTCGGGCGCGGGTTCTGGGACGCGGTCAACGAGCACAAGGTCACCTCGCTCGCGGGTGTGCCGTACCACTACGAGATGTTGCGGCGCCTCAAGTTCGATCCGGCGAAGTACCCGACGCTGCGCACGCTGACCCAGGCGGGCGGCAAGCTCCGCGACGACCTCGTCGCCCAGTTCAACGACAAGATCCGCGAGGTCGGCGGGCGGATGTTCGTGATGTACGGGCAGACCGAGGCCGCCCCGCGGATGACCACCGTCCCGGCGGAACGGCTCGCGGAGAAGCTCGGCTCGGCCGGGCCCGCGCTGCCCGGCGGCGCGTTCGCGATCCGGCGCGAGGACGGTTCCGAGACCAAGCACCCGAAGATCGTCGGCGAGGTCGTCTACCGCGGGCCCAACGTGATGATGGGATACGCCGAGGACGAGGCCGGGCTGGCCGCGGGTGACGAGTACGGCGGCGTGCTGGCCACCGGCGATCTCGGCTACCTCGACGAGGACGGGTTCCTCTACATCACCGGACGGCTCAAGCGGATCGGCAAGGTCTTCGGCAACCGGGTCAGCCTGGATGATCTCGAGCACGCCGTGCGTTCCGCCTCGGTGGGGATCGACGTCGTGGCCGCCGTCCCGGCCGGGGACAAGGTCGTCCTGTTCGCCGAGGGCGCCGACAAGGACATCTGCAAGGACGCGTCGAAGGCGCTGTCCGAGCGGCTGCACCTGCACACCAGCGGGTTCGACGTCCGCCCCATCGACACCGTGCCGCTGCTGGCCAGCGGCAAGATCGACTACCGGTCGCTGGAGGCCCAGGTATGAGTGTGTTCACGCTTTCGCAGGCGGAGCGCGAGAAGTCGTTGCTTCCGCAGCTCGCCGAGCTGACCGCGCACCACCGCGAGAACTCGGAAGGATACGAACGCATCCTGTCCTCGCTCGGCATCGCGCGGGACGCGGAGTTCGCCTCCATCGCGGATCTGCCGTGGCTGCCGGTGCGGATGTTCAAGACGCACGACCTGCGCAGCATCCCCGAGTCCGAGATCTTCAAGACGCTGACGTCCTCGGGCACCACCGGCGCGGGCGCGTCCCGGATCTACCTGGACAAGGCCGCGGCAGGCGCGCAGACCAAGCAGCTCGGCGCCACCCTGCAGGAAGTCCTCGGCGGCGAGCGGCTGCCGATGCTGATGGTCGACACGATCGGCATCATCAAGAACCGCCGTTCGTTCTCCGCGCGCGGCGCGGGCGTGCTGGGCATGGCCAACTTCGGCCGCAAGCACACCTACGTGCTCGACGAGAACGACCAGCCGGACGTCGAGGCGGTCAAGACGTTCCTTGCCACCTACGGCGACAAGCCGTTCCTGATCTTCGGCTTCACCTTCATGGTGTGGCAGTACCTCTACGAGGTCGCGCGCGAGCACAAGCTGGATCTGTCCAACGGGATCCTGATCCACTCCGGCGGCTGGAAGAAGCTGATCGACCGCGCGGTCGACAACACCGAGTTCCGCCGTCGGTTCAAAGAGGACACCGGGCTCACCCGGATCCACAACTACTACGGGATGATCGAGCAGATCGGCACCGTGTTCCTCGAAGGTCCGTCCGGGAACTCGTTGTACTGCCCCGATTTCGCCGACGTCGTGATCCGGAACCCGGAGACGTGGGAAGAGCAGCCGGTCGGCGAACCCGGCGTGATCGAGGTCGTCAGCACGCTGCCGCACTCGTACCCTGGCCATGTCCTGCTCACCGAAGACCTCGGCGTCTACAACGGAATCGACGACGGCGACTGGCCGGGCAAGCACTTCTCGGTCATGGGCAGACTGCCCAAGGCCGAGGCCCGCGGCTGCTCGGACACCTTCCAGGGGGCGGCGGCATGAGCACACTGAACCAGCGATTCCCGCTTTCGGAAGCCATCGAGGTCTCCTCTCTGGTCGAGGAGCTGCGGGCCGAACCCGTCGGCGGACGGCTGCGCGTGGGCGATCCGCGTGTCGTCGAGTTCCTGACGAAGTTCGCGCGCAAGTTGCTCGCGCCCGCGACCGCGCGCCGGTTCCCGGAGCTGGCGTCGCTCGGTTTCTTCCTGCGCAAGGGAGAGATCGCCAAGGCTCTGTCCACTTTGGAGACTTCCGGCGACGCGCTGCGCTTCCCGCGCGGGTTGGTCTTCCACGTTCCGCCCGCCAACGTCGACACGATCTTCGTGTACTCGTGGGCGCTTTCGGCGCTGGCCGGTAACCACAACGTCGTCCGGGTGTCGTCGCGTTCGGCCGGTGCGGCGGAAACGGTGCTGGAGGCCCTGAACGCCGCACTGTCCGAAGTGGACGCCGACACCGCCGCCGCGATCACCGCGACGCAGCGCATGGTCACCTACGACCGCAGCGACGCGATCAGCAGCGCGCTGTCGGTCGCCGCGGATCTGCGGGTCATCTGGGGCGGCGACGCCTCGGTCGCGGCCCTGCGCAAGTACCCGCTGGCCCCGCACGCGCGCGACCTGACCTTCCCGGACCGGTCTTCGTTCGCGGTCGCGTCGGTGCGCGGCTGGCAGAACGCCTCCGAAGCCGAGCGTCGCGGCGCGGCCGAGGGCTTCTACAACGACTCGTACTGGTTCGACCAGGCCGCCTGCTCGTCGCCGCGCGCGGTGTTCTGGGTCGGCGACGAAACCGGGGCCAAGGAAGCCGGGCAGGAGTTCCGGAAGCTGCTCGCCGAGGTGCTGGCGACGAAACAGCACGTCACCGAGCCCGCCATGGCCGTGCAGAAGCGGGTTTCGGCGTACGGCGCGGCCGTCGACGGGCTCGTCAACGGCATCGACTTCCAGGGCAACGGCCTGGCGACGCTGGAGCTGACCGATCCCGCCATCCTGCCGCGCGAGTGGCTCGGCGCGGGTACTTTCGCCAACGCGCGGGTCGACACGCTTTCCGACCTCGTCCCGATCGTGCTCCGCAAAGATCAAACCGTCGGTCAATTCGGCTTCACCAAAGAAGAATTGACCGAATTCGTGACGGAATTGGCCGGCCGCGGCGTCGACCGTGTCGTTCCTTTCGGATCGGCCCTGACGTTCTCCGCGATTTGGGACGGCTACGATCTGCTGACCGAGTTCAGCCGCCTGGTGACCGTACAGGCCTGACCTGCGGCGACAGAGGTTTCAGCAGAGGAGGTTCAGTGACGACAGTCGAAACGCCCGAAGAGGAGTCTTCGGTTGCGGTAAAGCAGCCGAAATCCACCAAGGCGAAGATCCTCGACGTCGTCCGCTGGGTCGCCATCCTGCTGGTCGTGGGATTCGCGGCGAAGACCCTGGTCACCAATTGGGGTGAATTCTGGCGCACGCTGTCCGAGGTCGCCTGGGAATCCTCCACGTTGAGCCTGCTCGCGCTCATCGCCGCGATCATGGTGTCGACCTACGGCTGGCAGGTCATGGTCGACGACCTCGGAAAGCCGATCGGCTACGCCCGCGGCGCGCAGATCTGCCTCGTCGGCTCGCTCGGTAAATACGTGCCGGGTTCGGTGTGGGCGTACCTGCTGCAGATGGAACTGGGCCGCAAGGCCGGGCTCGCCAGGGCACGGATCTTCACCGGCTCGCTGATCCAGCTCGGCGTCGGCGTGGTGTCGGCGCTGGTCGTCTCGCTGCTCGCGGCCCCCGCGGTGTTCAGCAACAGCCCGCGGGCGCTGTGGCTGTTCGTACTGATCCCGGTCGGCCTGGCGATGCTGCATCCGCGCGTGCTCACCTGGGGTACGTCGCTGGTGCTGCGGATCCTGCGCCGACCGCCGCTGGACCACCGGCTGAGCTGGTCGGTCGTCGGGAAGGTCTTCGGCTCGTCGACGGCGGCGTGGGCGCTCCAGGGCGTGCACCTGTGGCTGCTGGCGAACTCCGTCGGCACACCCGGCTTCAGCGGTTTCGTGCTGTGCGTCGGCGCGATGGCCGTCGCGATGACCGTCGGGACGTTCGCGTTCATCCTGCCCAGCGGGGTCGGCGTCCGCGAGGTCGCGCAGGTCGCCGTGCTCACCGCGTCGGGTCTCACCGTCGTCCAGGCGACGGCTTTCGCCATCGCTTCGCGGGTCATGTTCACCGTCGCCGACCTGATCACCGCCGGCGCCGCCGCCCTCTCCGCCCGCCTCGTGAACCGCAATTAGTCACCTACTTGCGGCCTGGCACCTCGCGCTGGTCGCCCGGGTGACGGCCGCAAGTAGGTGACTAATTGCGATCCTTGCGTGTGCGACTACCGCGTTCAGAGGACGAAACGCGTGAGGGTTTCCCGCGCCGGTACCCAAGCCTGGTCGAATTCCGCTCGCGTGATCTCGACGATCTGGTCGGTGTCCTCCCAGTCTCGGACGTCGCCCTCGGCCAGCACGCCGTAGCGATCTTCGTAGGCGGTCATGTCCGCGAGCTTGCCGTGGTCACGGAGGTGCATGACCTCATCAAGAGTCGCGGCCGACACCGGGAGGCGAAGCTCGCCTTGAAGGATCACCTGCCGTCGCGCCCAGCCGTCTTCGTCGATCTCCAGGAAAGTCACGGTGTCGTCGTCGGCCCAGAAATAGCGGATCCACTGCGTCACGGACACAGCATGCACCGAGAGACGCCAAGAGCCCGCGCAAGTAGGTGACTAATTGCGGGGGTTTACCCGGTAAACGACGGCGTCGGAGTTGCGGTACACCTCGGTCAGGAAGTTCAGCCCGTCCAGATCGCGCAGCCCGGCCTGGCGCGGGGCGCCGGTCGGGTAGCCGTACTGCCCGAGGATCACCCACCGCACGTTCAGCCGCGCCACCGCCGCCCGCACCTGGGCGTTCGACGGGTACTCGCGGAAGTGCCACTCCAGCAGCCGCGCGTCCGACGGCGCCAGCGTCTCGTCGAAATGCCCGGAAGTCGTGCGGACGCCGGAGAGCGCGTAGGTCCACACGGTCCCGTCCAGCCGGTCGTTCACCGCGCGCTCGCCGGGTTTCGCGAACTCGGCGAGCTTCTCCATCGCGACGACTTCGTCCGGGCTCACCGGCAGTTTGTGCGGGTCGACGCCGGGCGTGTTCGCGTAGCCGGGCGCGACCTTTTCCGCGTTGGACGGCGCATAGAAACCGTTGCTCAGGAAGGCGAACCCGCCGAAGACCACCACCGCGACGACGAACGCGGGCACCTTCCGGTGTGCCACGTTGTCCCGCAGCCACGCCTGCGACTCGGCGAGGCCGTGTGCCGCGATGATCGACAGCGGGATCGCCGCCATCGACATGAACCGGTACGGGTCGTTCCACCACGGCCGCGACAGCGCCAGCACGAGAGGGTGCTCCGAAGACGTCACCGCGATGTAGGCGAGCCCGGTGAGCAACGCCGTCACGCCGATCCAGCGCAGCGCGCCCGCGCGCGAGAAGAAGATGAAGCCCAGCAACAACGTGACCGAAAGCCAGATCTGCGGATGGGGCTCGTAATGCTGGAACCCCAGCAGTGCGCCGAGCGCCGTCGTCGCCCGCCATTCGACCGGCCAGCTGCGGTAGGGCACGTCGCCGCTCGCGAGCCCGATCGCGCCGAACAGTTGCAGCCACGCCACGACGACCGCGCCGGTCCCGACGATCGCCAGCGCGCGCAGGTCCCGGCCGATCCGCCGCCACCGTTCACCGGGCGCGAGCCAGCGTTGCAGCAGCAGCGGACCGGCGAACAGGATCGCGCCGAACAACGCCGACGAATGCACGCACAGCAGTCCGACGGCGCTCACCAGCAGCACGAAGCCGGTGTCGGGCGCCGGCCGGTCGAGGTACCGCTTCACCGCGACGGCGGCCAGCGGGGTCAGCGCGAGGCCGAGCAGGAACGGGAGCAAAGGTCCCCTGCTCATCGATTCGTACAGGCCCATCACCGGCGCGATGGAGACGAGGGCGACGGCGCCCGCGAACACCGCGCGCCCGCGGAACACGCGCACCATCGTGACCAGCGACAACGCCAGCAACGCCGGTAGCAGCGCGGTGTTCACGTCGAGGGCCAGCGGGATGCTCGCCGGGCTGAGCAGGTACACCACGGACGCGAGCAGGTGGTACGCGTTGGGGTAGAACACCGGTGCCGCGTCGCCGTACCAGTTGACCTCGCCGGTGCCGAACAGGCTCCCGTCCCCGGTTTCGGCGATCTGCCGGACGCCGTTCGCGTGGTACACGGCGTCGAACCCCTGCGGGATGGCGTCCAGCCTGCCCATCCCGCGCACCACCGCGTACATCCCGACGGCGGCCGCGAGCAGCACGCACGCCCCGACGGCGAAGTGCCCGGCCCGCCCCCACAGCGGTTCTTCCGGCGCGGGCGGCCATTTGCGCAGCGTGAGCCGTCGCAGGCCGTACGCCACTCCGGCGAACAAGGCCGTCGCCACCGCGTACGTCACCGGGGTGAACGGGAGTCCCAGCGCGGCCGCCCACGGCCCGGCGAGACCGCCGATCGCGTAGCTCAGCAACGGCGTCACCCCCGCGAGCACCCAGCCGCGCAGGCCGGCCGCGAGGCCGGTGAGCAGGCCGGGGAGGCCGATGACGAGCAGCGCGACGCACACTGTGAGGACGTCGGCCGACAGGGCGGTGTGGGTGGGCACGGGCTTCCTCGGGGGTGGGGAATCCGCACGGAACCCGCGGGTGCGGAACGGAATGGGAAGCCAGATTAACGACCGAGGGCCGTTACCCGAAGGAGTCACATCCCCACGGGCAAAACGGCGGAACGTTGCCTACTTTGTGCACACTTGCTGGACCGTTCGTGTCAATTGACTGCGCCGAAAGAAACACATCGGCGCGGTGATCGATACTTGACCGTAGTCTTTCGCACACGGAGTGGCTCGGCCCGGGAGGGTGTGGGATCAGGTGGTGATCGCGCTCGTCGTCGCCTGGCTCGTGGTCGCGCTCTTCGTCATGGTTGCCTGGCCGAAGATCGGCACCGACCGCGGTTGGCGTGCCGCCGCGCTGACGCTCACCCTCGTTTTCTCGCTGCTGCATCAGCTGGTGTTCTCGACCATCGCCGAAGACGCGTACATCACCTTCCGGTACGCCGAGCACATCGCCGACGGCAATGGCCCGGTGTTCAACACCGGCGAGCGGATCGAGGGTTACGCGAATTTCCTCTGGATGATCCTCATCGCGTTGCCGAAGGCGGCTTTCGGGGCCGATATCGAAACCTCCGCGAGAGTGCTCAGCATCCTCTCCGCCCTCGGCGCCGTCCTGCTCGCGTATGTGACGGTGAACCGGGTGGTCGCGAGGGCCGTAGGCGAGCCGCGGCCCGCCTACGGGGTGGCCGCCGCGGTGCTCGTCGCGGGCGCGGGCGGCCTTGCCGCGTACGGCGGATCCGGCACCGAGACGCCGTTGTTCGTCCTGCTCGTGTTCGGCGTCTTCGCCTCGCTCGCGGCCCGGCGTCCGGTGGTCGCGGGGGTGCTCGTCGCGTTCGCGATGATGACGCGCCCGGCCGGGCTCCTGCTCGCGGTCATGGTCGGGATCTGGCTGGTCATCGCCGCTTTCCGCGGCCGATACACCTGGTGGTCCCCGGCGGGCTGGCTGCTCGGCGGGCTGGTCTTCGTCGTGCCGTGGACGGCGTGGCGGGTCACCTACTACGACCACGTCCTGCCGACGTCGGTTCTCATCCCCTTCGACCTCGATGTCGGCGGCAGAATCGACCACGGCTGGCAGTACTTGTCGGGCTTCTCGGTGGCCCATCAAGGGTTCCTGCTGCTCGGCCTGATCGCGGCGGTGGCGCTGCTCCTGCGCCGCACCGGAAGGACTCCGCACGAGGCCGAAGCCAGGTCGCTGACCTGGCTGATGCTCGTCACCGCCGTCGCGCACACCGCGTTCGTGGTGTTCTTCGGCGGTGACGCCGGACCGGCCTGGCGACTGCTGGCGCCGATCCCGCCGCTGCTGTCGGTGGCGGCGGTGTCGGTCTACGGCGTGCTGACCGCGGCCGCGAAACCGGCTCCCCGCCCGCGGCTGCCGGTCCAGCGGCTGATGCCCGCCGCCGCGGTGGCGTTGTCCGGGCTCGCGGTGCTGGTCTCGGTGTTCAGCCCGGAAATGCTCGCCCGCGTGCGTGCCTGGCACGACCACGGCGCGCAGATGGAGGAGATCGGCCGCTGGCTCGACGGCTATCTGCCGCCCGGTTCGGTGGTGAGCACGTCCGCGCCCGGCGTGCTGTCGTACCACGCCGGGACGCAACTGCAGATCGTCGGCGTCCGTGGCCAGGCCGAGGAAGCGGGTGAGGCCGTCGTCTCGCGGCGGCATCCGACGATCGCCGTCATCACCGACAGCGGTTACTCGGCGAAGCAGTCCTGCGTGATCGACCCGGCGTACGCGGCGAGGTACCGCGTCGCGACCTTCGCGCGTGAAGGAACCTCGTCGTGGCTGACCGTGTTCCTGCGGGCGGACGTCGAGCGGTCGGTCAGATCGGCCCTCGACCGCTCACCCGATTTCCGCCACGTACCGTGCCCTTCGTGAGTGTCGACGAACGCGTTTCCCCTAGCCGACCAGCAGCGCTTGAAGCATCGTCGCGTCTGTTCGGTCTCTCCGTGTTCGCCGCCGCGCTCACCGTGCTGCTGGTTCGTTTCCTCGTGCCGCGGCCGGTCGGGATGGCCGACAACGGTGACGGTTTCCGCGTGCTGTGCGGCGCGGGCATCCCGTGGAAGGGCAAGCCGGAGGGGTTCGTCCACCTCGCCTACACGGTCCCGGCAGGCGAATGCGACGCCACTTATCTCCTGACCCAGAGCTGGTTCGCGCGGATCGCGCGGTCGATCGGCGATGTGCTCGGCCTCGAATCGACGCTCAGCCTGGTCGTTCTCGGCGTGCTCACCAGCGTCCTCGCCGCCGCGGCGGTCGCGTTGATCGTCGTCGGCCTGCCGTACTCGCGCCGCGTCCGCGGTTTCGCGGCCTTGGGGTTGCTGCTGGTCGTCGCGGACTCCGCGTTCTTCGGTTACTTCGCCTCTGTGCTCGGCGAAGGTGCCGCCTTCCTCGGTCTCCTGCTCGCCGTCGGCGGCTTGCTGGTGGCCGCGAGGCCCGGCTGGTGGCGTTACGCGGGCCTCGCCGTGCTGCTGTTCGGCGGCGTGATCGCGGTCAACGCCAAGGTCCAGACGCTGATGATCCTGCCGTTGCTCGCGCTCGCCGCCCTGCTCGTCCGCCCGGCGGATGTTCGCGGCCTGAAGCGCTGGCTTCCCGTGGTGTTCGTCATCGGCGCGCTCGCCGGAGGTACGGCTTACGCGCAGCAGACCGTCGAACCGGCGAAGCTGCCCGACGGCTCTCTCGCCGCGAGGCCAGGCGACGATTCGCGTGAGATCAACATGTTCAACACGATCTTCCTGACCATTGTGGACGGTCGGCACGACACCCGAGCTGACCTCGCCGCGCTGGGGCTGCCCGCCTCGTTCGGCCAGTACGCGGGCAACGGCTGGTGGCATCCGAAACCCGCGACGCTGGATCCCGAGTACCCGAAGTACCGCGAACAGATCAGCAGGCGCAACGTCGTCGAGTACTTCGCGACGCATCCCTTGCGCACCACGGAAATCCTGAACCGCGCGGCGGGCGACCTGCTCACCGCGCGGCCGCCCTACCTCGGCAGCTTCGACCGGGCGGCGGGCTTCGCCCCGGAAACACAGGAATATCGCGTCCCGATCGTTTCGACCGTGACGAAACTGCTGTCGCCACTGGGTTTCTTCGCCCTGCTGCCGATATGGGCACTGATCGCGTGGCGCGGCTGGAGGACGCGGCGCGAGGCGGTGGGCGTCACGCTGGGATTCCTGCTCGCGGTCGCCGTCGGTCAGTTCGCGCTGGCCGCGCTGGGCGACGGCTTGGAGAACGTCAAGCACCAGGTGATCGCGTTGTTCTGCACGGTGCTCGGCGTCGCCCTGGCGCTGGTGACCTTCGCGCGGCGAGAACGCTCTGAGTGATGTGACCTACGCGACCGTAGGTTGGTTACCCTACGGTAGCGTAACCTGGACGAATGGCTGAGCTCGTTTACCCGCCCGTCATCATGGCGGCGAAGCTGATGTTCCGGGTGCTGGACAACCGCATCCGGGTGGAGGGGACCGAGCACATCCCGTCGACGGGTGGGGCGGTCATCGCCTGCAACCACGTGAGCTACCTCGATTTCATCTTCTGCGGGCTCGGCGCGCAGCCGGCGAAACGCCTGGTCAGGTTCATGGCGAAAAAGGAGATCTTCTCCAACCGCGTCGCCGGACCGCTCATGCGCGGGATGCACCACATCTCCGTCGATCGCGGCGCGGGCCTCGCGTCGTACCGGGAAGCCGTCGAGCGCCTGAAGGCCGGAGAGGTCGTCGGCGTGTTCCCCGAAGCCACGATCAGCCGGTCTTTCACCGTGAAGGACATCAAGTCCGGCGCCGTCCGGATGGCCGCCGAGGCCGGAGTCCCCGTCGTGCCGATGGCGCTGTGGGGCACTCAGCGGCTGTGGACCAAGGGCCGCCCGAAGGACCTCACGAAGCGCCACGTGCCGATCTCGATCCTTGTCGGCGAGCCCATGCACCCGAAGGCCGACGAGGACGCCGAAGTCCTTTCGAAGGACCTTCGCGTGCGGATGTCCGCCCTCGTGGACCGCGTCCAGGCCGGCTACCCGGCCAAGCCGGACTCCGACGACGAGCGCTGGTGGCTGCCCGCGCACCTCGGCGGCACCGCGCCGACCCCGGAAGAGGCCGCGAAGCTCGACCGCGAAGGCCGCTAGACCGCCTGTGCCGTCCGTCTGATCACGCGTGTCGTCCGTCCAGTCACGCCCGAGCCGTCCGTCCCGTTACGCGTGTCCAGATGGACGTCACGACCTAGAACCAGCGCTCGAGCACCTGCGCGACGCCGTCCTCCGAGTTCGGCGCGGTCACCTCGTCGGCGACGTCCAGCACGTAGCGGTGCCCGTTGGCCATCGCGACACCGTGCCCGGCCCAGCCGAGCATCTCGACGTCGTTGGGCATGTCACCGAACGCGATCACCCGCTCGGCCGGGACGCCCAGCCGCTCGGCGACTTCGGCCAGCCCGGTCGCCTTCGTGATGCCGTGCGCGGCGACCTCGATGAGGCCGCTGTTGGTCGAGTAGGTGATGTCGACCGAGCCGTCGAGCACCTCGCGCGCCGCCCGCGCCATCTCGTCGGAGCTCATGCCGCGCCTGCTGATCAGGAGTTTGATCGCCGGATGCCCGAGCACCTCGGCCCTCGGCGCTTCCGCGCCCTCGTGGTTTCCCCACGGATTGTGGTAGTCCGGCTCGATCACGAAACTGCGCGTGCCCGGATCCTGAGCTGACTCGCCGACCCGTTCCGCGGCGTACCGGCAGCCGGGAAGAGCGTGATCAAGAGCACTGACGGTGTCGTGCAGCAGCTGGGGTTCGAGGAGGCCGTGGATCGCGACGATCCGGTCCGTCCCGATCTCGTACAGCACCGCGCCGTTCGCGCATACCGCGTACCCGGTCAGGTCCAGCGGGTTCGCGATCGGGGCGATCCACCGCGGCGGGCGGCCGCTGACCAGCACGAACGGCACTCCGTCCTCGGTGACCCGCCGGACGATGTCGTTCGTGCGATCGGACAGGGTCTCCATCGGACCGAGCAGGGTGCCGTCGACGTCGGAGGCGATCAAGAGGGGTTTGTCCACCGGCGCATTGTCCCCGATGATCCGCCCATCGGGCGAAGCCGCGCTTCGCGGTACCTTCCGGGGTGTGCGCGTAGGCATCGTGATCCTTCCGGAAGATCGTTGGTGGGCGGCCGAGCCGAAATGGCGGGCCGCCGAGGAATACGGCTTCGACCACGCTTGGACGTACGACCACCTCGGCTGGCGGAATCTCGTCGACGGCCCGTGGTTCAGTGCGATGCCAACGTTGACGGCGGCCGCGATGGTGACGTCGCGGATCAGACTCGGCACCTTCGTGGCTTCGCCGGTCGCGCGGCACCCCGTGCCGTTCACCCGCGAGCTGACCACCCTCGACGACATCTCCGACGGCCGCTTCATCCTCGGCGTGGGCGCCGGCGTCCCGAACACGAATTACGACGCGACCGTCCTCGACGGCCCCGAGCTGTCGGTCAAGGAGCGCACGGACCGCTTCACCGAGTTCGTCGAAGCGCTCGACGGGCTGCTGATGACCGACGGTTTCGATTTCGAGGGCGAGTACTACCGGGCCAAAGGCGCACGGAACCTGCCTGGCTGCGTGCAGCGGCCGCGGCTGCCTTTCCTGGTGGCCGCGAACGGCCCGCGCACGATGACGCTCGCCGCGCGGTTCGGTGCGGGCTGGGCCACCACCGGCGTCAAGGCGGACACCCAGGACGAGTGGTGGAAGGGCGTCGCGGGACTCGTGAAGACCTTCGACGAGCGGCTCGACGCCGTCGGCCGGGACAAGGCGGGCGTGCAACGCTTCCTGAGCCTCGACTCGGCGCCGGTCTTCTCGCTCTCCAGCGTCGGCGCGTTCACCGACGCGGCCGGGCGGGCCGAGGAACTCGGGTTCACCGACATCGTCACGCACTGGCCGCGGTCCGGCGACTACTACGTCGGCCGCGAGTCGACGCTTGAAGAGGTCGTCAGCGACGTACTCCCAGTACTCCAGGGAAGAAGTTCTTAGGCCGTTCGGGTGACGTTGGCGGGCCGGGTAAACCAGTTCCGCCCCATGGTCGTCTGACAGACAAGTACAGCGAGTGGGTGTGGCCGAAGTCGGCTGCCCCTCATGGGTCACCCCGGGGGTGAATGGGGGACTGAGGCTCGCGTGGTCGCGGCAGGGGCAGTCCGCGACCACGCGAGCCTTTATCTTTGGCCGCGATTCGGGTGTCCGGATCCGGGACTCGCGTGATCGGAGACGGAACTCCGTGATCTCGAATGCAATGAAAGGCCCCTTCATAGCAAAATTTGCTATGAAGGGGCCTTTCATTGCACTGGCGGGAGAAAGACCTCAGCGGGTCAGGGTGTAGATCGACGCCCCCGCGTTGCCGAAGTCCTTGCGCAGGAAGTTCAGTCCGTCCAGGTCACGCAGCCCCGGCGCCGGCGGCTCGCCGATCTTGATCGGCGTGCTCCCGATCAGCACGTGCTTGATGTTCAGCCGCCTGACCGCCGCCCGCACCTCGGGGTCGGTGTCGTAGTCGCGGAAGTGCAGCGCCAGGTACTTCGCGTCCGGCGGCGGCACGCCCGGGTCGTAGTGCCCGGCGACCGGGTGGATGCCGGTGATCGCGTACAGCCAGGCCGTCCCGTCGAAGCGCTCGTTGAGCACCTTCTCGTCCGGTCCGATGTTCATCTTGGTCAGCTCGTTCATCGCGGCCAGTTCGTCGGCGCTGACCGGCGGCGTGACCTCGCCCTCCGGCCCGTTGTAGTACAGGAACGACACCGCGTGCGCGTTCGACTCGGTGTAGAAGCCCTTGGTCAGCACGGCCGACGCGGCGACGACGAACACGGCGGTCGCCAGCCCGAGCCGGGCGGGCAGGGCGGGCCTGCTCTTGACCAAGGAGCGCCCGCTCGCCCACTTCGCGAACCAGCGCTGCAGTTCCGCCATCCCGTGCCCGGCCAGCAGGCAGAGCGGGATCGCGGCGAGCGCCATCAGGCGGTAGCGGTCGTTCCACCACGGCCGCGACAGCGAGATCACCCACGGTTCGGCGCCGAACGAGGCGACCAGCACGAACAGCGCCGAGAAGCCCAGCGCGGCGAGCCCGATCCAGCGCATCCGCCCGAGCCGGAACAAGCTCAGGACGCCGATGACCAGCAACACCGTCAGCCACACCTGCGGAGCGCTCAGCACCTGCCGGAAGGTCACCAGCAGCGCCAGCGACTTCAGCACCGGCAGTTCCGAACCCCACGCGTAATAAGGGTATGAACCCGAAGTGAATTTCAGGGCGCCGAGGATGTGCGGGGCCGCGAGCAGCGCGCTCCCCACCATCACCGGCACCATCTTGACGACGTCGCCGCCGATGACCCGCCAGCCGCCGCGGCCTTCCGGCACGCCGTCGAGCCGTTTGTGCCGCAGCGCGCGGTACCAGCGCTGCACCACCACCGGGAAGGCGAACAGCAGCGCGCCGAACAGCGCCG
The DNA here is from genome assembly GCF_003947325.1 of Amycolatopsis sp. WAC 01375. Lineage (NCBI taxonomy): Bacteria > Bacillati > Actinomycetota > Actinomycetes > Pseudonocardiales > Pseudonocardiaceae > Amycolatopsis > Amycolatopsis sp. WAC 01375. Next base: position 93,673 of record NZ_QHHW01000010.1, read on the forward strand.
ACGAGTGCGCCGCGAGCAGGCCGACGGCGGTCAGCGCGAGCACGTAGCCGGTGTCGAGGCCGGGCCGCGCGAGGAAGCGGGCCAGCGCGACCACGGCCAGCGGCGTCAGCACGATCCCCAGCGCGAACGGCAGCAGCCCGCTGGACACCGATTCGTACGCGCCGGTGGTGGCCGCGGCGGCCACCAGCGCGGTGCAGCCCGCGAACACCGCGCGCCCGCCGAGCTGGCGGATCAGCGCGACCATCGACAGCGCGAAGATCCCGGCGACCGGCATGGTGATGGCGTTCAGCGTGACCGGGATCGTCGTCCCCGAAATCGAGTACACGAGCGAGCCGACCAGGTGATACGCGTTCGGGTAGAACGAACCGTCCGGGTACCAGTTGACGGTGCCCATGCCGGTCAGCGAGCCGTCGCCGGTCTCGGCGATGTAGCGGATGCCGTTCGCGTGGAACACGGTGTCCCAGCGCTGGAAGACCGCCGTCGTGCCGCCGCGGGCGGAGAGCACCACGAGGATCGAGATCCCGACGGCCAGCGCGACGCAGGCGGCGACGGCGTAGTGCGCGCGCGGGTGCCACTTCGTCGGCGGCTCCTCGGAGCCCGCCTTGATCCAGCCTCGGTTCTGGCCGAGCTTCCGCAGGCCGAAGCCCAGTCCGGCGAGCACGGCCGTGACGCCCGCCACGGTCAGCGGGTTGTACGACACACCGGCGAGTGCCAGCCACGGACCGGCCAGTCCGGTTACCGTGTAGGACAACAGCGGGGCCAGGCCTGCCAGGGCCCAGCCGCGCAGGCCCGCGGCCCGGCCGACGAGCCCGCCGGGGATCGCCAGAACGGCCAGGTAGGTCAGGGTCGCACCGAAGTACGACCAGAAGGTGTCCGGAGTAGGCACTGCTTCCTAAATGTGTCTGTCGAAGGTGAAAATCGGTGCTCGGTGCAGGGCGCGCTGGCGACGTGCGTACCCTCGACGCCCGTGAGCGCGCACACGAACCCCGACAAGATTACTGAAGCCGATTTCACCGGCTACGACCTCATCGTGGTCGGGTCCGGTTTCTTCGGGTTGACCGTTGCCGAACGGGCCGCGGCCGAGCTCGGCAAGAAGGTCCTCGTGCTGGAGCGGCGCCACCACCTCGGTGGCAACGCCTACTCCGAAGCCGAGCCCGAGACCGGGATCGAGGTGCACCGTTACGGTGCGCACCTGTTCCACACCTCCAACAAGCGGGTGTGGGAGTACGTCAACCGCTTCACCGACTTCACGAACTACCAGCACCGGGTCTTCGCCAAGGTCAAGGACCAGGTCTACTCCTTCCCGATGAACCTGGGCCTGATCAACCAGTTCTTCGGCAAGTCGCACACGCCCGACGAGGCGCGTGAGCTGATCGCCAAGCATGCGTCGGAGTTCGAGACCGCGAACGCGCAGAACCTCGAAGAGAAGGCGATCTCGCTGGTCGGCCGTCCGCTGTACGAGGCGTTCATCCGCGGCTACACGGCCAAGCAGTGGGAGAACGACCCGAAGAACCTCGGCGCCGACATCATCACCCGGCTCCCGGTCCGCTACACCTTCGACAACCGGTACTTCAACGACACCTACGAGGGCCTGCCGGTCGACGGCTACACCGCGTGGCTCGAGAAGATGGCCGAGCACGAGAACATCGAGGTGCGGCTGAACGTCGACTACTTCGACGTCCGCGAGCACATCCCCGCCGGCACCCCGACCGTCTACACCGGGCCGCTGGACCGCTACTTCGACTACTCCGCGGGCCGCTTCACCTGGCGCACCGTGGACTTCGAGTCCGAGGTCGTGGAGACGGGCGACTTCCAGGGAGCCTCGGTCGTCAACTACAACGACGAAGAAGTGCCCTACACCCGGATCATCGAGTTCCGGCACTTCCACCCGGAGCGCAAGCACTACCCGAACGACAAGACGGTCGTGTTCCGCGAGTACTCCCGGTTCGCCGGTGAGGCCGACGAGCCGTACTACCCGATCAACACCCCGGACAACCGCGAGAAGCTCGAGGCCTACCGCGAGCTGGCGAAGACCGAGGCCAAGGAGCGCAACGTCCTGTTCGGCGGCCGTCTCGGTACCTACAAGTACCTCGACATGCACATGGCCATCGGTTCGGCGCTGACCGCGTTCGACAACAAGATCGCGCCGCACCTGACCGATGGCGCGCCTCTCGACGGGTCCCTCGATGCTTGAGAAGGGCGCTCCCACCGGCGAGGTGGCGGTTCTTTCGAAGGCTCAGGGCGTCCTGAAGAGTGACGTCACGGTCAAGGCGGCACGGGGTCTTTCGCACTTCGGCGAGCACAGCGCGGGATGGTTCGCGCTGGGGCTCGTCGGGGCCGCGGTCGACAAGAAGCGCCGCAAGGACTGGCTGGTCGCGGCGGCGGGCGTCGTCGGCGCCCACGCCGCGTCCATCGCGGTGAAACGCGTGGTCAGGCGGCCGCGACCGGACCACCCGAGCGTCGAGGTCCTGGTCTCCACGCCGAGCAAGCTGAGCTTCCCGTCCTCGCACGCGACCTCCACTACGGCGGCGGCGGTGCTCTACTCCGGATTGACCGGGCGTAACCTGGTCCCGGCCCTGGTACCGCCGATGCTGGCCTCCCGGCTCGTGCTCGGCGTCCATTACCCGACCGACGTTCTGGCCGGAGCGGCCCTAGGGGGCATAGTCGGCGGCTTGATACGTAGGAAGCTGAAGCGACGATGAGTGAAACGACCGAGAAGGCCGATTCCAAGCCTGACGACGTAGAACCCGTGGCCGAGGCCGCCGAACCGAAGAAGGTCGCCGGAGGTCTCGTCGGCGGCATCATCAAGACGGCACGCCCGCGTCAGTGGGTGAAGAACGTGCTGGTGTTCGCCGCACCGTTCTTCGCCTTTTCGAAGTCGACGGACCGGACCGGCCTGCTGATCGCCGCGCTGATCGCCTTCGCGGCGTTCTCGCTGGTGGCCTCCTCGGTCTACCTCATCAACGACGCGATCGACGTCGAGGCGGACAAGGCCCACCCGACCAAGCGGAACCGGCCGATCGCGGCCGGGATCGTGCCGGTGCCGGTGGCCTTCGTCGCGGCGGGCGTGTTCTTCGCCGCCGGCCTCGGCATCTCGTTCCTCGCCAGCTGGCAGCTCGCGGTCGTGCTGGCAGTGTACGAGGCCGTCCAGCTCGGCTACTGCTTCGGCCTCAAGCACCAGCCGGTGGTCGACCTGGCCATCGTCGGCTCGGGCTTCCTGATGCGGTCGATCGCCGGTGGCGTGGCCGCGGGGATCGCGCTTTCGCAGTGGTTCCTGCTGGTCACCGCGTTCGGCTCGCTGTTCATGGTGGCGGGCAAGCGCTACGCCGAGATCATGCTCTTCGAGCGCACCGGCGCGAAGATCCGGTCTTCGCTCAAGAAGTACTCGGCGAGCTACCTGCGGTTCGTCTGGGCGACGTCCGCGGCGATCCTGATCATGTCGTACTGCCTGTGGGCGTTCGAGATCCGCCAGGTCGAGCACGACTCGGTCTGGGCGGTCGTCTCGATGGTCCCGTTCGTGGTGGCCGTGCTGCGCTACGCCGTCGACGTCGACGGCGGCAACGCGGGCGAGCCGGAGGAGATCGCGCTCAAGGACCGCGTGCTCCAGGTGCTCGGCGCGAGCTGGGTCGTCACGCTGTTCCTGTCGTTCTATCTCTGATTCGACAGCTCACGCACAGCGCATCCATAGGAAGCGCACGCATCCTCGGTGATGGGGGCGGGCACGCAGCCCGCCCCCATCTACTCGAGGAGCGAAAGATGAGCGACCCGCAGCGGCCGTCCGAAGACGAGGACAAGACGGTCGAGCAGCCCGCCGTGGGCGACGAGACCCCGAAGAAGCCCGCCGAGGCTCCCGCCGCGCCCCCTCCGGTGCAGCAGGTCCCGCCGAAGAAGGGCGGTTTCCGCCGCTTCGCCGGACACCGCGCGACGCAGCTGGTCGCGGTCGGCGCCCTCGGCTTCATCCTCGGCGGCGGCATCATCGGCACCGCCGTCGGCCTGGCCTCCCGCGACGGTGACCGGCCCGGTTTCTCCCGTGAACACCGTGGTCATGGCGGTCCCGGCATGCACCGTGACTTCCGTGACGGCCCCGGAGACCGCGGCTGGCGTGACGAGTCCCACGGCAGGTAGATAACGGAATCATCACGTCGCCGTGTACGGTGTTCGTGATGCGAAGCGCCTCCGCCGATCTGCCCCAGGCTCCCGGTGCGCTGCCGGGAGCCGCCGTCCTTGCCCGGCCCTGGGTGCTCCCTGCCGGGGCGGCGGTGGCTTCGGCCCTGGTGTTCGTGCTGGTCAGCGGGCATTTGATCGACGACACGTACATCACGCTGTCGTATGCGAAGAACCTCGCCTTCCACGGCCACTGGGGCCTGATCGAAGAGGGCACCGCCAACACCGCGACGTCGCCGCTGAACGTCCTCGTGCTGGCGCTCGTCACCTTCATCGTCCGGGACGCCGTCTTCGCCGCCGGGATCGTCTTCGTCGCCAGTCAGGTGGCGCTCGTCCTCGGTCTGCGCCGCATCGGCGCCGCGACCGGCCTCTCCGGCTGGTTCGCCCCGCTGGCGCTGGGCCTGCTCCTGGTGAACCCGCTCCTGCTGTCGTCCGTCGGTCTCGAAGTCGCCCTCGGCGCGACGGCGGTCGTCTGGCTGATGGTGTTCCTGCACGAACGCAGTCCCGTCGCCGCGGGCGCGGTGATCGGCCTGATCGCGCTGATCCGGATCGATCTGCTGCTGATCGCCTTCGTCCTGTTCCTCGCGCGCCGCGAGTTCTGGGTGGGCATCTGGCGGATGACGTTCGCCGCGCTCGCGGTGATGCTGCCGTGGTTCCTGTTCAGCTGGCTGGTGCTGGGTTCGGCGGTGCCGGACACCCTGGTCATCAAGATCATGCAGCGATCGTGGGGTCATTTCAGCTTCACCAACGGCCCGCTGCTGTACTGGCGCAACTTCCCGCTCGCCGCGACGCTTTCCTTTCTGCCACTCGTCATCGGCGGGCTCGCCGGTCTACTGTGGACGTTCCATTTCCGGCGTGGTTCGGAACGGGCGAAGCAGCTGCTGCCGTTCGCGACGCTCGCGATCGCCGGCGCGGCGCACTATCTGGCCTACTGCTGGCTGAACGTCCCGCCGTACCACTGGTATTACGCGCCGAGCATCACCGGCGCGACGGTCTTCCTCGCCGCCGCTGCCTGCGCCGTACCCGGTCGCGCGCGGCTCGGTGCGGGGCTCCTCGCCGGTGCGTTCCTGCTCGTGAGCGCCGTCGCGTACGCGGCTCCTGAGTTGCCGCGCCGGTTCGCGCCCATCACCAGCAACCACGCCGCGTCCGACGAGTACCGCCGGATCGGCGCGCAACTGGGCGAACTGACCAAGGGACGCAAGGTGGAAAGCGCGGGCGAGGTCGGCGCGCTCGCCTACGCCTGCGATTGCGACATCGTCGACCAGTTCTCCGACCGCGGCTCGGTCGACCCGGCCATCGTCGAGACGAAGAACCGCAGCAGCGATCTCGGGAAGGCCCTGCTGGAGGCGAACTTCCGGTTCTTCGACCACAGCGTCCCGCCCGCGACCCCGGATCTGGTGCTGGCCACCACCCGGAAGACGCCGCCGCCGAACGCGCTGGCGACCTGGACGATCAGCTCGCCCTGGATGGGCACGCAGCAGCTCTACCTGCTCCCCGCGCGATGACCCCCTCGCAATTCGGCACCTGCTTGCGATAGTTCGCGATGCCGACCATCGCAACCTGGTGCCGAATTGCGCGGGTCAGCGGCGTGTGTCGGCCCGGGCCGCTTTGTCGACCGCCAGCTGGTCTCGCTGGAAGACCACGGAGCCGTCGGCGAAAGCGAACCGGAGCACCGGCCGCGGCGGGAAACTCCGCCCCAGGAACTGCGCGGACACCGACCGCACCACTCCCGACGGCAGCTCGTCGAAGGTCCGGAACGGCTGCGCGGGATCCTCGCCCTCCAGCATCCGCGCCGGGTACACGACGGCCAGCCGCCGATCGGACAGCGTCAGCCGCGCCTCACCGTGGCCACCGGCGAGGTGGTCCGCGAGCCGCGCGGCGGTCTGCTCCGCGGTCTGGGCGACGACCCAGTAGGCGATCGTCGGGTCATCGGTCCAGTCGGCTTCGAGGACGTCGGACGCGGGCAGCGGCCACCGCGGTTTCCCGGTCACCGCGGGGGTTTCCCGCGACGGTGAATACGGCAGCGTGAGCTTGCCGTCCAGCAACAGGCCGACGTACCCGTGTGCGGGCGGGCAGCCGATGATCAGGCGCTCGCCGGGCGCGAGCCAGAACTGGTGCAGTTCCCGTTCGACGATCTCGTCGACGGACTTCGCCGCTTTGGTGTCCATCAGCTCACCGTCAACGAATAGAGCCAGGCGAAATGCCGGGCATCGTCGCTGTAGAACAGGAAGTCCAGGCCCGATCCGTCTACAAAGGACGTACGAAGGCAAGGGGCCCGCTTCTTGCCGTGCTCGGCCACCGCGAAGCCGGCGATCCGGTCACGCGGGATTTCGGCGCACAGCACCATCTCACGCCGCGCGATCGGGACACCCGCGGCGTTGTCGCCGTAGGTCTTCGTGGTGATGATCGTGGCGATCTCCTTGCCGGTCTTGACCACGCCCTTGCCGAAGCCGATCGCCTTCCCGATGAACGACTTGCCGGCTTTCTCCGGCTCCGGTGGAACGGCCTTCTCCAGCATCAGCAGCCGTGCGCTGGTCAGCGCCCACAGCCGCGAAGGCGAGCCGCTCGTAGGCAGCTCTCGCAGCGCCGTATGCGCCAGACCGCACTGCTCGCCGAGCACGACGACCTGCGGCGATGGTGGGGCGGACGCCCCCGTTTCGTCTGCCCCGCCCAGCGCCGCGCTGACCACGTCGCCGGCGAAGTTCGCGGCGCCCGAGCCGAGCTTGCCCAACACGCTCTTCTTCGGCACACCCCACGGATCGAGGCCGCGTACGTCGTAGTTCACCGTCTGGCCGTACGCGGCCCACAACAACCGTTCGCCCTGACGCAGCGAAGGCAGGGCTTGCGACGCGGCCCCGAGCGGGGAGGCGAGATTCATTCTTCGATCGTGAACCCTCTGTCGGTCGCCGCGCGGCGCTCTTCCTCGGACGACGAATCCTGAGACTCGTGGTAGCCCGCCTTGACGCCCTGCTCGACGCCCAGTTCGGCCAGGTTACCGGCACTGCCGCGGAAAGCGGCCTTGCCGACACTGGTCGTCCCGCTCATGCCCATCGCCCGCAGCCCGGCTTCGGTGAGGTTCGTGGTGAGCGCGTCCGAGCCCTCGCCGCCGACGCCGTAGCGGTCCGCGAACCTGTTGGCGGTCTTGGAGGCCCCGGTCGCCGGATTGGCCTTCGTGACGATCTTGGCCAGCGGGTTCTTGTCGATCTGGTCGGCGAGCCGCTTCTGCAGCCAGTTGCCGTCGCGCAACCCTTCGGTGCGCTCGACGACCTTCTTCAGCGGCCCGTTGCGGAGCATCTTCAGGATGTCTTCGAGCTTGTCGATCAACGGCTTGAGCTTGCCGAGCAGCTGCTTGACCTTCATCCCGAGCCGTCCGCCGGTCACCGCGACCTGGCCGGCCGTGGCCGCGCCCGCCGCGCCGACCGAGGCGCCCGCCGTGATCCACGAGGCGGCCAGCGCGGCCAGCCACTCGATGATCAGGCCCATCACCAGTTCCTGGATGATGTCGATGACGATCTCGACGAACGCGTCGAACAGGTCGGCGGCGATCTCCAGGATCTGCTGCAGCCCGCGGACGTCGTTCGCGAACGCCTTGGCGCCGCCAGAGAACTCGGTCATCTGGCCGCGGAACGCGTCGCCCGCCTGGCCCTTCCAGGGCTCCTTGGTGGCGTCGGCCCGCTTCTGCTCGTGCTCGGCGACGCCGTCGAGCCATTTCGCCGTCTGCTCCCAGCCCTTGGCGGTGCTGCGCATCTGCTCGGGGTCACCGATCGCGGGTTCGAGCACCAGCTCGACCAGCGGGCTGATCACGATCCCGATCAGGAAGCCGAGCCCGTTGTCCAAAAAGGACTGTCCAGGGCTCGTCACGAGCTGAAGCTGTTCCATCCGCGCGTGCACGGTGGCGATCGCGACGTCGGGCGGGCTGCTCGCCCTGGCGACCTCCGAGGACGTGCTGATCCACGAGCTGCCGTAGCCGCCGTTCTGCTCCCAGAAACCCTTGCGGCCCGAGTCGCCGGCGCTGTTGAGGTCGCTCAGGCTGCCGGGGCCGCTGCCGCCGTCGTCCAGCCCGGCACCGAGTCCGGTGATGACCTCGGCGGTGCCCTGGTTGTGGTCGAGGTAGGTCTTCGCCGCGGTGGTGGTCTTGTCGGCGATCTGGTCCATGAAGGACTTCGCCTGCTCGGCGAGGTCCTGGCATTCCTGCAGGCCTTCGAAGTACTTGAACGCCATCAGCTCGCCGAGCGGGCCGAAGCAGTCGTCCGAGACCCTGGCCTGCTCCAGCAGGCTCGCGAGGCTGCCGAAGTTCCCCGAGGCCTCTTTGGACCCCGTGGCGTGCGCTGTGAGCGCTTCCGTCTGTACGCCGAAGCCGGTCACGAGTCCCTCCGCAGGATCGGGCCGCCGAAGTCGTCATCGTCGGCGGGAGCGGGGCGCGTCGGACGAGACGTGCGGACGGGCTGGTGGAGAGCAGGCCCGGCGAGGGATTCCGCGGGCGGGGGAGCACTCGGCCCGAGCGGTTCGACGTGGGCGTTGAACGCCTCTTTGAACTGTTCCGCGCGGTCGCCGAGGATCGGCTGGACGGTCTGCTGCATCGCGGCCGCCGCCTGCTGCGTCGCTTCTCTGATCGCGGTGAGGATCTCTTGCTGCAGCGCGGTATGCGTGCGGTTCATCGCCTTGGGGGACAGCTGGAGTCCCAGCAGCGCGCCGGACGGGGCGACGGTCACCGTCACCGAGCCGTCGGCGTTGCGCGCGGATCCGCGCAGCCCGGCGATCTTGTCCTTGAGTTCCGCTGCTTTGGCGGCCTGCTCCTGAAACGACCGGATGGCCGCGTCGAGCTTGGCTTCCTGGTCAGCCATCGATTCCTCTCAACCCGGGGACGGAGGCGTCCGTGCCCGGGTGAGACGAATGGCGTAGCGGGCTCGTTCCCTAGATCGGCAGTTTCCGGAAGATCGGCCGGGGCACGTGCCGCAGGGCCGACATGACCAGACGGAACGGCGCGGGAGCCCACACCAGTTCCTTGCCGGCGCGCGAGGCGTTGACGGCGATCTCGGCGACCTGCTCGGCGGTCTGCGCCAGCGGGGCGTCCTTGAGACCCTCGGTCATCTTGGTCTTCACGTGCCCGGGGCGGACGACGGTGATCTGCACGCCGAACTCGGACAGGGCCTCGCCGAGGCCCAGGTAGAAGCCGTCGAAACCGGCCTTCGTGGAGCCGTAGACGAAGTTCGACCGGCGGACCCGCTCACCGGCGACCGAGGACAGCGCGATGACCTTGCCGTGCCCCTGCTTCTTGAGCTTGTTCGAAAGCGCGACACCCACCGAAACCGCGGCCGTGTAGTTGACGGTCGCCGCCTCGACGGCCTTCGCGTGGTCCTGCCACAGCTCTTCCTGGTCGCCGAGCAGGCCGAACGCCACGACGGTGACGTCGATGTCGCCACCCTCGAACGCCTTGTCCAGCACGGCGGGGTGGGTTTCCATGGCCTTCGCGTCGAAGTCCACAGTGGATACTTCGGCGCCCTTGTCCTTCAGGCGCTGCGCGGCGGCGTCGAGCCGCGGCGACTGGCGTCCGGCCAACACGACTCGAAGGGGCTTCTCGGCCAGGTACTTCTCCGCGATCGCGAGCGCGATGTCGGAGGTGCCGCCGAGCAGCAGCAGGGACTGGGGGTTGCCCACAGCGTCGATCACAGTTCCAACCTTCGGGACATGTCAGAGGCGAAAACGCCTTCGGGGTCAACGGAAGCGCGCACCTTGCGCCATTCCTCGAGCCGCGGGTACATCTTCGCGAAGTTCTCCGCCGAGGTGCGCGAGTCCTTCGCCGTGTACAGACGGCCGCCGATCGCGAGCACGTCCTCGTCGAGTTCCTGGCAGAACCGGCTCAGCCCGTCCTTGATCGGGAAGTCGAGGCAGACCATCCAGCCGGGGTGCGGGAACGACAGCGGTGCCGCGTTGCCCTCGCCCATCTGCTTGAACACGTTGAGGAACGACACGTGCCCGGAGTCCGCGACCTTCTGGATGATCCGGCGCAGCGGCTCGTGCGCGTTCAGCGGCGTGCTGAACTGGTACTGCAGGAAACCCTTGGAGCCGTAGGCGCGGTTCCACTCGCCGAACAGATCGAGCGGGTGGTAGAAGGCGGTCAAGCTCTGGATCTGGTCGCGCGCGTTCTTCGCGGTCTTGCGGTAGTACAGCTCGCCGATCGCGGAGAACGACAGCTTGTTCGCGAGCCCGTTCGGGAACACGTCCGGCAGGGTCGCCAGGGTGCCCGGGTTGAACTTGAGCGGATCCGCCCGCAGCTTGGGCGGCAGTTCGTCCAGCTTCGCGAGCGAGCCGCGCTGGAACGCGGCGCGGCCGAGCTTCGCGCCCCGGGAGATCGAGTCGAACCAGCCCGAGGAGTACGTGTAGTTGTCCTCGGAGCCGTCGGTGACCAGCGCCAGGGTCTCGTCGAGGTTCGCCGTGCGCTGGATGTCGGCCTTGAAGTAGGCCGTCTCCGTCTTCGTCATCCGGATCTTGGCGCGGACGATGACGCCGGTCAGGCCGATGCCCGCGACGGTCGCCCAGAACAGCTCGGAGTCCGGGCCCTCCGGGGTCAGCGTGCGCACCTGGCCGTCGGCGGTGACGAGGTCCAGCGAAACGACGTGGTTGCCGAAGCTGCCCGCCGAGTGGTGGTTCTTGCCGTGGATGTCGTTCGCGATCGCGCCGCCGATGGTCACCTGACGCGTCCCCGGCAGCACCGGCACCCACAGGCCGTACGGCAGGCCCTCGCGCATCAGCTTGTCGAGGCTGACGCCCGCGTCGAGGTCGACGATGCCCGAATCCGGGTCGATCGAGTGGATGCGGTCCAGCGCGGTCATGTCGATGACCAGGCCGCCCGCGTTCTGCGCCGGGTCGCCGTAGGACCGGCCGAGACCGCGCGCGATGACCCCGCGTTCCCCGGCCTGCGTCACCGCGCGGGCGATGGTCTCCACGTCGGGGGTGCTCAGGACGTCCGCGATACTCGGCGACGTCCTTGCCCAGCCCATGAGCGTCTGCCGCTGTGTCTTGGGTGCTTGGGTCACGCCGACCAGGGTAACCACGCCGAACAATGCCCGGAACGTGACCCTGAAGTGCTCGCTTCTACACTTTGAGCATCAGCCCCAGCAGTTTATGAGGTAGAGCAGTGGTGGCGACCGACCCGAAAGCCGGCGTGACGGCAGCAGCGCCGTCCTCCCCTGGGCTGCTCGGGCAGCTCATCCGCTTCGGCCTCATCGGCGGCTTCTGCGCCCTGGTCGATTTCGGTGTTTACCAGGGGCTCCGTGCCCTCGGCATGGACGCGACGCCGTGGGTCGACATCGCCCGCGCGCTCAGCTTCATCGTGGGCACCACGACCGCCTTCTTCCTGAACCGCAAGTTCACCTTCGCCGGTGGACGCCAGGAGGGCGCACGTCAGATCGGTAGCTTCGTACTCCTGTACGCCGTGACGTTCCTCGTCGCCGTCGGCGTCAACCGCACGATGCTGCACGTCCTGCCCGAGTCGGCCTGGAAGGCCACCCTCGGTTGGGTCGTTTCGCAGGCAACCGCGACCGTGATCAATTTCGTCATGCTCAAGTGGGTCGTCTTCCGTGAGCCCCGCCCAGTCGTGTCAAGCACAGAGGAGAACTGAGGATTCATGCCCGGTAAAGCCGCCGTCACCGGAGAGGCCCCGAGCGCCATGGTGAGCACTATCGACGACACCCGCTTCGCGGAACGCACCCCGCAGGGCCGTCTCACCGCGCAGCGCGGGCTCTACGCCGGCCCGGCCCCCATCGTCAGCAAGGACCTCTACGCCGAGCTCGAATGGGGCACCGCCGTGCGCGACCGCGCGGGCATCGCCATCGAGCAGGCGTCGAAGGTGTCCGGCAACACCTATTTCGGGCGCTTCCCCGCGAGCTACTGGCAGCGCTGGACCGACGTGACCGAGGTCCAGGTCGAGGCCGTCGTCACCGGTGACGGCCAGCTGTCCGTCGGTGCCTCCGACATCGAGGGCGACGCGCGCGTGGTCGCCGCCGAGATCGTCGCGGGCGCGAAGCAGCAGAAGGTGACGCTCACCGCGAAGCTCGACAAGTTCTACGACGGCGGCGCGCTCTGGCTCGACCTCGAAACCGAGGGCGGCCAGTCGCTGCGGGTCGAGAACGTCCGCTGGACGGTCGAAGCGCCGGAGAAGATCCGCCCGACCGCGGTGACCATCTGCACGATGAACCGTGCCGACGACTGCCTGTCGAACCTGCAGGCGCTCGCCGCCGACGTCTCCTCGCTGGAGACGCTCGACGCGATCTACGTCGCCGACCAGGGCACCGACCTCGTCGAGTCGCGCGACGGCTTCGAGCAGGTCACGAAGGACCTCGGCGACAAACTGCACTACATCAAGCAGCCGAACCTCGGCGGCGCCGGCGGGTTCACCCGCGGCCTCTTCGAGGTCGCCGGGCACACCGAGACCGAGCACGCGAACGTCCTGTTCATGGACGACGACGTGCTGCTGGAGCCGGATCTGGTGATCCGGATGACCGCGTTCTCCAACCGCACGGTCAACCCGGTCATCGTCGGCGGGCAGATGCTGAACCTGCTGCACCCGAACCAGCTGCACGTCGGCGCCGAATACGCCCGGCTGAACACCCTGGAACCCGGCCAGCCGGTGCAGCACTCGCTGTCGACCGCCGACCTGCTCGGCGTCGACGAGGAGACCCTCAAGCCGAACCGCCAGGAACGCCGCCTCGACGCCGGGTACAACGGCTGGTGGTCGTGCCTGATCCCGTACGAGGTCGTCAAGGCCACGGGCTACCCGCTGCCGTTCTTCTTCCAGTGGGACGACGCGGAGTACAGCTACCGCGCCCGCGCGCACGGCTTCCCCACCGTCACCCTTCCGGGCGCCGGCGTCTGGCACGCCGACTTCCACTGGAAGGACTGGGACGAGTGGCACCGCTACTTCAACCTGCGGAACTCGATCATCACCGCCGCGCTGCACTCGCCGTTCAACCTGAACCTGCTCTCGCGCGTGCTCATCGCGCAGCTGGTCCGGTACCTGCTCGGCATGCAGTACGGCCTGTCCGCCACGCTGATCAAGGCCGTCGAGGACTTCCTCGAGGGGCCGGAGGTCCTGCGTGACGGCGGCGTCGCCGCGATGAAGGAGATCCGCCGGATCCGCGACGAGTACCCCGAGACCAAACGGCACAAGGCCACCGACGTCCCGGGCATCGCGTCGAACGACATCGGCATCATCAACAGCGCGCCGCGGCCCAGCATGCAGCGTCTGGTGCTGATCAAGCGGATCCTCGACCGGGTACTCGGCCGCAGCCGCCACTCGCTCGGCGCGATCCCGATCGACGAAGCCCACTGGTGGCACGTCGCGACCTTCGACACCGCCGTCGTCACCGACGCTTCGCAGGAAGGCGTGCGGGTCCGCTCGTACGACCGCGCGAAGATGTTCGACCTGGCGCGCCGGGGCGCGAAGGTGATCCAGCGGCTCCGCAAGGAAGGCGCGGCGGTGCAGGAGCAGTACAAGCGCTCCATGCCCGAGCTGACCTCGCGGGAGAACTGGAAGCGGCTCTACGAGCTGTAGGCCCGCTTCGCACACTTGGCGTGAGATGAAAGGCCCCTTCATTGCAAAATTTGCAATGAAGGGGCCTTTCATCTCACTCGGGCCCCGGTACCGCTCGCGAAGTGCTCCCAATGTGGCATTGGGGACACTCAACGACCCCAATGCCACATCGGGAGCGCTCGAGGCCCTCGAAAAAGGGAGCAAGGGACCTTTAGTATCGCTAGCTTTCCTAGCGGCGCTAGACCCACGAAGGTTCAAGTAAGGGTAGCCTTACCGGCATGACGGATCTGGTCGCCCGCGCCCACGCTCTCGCCGATGATCTCCTCTTCCCGGCAGCCACCGAAGTCGACACCAAGGGCGAAGTCCCTTCAAGCCACTTCGACGCCCTCGCCGCCGAAGGCTTCTACGGCCTCGCGGCGCCGAAGGAAGCAGGCGGTCCGGGCGCCGACCTCCCGACGATCGTCCAGGTCCTCGAAGTCATGGCGGGCGGCTGCCTCAGCACGATGTTCACCTGGATCCAGCACCACGGCCTGGTCGCGGCACTGAGCCAAGCCGACAGCGCCGAACCGCGCGATCGCTACCTCCCGGCGCTGATCAGCGGAGAACTCAAGGCAGGCGCCGCGTTCGCCGCGGTGATCCCGACCCCGCCCAGGCTGCGCGCGGAACGCGTCGACGGCGGCTACCTGCTCGACGGCGAGGCCCCGTTCGTCAGCGGCTGGGGCGTCATCGACCTGCTCCAGCTCTGCGCCCGGGACGGCGACACCGTCATCAGCGCGATCATCGACCCGGTGGCGGGGGAGCGGCTGGAGGTCCGGCCGCTCGACCTCGTCGCGGCGCAGGGCACGTCCACCGTGCACCTCGGCTTCACTCGCTACTTCCTCGCCGACGAACGCGTCTACGGGAAGACCCCGCACGCGGACTTCGTCGCGGGCAACACCTTCGCGTCCCGGCTCAACGGCTGCGCGCCCCTCGGCTTGGCCGCCCGCGCCGCGAGGCTCATCGAGGATCTCGGCAAGGCCGACGTCGCCGCCGGGATCCGGGCCGAGATCGACGCCGTCCGCGGGCGGCTCGACGCGGCGCTCGCCGATCCGCCGTCGCTGCCCGCGGCCAGGGCGGCGGGCGCGGAGCTCGCGTTCCGGGCCGCGGGCGCGCTGGTCGCGGCCAACGGCAGCACGTCGGTACTCGCCGGACGACACCCCCAGCGGCTCGTCCGGGAAGCCACCTTCCTGCTGGTCGCCGCCAGCCGCCCGGAGATCAAAACCGGTCTGCTGGAGCTTTTCTCCCGGAACTAGTGGAGACCGAATACACGGGTCTTGCGGTTCAGGTCGTCGATGTAGGCGGCGGCGACGTGGGAGAAGTTGATCGCCACCTCGGAGTCGTCCCTCGTCTGGATCGTCTGCACCGAACCGGTGCGGACGAAATGCGAGAGATCCTTGGTCAGCCGTTCGGTTTCTTCCGTCGTGAGCGCGAAGAGCAGCGGCTCTCCGCCGGTGGCGAGATGGAGGACGAGCGCGGGTTTCTGGTCTGCCATGAATCCATCGCACCAGCCTTGATCACAACCGGGCAAGCGGGTTCGCTGCGGGCGTATCGGGCGAGTGGACTACGTTCATCCCCGACGGACAAGACACCCGCGGGGGGAAATGGCGATGCCGCATTCGTTTTCGTTGTCGCTGGCGGCGGTGGACATCCTGCTCGAATACGGCCGGTTGGGGACGGCGCCCGCCCCGTTCGAAGTCCCGCACATGGGCACGACGACCGATCAGCGCGCGATGGTGCGCGAGGCCGTCTTCCGCGATCTCGAGGGCCGCGGCCTGATGCGCGGCGGCAGGCTCGACGCCGACGTCGAACTCGCGCTCGCCACTTTCGTCAACCCGCAGCTGGCCGTCTGGACGGTCGCGCAGATGGACAACGACAAGCAGCTGTTCGCGCGGGCGACGACGAACGGGCAGTTCGCGGTCGTCGTGCGCCAGGACGAAAACCTGCTCGTGTTCGAGGAGACCAGGCCGACCGCGATCGTCGCGTCGATCGTCGATCTGCTGCCGCTCACCCCGGCGGGCCCCGGCCAGTCGGTCACCATCGCGAAGCCCGCCCGCGCGCCGAAGCGTGCTCGGAACGACGACGCGTACGACCCCTTCGCCCAGGTCAGCGGTCCCCGTTCCCACGGGTCGAATCCGCAGCAGCGGCATGTGGAGCGGATCTTCGAGAAGCCGATGAAGCGAGTGGGCCAGTTCAGCGTGTACATCCGCGGCGGCCAGGTGTTCCCGCCGCTGGCGTGGTTCGACACCGAAGCCGGCCGGTTCATGATGACGTCGCGCCAGGCGGCCGACGGGCAAAGCTGGCTGACTTACGCTCCCGCCGACAACGCGAGGATCGCGCAACAGCTGTATGCCCAGCTCGAGGGCCAGTTCTGAACCGTGGGGAACCGGGCAGACGCCCGTTTCGTCACAGTTCCGGAGATCTTCGGTGATCGGTGAATCACCGTTGCGCTGGGTGCTCGGCTAGTAGACTGCCGGGCGATACGGGCGAGCAGACGATGCAGTGGGGCGGGCGATGGCTTTCGAAGCGGACGGCGGACAGGCGGCACCGGACTTCTCGATCGGCTCCGCCATGGGCGCGGCGGCCAACTACGTCGCGATGGGCGGTCTGAACGCGGCCGCGATCGCCCAGGTGAGCGCCGAGACCCAGAAGCTGGTCTCGGCCGCCAAGGGCGGCGGTTTCAAGATCACCGAGGAAGGCGTCAAGCCGCTCCTCCAGGCGGTGCGCGACATGGCGAAAGAGCTCAACAGCCTGGAAAGCAAGACGGTCCACCTTTCCCAAGCGCCGCAACTCGGCGACCACCCGTACGGCAGGGCCGTCGCCGCCCACGACCACAAGGGTGCCGCCCAGTCGGCCAATTCGGCGAGTGCGGTGATCGGTCAGTTCCGGCAGGTGGTCCTGGACACCGAAGAAGCACTGTTACGGGCCTCAGGGCAGTACAAGAAGAAAGAACAAGACACGGTCGAGGCGCTCGATCGGCTCAAGGGCTGAGGCGGAATGAAGAAGCTGCTCCTCGTACCGCTGACCGCGGCCGCGTTCGTGCTCGCGGCCTGTTCCACCGAAAAGCCGGGCACCCCCTCCGCGGCGCCGTCGTCGCCCGCGCAGGGCGGCGAGTCCACCGCCCCGACGACGGCCACCGGTGGTGCCGATCCCGCGTCGATCGATCCGTGTTCGCTCTTCGGCGCGGCCGATCTCGCGTCGTTCGGCACTTTCGAGCCACCCGTCCCCGGGAACGTGGGCGGTGCCCGCGGCTGCGAGTTCACCAAGGACTCCCAGACGGCGGCTGACAGCGTCACCCTCAGCGTCGGCGTTCGTGACAAGCAGGGGATCGACAGTGTCGTCGACGGCGGGAACGGCAAGACCACCGGCAACGTCAACGGACGCAAAGCCGTGCTCGTCCCGAAACCTCCCGGCAGCTGTCTGATGGCGCTCGAAATCAGTGCCTCGGCGCGGGTCGACCTCGTGGTCGTCAGCACGGATCCGGAGAAGTCGTGCGGGATGGCGGAGAAGATCGCCGACATCGTCGAACCGAAGCTTCCGAAGGGCTAGGGGGACAGGATGACCACGAACAAGGCTCATGTGACCGAGGAAGAGTATGTCGCGGGTCTCTCGCCCCAAGCCCGGGATCAGTACTACCAGGACAAGGCGAGCGGAGAGGCAGGCGACGGTCCGTTCGCGATCTTCCAGCGGTTGATCGCTCAGGGCAAAGCCCAGCAGCATTCCGAAAACGTCGGGGACAAGACCGTCGACGAGCTGACCAAGAACAAGGACGTCAAGTACGTCGAGGGGCTCGAGCCGCCCAACGGCGACTACCTCGGCTACGACCACCAGAAGCTCGAACAGTTCGTCAACAGCAACCTGAACGTCGAACAGGTCTCCGAGGTCTCGACCGCGTACCACGACATCCACAAGGCCTTCGACACGTTCTCGAGGACGATGGACCAGGCCGTCACCGCCTCCCAGGGCACCTGGGAAGGTGACGCGGCCGGCAACGCGCAGGGCTATTTCAAGAGCCTCAGCAAGTGGTCGGAGTCGAACTCCCAGAACGCGAAGCTCGCCTCCGAAACGATCTACGACCAGGGCACCGCGGCTTCCACGGTGAAGAACACGATGCCCAAACCGATCCCCTTCGACTGGAAGGACGAGGTCGGGGGGTGGATGACGTCGAACCCGTTCAATCTCGGTGACAACATCGACAAGTCCATCCAGAAGCAGAAGGACAGCCAGGAGGCGCACACCCAGGCGGCCTCCGCCATGAACAGCTACGACAAGTCCTTGTACGAGGCCGCGTCGAAGCAGCCGGCGTTCGCCGAGCCGCCGAAGTTCGGCGAGGGCGGCGGTGGCGGTATCGACGACCCGGGCAAGCGGCAGCCGTACCAGGTTCCGCCCGGCTCGAACACGCCCGGCTCCAACAACCCCGGCAACACCTACATCCCGCCCGGCAGCGGTGGCGGGGGTAGCGGCGGTGGTGGCGGCGGTGGCGGCGGCTACGGCTCCAACCTGCCTGGTCCGGGCAGCACCACGGGGTCCGGCAGCCTGCCGTCGGGTACGACGCCGTCCGGCTTCCAGAACGGGCCGGCGCCGATCACCACACCCGGCCCCAACAACAACACCGCGATGCCGATGAGCCCCATGCCGATGGCGCCGCCCATGATGGGCGGCGGCATGGGCGACTCGGAGTACAACAGCCGAAGCGGCCGTGGTGGCGGCGGAGGCGGGTTCGGTCCCGGTAGCGGCGCGGGTTCCACGCCCGGTTCGGGTTCCGCGTCCGGCGCGGCCCGGCCCGGTGGTGTCGGCGCGGCCGAATCGGCGGCAGGCCGCGGGATGGGTGGCCTCGGCGGTGGCGCCGCCGGTCGTGGCGGACCCGGGATGGGCGGCGGCATGGGTGGCCGCGGTCAGCAGGCCGACGGGGACGAGGACACCGAGCACCAGCGTCCGACGTACCTCGTCGAGGGCGACCCGGACGAGGTCTTCGGGACCGACATGCGCACCGCGCCGCCGGTCATCGGCGAATAGGGCAGCGCCTCGACGGAAGTGAGATGAAAGGCCCCTTCATTGCAAAATTTGCAATGAAGGGGCCTTTCATCTCAAGTGGGGGACCGCCTCAGTAGCGGTAGAACTTCTCCGCGCGGCCCTGGCGCACCAGTTTGAGCCACTGCAGGAACGCCTTCGGGTCCCGTTTGACCCCGATGAAGTACAGCCCGAACCGCACCACTTCGAGCGCGCCGATCTTGCGCATACCCGGCTGCGACAGCAGATATCCGCGGTTGCGGTAGGTGTAGTAGCGCTTGACCTCGTTCTCCGGGTCCTGCGCGTGGAACCGGCCGCCCAGCATCGGCTTGAACTCGTCCGAGCCGTCCGGGTGCAGGTACGCGGTCTTGAGCGAGGTGCCGAACGGCAGCCCCGAACGCACCAGGCGCCGGTGCAGTTCGACCTCGTCGCCGCGGAAGAACAGCCGCAGATCGGGCACGCCGACAACGTCCAAAGTGGACGCGCGGAACAACGCGCCGTTCATCAGCGAGGCGATACCGGGCAGGAAGTCGGTGCCCAGTTCCGCCGACGAACGCTTCCAGGTCAGCCCTCGCCGCAACGGGAAAGCGAGCTTGTCCGGCGCGTCGATGTTGGTCACCACGGGGGAGATCTCGGCCAGATCCCGCTTTTCGGCCTCGTCCAGCAGGATCGCGAGGACGTTCTCGTCGGCGGGGCGGCCGTCGTCGTCGGCAAGCCAGATCCAGTCCGCGCCGAGGGAGAGCGCGTGCAGCATGCCGAGCGCGAACCCGCCGGCGCCACCGAGATTGCGGTGCGAAGGCAGGTACGTGAACGGAAGCGGGAAGTTCTCGACGATGTCCCGCGCCGACTTGTCCGGTCCGTTGTCGACCACGACGAGGTGGTCGACCGGTCGCGTCTGCGCGGCGATCACCTTGAGCGAGTCCGCGAGCAGTTCCCGGCGATGGCGCGTGACGACGACGCCGACGACGGCGCCTTCGGGCAACTGCCGGGTCTCGCTGGTCATCCTTGGCCACCGTTCGTCAGCGACACGGGCTCCGGGTCGGCCGCGACGCCGAACCGCTCCAGTGTCTCCTTGCTCATGTTCTCGAACGGGTCGCGCCCCTTGTAGCCGGTGAGCACCTCGCGCAGCGAACCGCGCTGCTTGACGTGCCCCTCGTCCATCCAGATGGCGGAGTCGCAGAGCTCGAAGAGGAACTCGTCCGAGTGGCTGGCGAACACCAGGATGCCCGACCGCTTCACGAGATCCTTGAGCCGGTCCTTCGCCTTGTTGAGGAACGCCGCGTCGACCGCGCCGATGCCCTCGTCGAGGATCAGGATCTCCGGGTCGATCGAGGTGACCACGCCCAGCGCCAGGCGCACCCGCATACCGGTCGAGTAGGTCCGCAGCGGCATCTGGAGGTAGTCGCCGAGTTCGGTGAACTCGGCGATGTCGTCGACGCGGGCTTCCATCTGCTTCGCGGTCATCCCGAGGAACAGGCCGCGGATGATGATGTTCTCCATCCCGGAGATCTCCGGGTCCATGCCGATGCCGAGGTCGAAGACCGGTGCGATCTTGCCCGTGATCCTCGCCGAGCCGCGGGTGGGCTCGTAGATGCCGGACAGCAGCCGCAGCAGCGTCGACTTCCCGGCGCCGTTGTGGCCGACGAGGCCGACCCGGTCGCCTTCGTTGAGCTGGAGGCTCACGTCGTGCAGGGCTTCGATGATCGGCACCTTGCTTTCGGTGCCGATCTTGCCGCCGACCTTGCCCAGCACCTTTTTCTTCATGGAGCGGGTCTTCGCGTCGAAAATGGGGAAGTCGACGTAGGCGTTGTGCACATCAATGCTGACCATCTGTCACACCCAATAAGAGACGCGGGAACGGTAATTGCGCATCGCGACCAGCGCGAGGCCCCAGCCGACGACCGTGATGCCGAGCACCACGTACCAGCTGTTGATGCTGACGGCCTGGCCGATCAGTGGCGCGCGCACGATCTGGATGAAGTGGAAGAGCGGGTTGCCGTAGACGTACGGCAAAGCCCACGAAACGCCGTCACGGGCGCCGCCCGCCATCAGCTGGTCGATCGGCCAGACGATCGGCGTCATGTAGAAGAGCAGCTGGATCAGCGAGTTGATCACCTGCGGGATGTCGCGGTAGCGGGTCGAGATGATGCCCAGCAGCAGGGTGACCCAGCCGGCGTTCAGCGCGAGCACCAGGATGCCGGGGATCGCGCTCAGCGAGTACCAGCCGAGCCCGGGGTGGCACAGCGCGCCGTTGACGCACGCGCCGCTCATCGCGTACGGCTGGTCCAGGCTGGTGAAGAAGATCGCGACCACGATCACGTAGACGATCAGGTTGTGCGCCAGCATCAGCGTCTGGCGCCAGACCGTCCGCAGCACGTACACCGAAAGCGGTGCCGGGAGCTGTTTGATCAGCCCCTCGTTGGAGATGAAGGTCTCCATTCCCTCGGACAGGCAACCGCTGATGAAGCCCCAGATGATGAAACCGGTGCTGATGTAGGGCAGGAACGTCGCCGTCGGCAGGTTGAACAACTGTGAGTACAGGAGTCCGAGGCCCAGCGCGATGATGCCCTGGCTGATGGTGATCCAGAACGGGCCGATCACCGAGCGGCGATAGCGCTGCTTGATGTCCTGCCAGCCGAGGTGTCCCCACAGCTCTTTGGCGGCGAAACCGGTCTTGATGTCGGCGAACGCGCGCGAAAAGGTCTTGCTGTCCGAAATCGGCGGAACCGAGGTCGGCGCAGCACCGTCGGCGGCGTGAACCGTGCTGGTGGCATGCACGGGAACGAGGGTACCGATGGGGCCGGTGCTGCCTGGGCCGCCCCGCCCGACCACGGAAAGCTACCGTCGGATTCGCACCCGAACGCGGTGCGTGTGCTGGTACTTTCTGCCCTCATGACTGCTGCACTCGGCGAGGCGAGCCTGATGGTCAATCTGCTCGCCGCGTACGCCGACCGGCCGGAGCCTCGTTCGGTGGCCGTGGTCGGGAATCAGCCGCTGCCGCCGGACCCCCGGCGGGCGAAGGCCATCGACGCCTGCGACCTCGTGATCCGCGTCAACGGCTTCGTCGTGGACGAGCCGGGCGGCCCCGAAGCCGTCGGCAGCCGGGTGCACGTCGTCGTGTTCAACCGCGCCGTCCGCGCCACCAAGCACGTCTTACGTGACTACCGCAAGCGGCTCTACCTGCTGGTCGAGCCGGGCCGGATGCACTGGGAGCCCGAAGACATCCCGGGCTGGTGGCCCGCGGACCTCGGTTACGTGCCGGTGCCGAACCGCGAGGTCGTCCTGCCGCTTTCGGACGCGCTCGGCCTGCCGAGCCGCGAACAGGGCCTGTGGTCGACCACCGGCACGCTGGCCGCCTGGATCGCGCGGACGTCTTTCCCGCACGCCAATCTGGTCCTGTCCGGGTTCTCGTTCATCGACGACCCCGACCAGACACACTGGGAGCACGCCGCGGGCGACTCCTGCATCGTCGGCCCCGAACACCAGATCGCCGCCGAGGGCAGGCTGCTGGACTCCTGGACGAAGACCGGCGACACCGAACTCCTGCGCTGAACTCCCAGCCAGCCCACTCCGAGAAGGAACCACCCCATGGCAGTGCAGAAACTCCGCAGCGGCGTGATCGGCCGGATCGCCCGGCTCATCGACTTCCGGATCGACGAGCGGCTTCGCGACCTCAACGGGCGCGTCAACGACCTCGAACACGCCACCGCGGACCACCGGCGCCGGCTCGACGGCGCCGAGAGCGGCATCGAGGGCGCGCGCGGCGACCTGCGCTGGACCCGCGCCGAGCTCGACCGCCTCATCCCGAGCGTCGCGGCCCAGGAGGCCCAGCTGGAGGATCTGCGCGAGTCGCTGTCGCTGCCGGCGCACGCCGACAAGCCCGAACTGGCCGAGGCGCGCAGCCTGATCCAGGAGATCCAGCGTCAGCACGCCCAGATCCGCGTCCGGCTCGCCGGGATCGCCCGGTACGAGGACCGGCTGCGCCGGATCGAAGACCGCCAGCGCGACACCATCGAGCAGGCTCAGTAGCCCGTGCCTGCCCGAAAGGCCACGGAAGCCGACGCGGGGCTGCTGCTCGCCTGGCGGAACGACCCTCGCACCCGTCAGGCGTCCCGTTCGACCGGCGTGATCACGCTCGAAGAACATTCCGCCTGGCTGCGCGGGGTGCTGGCGTCACCGGACAGGGAGCTGTACGTCGTCGAATTCGACGACGTCCCGGTCGGCACCGTCCGGTTCGACCGCGAGGACGAGGGTGTCTGGGAGGTCAGCATCACCCTCGCGCCGGAAAGCCGGGGACACGGTCTGTCGGGCGCGGTGCTGGCGGAAGGCGAACGAGCCGTGACCGCGAGCCATCCCGTGCGGGTCGTCGTGGCCGCGGTGCACCGGGACAACGCGGCGTCGGCCGCGCTCTTCGACCGGGCGGGGTACGCCGAGACCGCGCCTGCCGTCGACGGTTTCCGGAAGCTGCGTAAGACTGTGTCCTGACCAGACCGTCGTCAGGGAGGCGTTTCGTCCATGTCAGCACAGGAAGTCCGGATCGGCGCGCACCGCATCGGGGCCGGGCATCCGCCGTTCGTCATCGCCGAAATGTCCGGTAACCACAACGGTGAGCTGGAGCGGGCGCTCGAAATCGTCGACGCGATCGCCGAAACCGGCGCGCAGGCGGTCAAACTCCAGACCTACCGGCCGGACACGATCACCATCGACGTCGACGCCCCCGCTTTCCGCGTCAGCGACTCGCATTCGCTGTGGGGCGGCGAGAACCTCTACAAGCTCTACGAGCGCGCCCACACGCCGTGGGAGTGGCACGAGCCGCTGTTCGAGCGCGCCCGCGCCCATGGCCTCGAAATCTTCTCCAGCCCCTTCGACCCCACCGCCGTCGACCTGCTGGAGTCGCTGGACGCGCCCGCGTACAAGATCGCGTCGTCGGAGATCGTCGACCTGCCGCTGATCGAACTGTGCGCGAAAACCGGCAAACCGCTGATCATCTCGACCGGGATGGCCAGCGTCGCCGAGATCGACGCGGCGGTCCGGACCGCGCGTGAGGCGGGCAACGACCAGCTGATCGTGCTCGGCTGCACCGCCAGCTACCCGGCGTCGCCCAGCGAGAGCAACCTGCGTGGCCTGCCGGTCCTGGCAGGCGTGACCGGGACGCTCGTCGGCCTGTCCGACCACACCCCAGGGATCGGCGCCCCGCTGGCGGCCGTCGCGCTCGGCGCCGTCGCCATCGAAAAGCATGTGACGCTGGCCAGGAGCGACGGCGGCGTCGACTCGGAGTTCTCCCTGGAGCCCGCCGAACTGGCCGCGCTGGTCACCGAATCGCACCGCGCCTGGGAAGCGCTGGGCGCGGCGGTGATCGGGCCGCGTGAGAGCGAGAAGGAAGGCCTGCGGTTGCGGCGTTCCCTTTACGTCGTCGAGGACGTGCGCGCCGGGGACACGGTGACGCGGGAGAACGTGCGCTCGATCCGGCCCGCCGGTGGGCTGGCGCCCGCCGAGATCGTGAACGTGCTCGGCCGCACCTTCGCCTCCGACGTCCCGAAGGGCACCGCGCTCACCTGGGGCCTGATCTAGGGAGTGGCTGAAGGGCGCTTTGGTCCGTGAAGGCCTCCTTGAGGGACTCTGGGTCCCTCAAGGAGGCCTTCACGGACTTCTGACAGGGCCCGAATCGGGCACTGCCACCTCGGACCGTCCCCTGTGGACAGTCGAGAAGCCATGCGGCCAGGGTCCCCTTCAGCTCTAGCCGAAGAAGGCGTGGACCTCGTCGATGACGCGGTCCACGTCGGCGTCGGTCAGCGCCGGGAACAGCGGCAGCGAAAGCTCCTGGCTGTAGTACAGCTCCGCGTTCGGGCACATCCCGCGCCGGTGACCGAGGTCCTCGAACACCGGGTGCCAGTACGCCGGGATGTAGTTGACCTGCACGCCGATTCCCTTGCCGCGCAAGTGATCGAACATCGCGCGACGGCGTCCTTCGAGGACTCGCAGCGGGTACAGGTGCCACACCGGGTCCGCGCCTTCACGCACCGCGGGCGTCAGGACGCCGTCCAAAGAGGACAGTGCGGCGGTATAGCGCGCGTGGATCTCCGCGCGGCGTTTCTTGAACTCGGCGAGCCGGCGCAGCTGACTGCTTCCCAAGGCGCACAACACGTCCGGCAGCCGGTAGTTGAGGCCGAACTCGTGCACCTCCTGATGCCACGCGCCCTCGTCCGGATAACGCTGCGCCGCCTTGTCCCGCACCAGACCGTGATTGCGGAAACCGCGGGCCCGCGCCAGCAGCTCGTCCGAAGCGGCGACGACCGCGCCACCCTCGGCAGTGGTGAGGTTCTTGGTGGGGAAGAAGGAGAACGTCGTGAGGTCGGCGAGCGAGCCGACCGGCCTGCCCTGCCAGCTTCCGCCGACGGAATGCGCGGCGTCCTCCAGCAGCAGCGCGCCGTTGTCGTGCGCGATCCGGCCGAGCTCGTCCAGCTCGGCGGGGTGGCCGGCGTAGTCCACGGCGGCGACGACCTTGGTCCGCGCGGTCACGGCCGCGGAAGCCGCGGCCGGATCGAGGTTGCCGGTGTCCGCCTCGACATCGGCGAACACGACCTTGCCACCCAGCAGCACCGCGGTCGCGGCGGTGGCGACGAACGTCATCGGCGAGGTGACGACCTCGTCGCCAGGGCCGATCCCGGCCGCCGCGTAGGCGACGTGCAACGCGGCCGTGCCCGATGTCACGGCCACCGCGGGCGTGCCACCGGTGTGCTCGGCGAGGTCTTCTTCGAAGCGCGTGACGGCGGGGCCGGTGGTCAGCCAATCGCCGCGCAGCACCTCGGTGACGGCGGCGATGTCCTCGTCCGAAACGGATTGACGGCCGTAGGGAAGGAAGTCACCCATACTGCTCGACCAGGTCGCGCAGCTCGTCCGCGTCGAGCCACAGGTCGTTGGTGTCCGAGCGGTAGGCGAAGTTCTCCGGCACGGCCTCGCCGCCCGTCGGCGGCTCGTAGCCCCAGCCCGCGATATGCGGCTGCACCACGTACCGGTCGCTCAGCCGCACGGTCCGGCGGGCGTCGTCGGGGGCGATCATCTCTTCGTGCAGCTTCTCGCCGGGCCGGATGCCGACCTCGTGCATCGGCGAACCGGGCGCGATCGCCTGCGCGAGATCGACCAGCCGCATGCTCGGGATACGCGGCACGTACAGCTCGCCGCCGTTCATCTGGTCGAACGAATCGATCACGAACTGCACGGCCTGCGGGAGCGTGATCCAGAAGCGGGTCATCTCCTTGTGCGTGATCGGCAGCGACTCGCCCTTGGCCGCGAGCGCGCGGAAGAACGGGATCACGCTGCCGCGCGAGCCCATCACGTTGCCGTAGCGGACCACGGAGAACCTGGTCGGATGCGTCGCGGCGTAGTGGTTCGCGCTGATGAACATCCGGTCGGCGCACAGTTTCGTGGCGCCGTAGAGGTTGATCGGGCTGGACGCCTTGTCCGTAGACAGCGCGACGACCTTCTTGACGCCCGTGTCGATCGCGGCCTCGATGACATGCTGCGAGCCGACGACGTTGGTCTGCACGAATTCGAACGGGTTGTACTCGCCCGTGTCGACCTGCTTGAGCGCCGCGGCGTGCACCACGTAGTCGACGCCGTGCATCGCGCGCTCGAGGCGGCGGCGGTCCCGGATGTCGCCGATGAACCAGCGCAGCCTCGGGTCGTTGTCGAACTGCTGCCGGGCTTCGTACTGCTTGAGCTCATCGCGGGAGAGCACGACCAGCCGTCGCGGGTTCAGCTCGGCCAGGGCGTAGGTGATGAACGCCTTGCCGAACGAACCGGTCCCGCCGGTGAGCAGGATGCTGGAGCCATCCAGCTCGGACATCGTTGACCTCCGCGTTTCGGTGCTACTGCCGCACGACATCATGTCACCCATGGATGCAGACCCCGGGGCCCACGTGGTCAACGCCGTCATCCAGGCACGCGCGTCGTCCACCCGGCTACCTGGCAAAGTCCTCCGTCCGCTGGCGGGCCGGAGTGTGCTCGGCTGGGTCGTCCGCGCGGCGGCGGCTTCGCCGGGGATCGACAACGTCGTGGTCGCGACGTCGGCCGAGGCCGACGACGACGCGGTGGCCGAGGAGGCCGCCCGGCACGGTGCCCTGGTCGCCAGAGGGCCCCTCGACGACGTCCTCGCGCGCTTCGCGGTCGCTGTCGAGTCGTACCCGGCCGACGCCGTGGTGCGGCTCACCGCCGACTGCCCGCTGCTGGACCCCGGGCTCATCGGCCAGCTCGTGGCGCAGTGGCGCGCGCAGCCGTCGCTGGACTATCTGAGCACCGTGCTGGTGCGCACCCTGCCGCGTGGTTTCGACGCCGAACTCGTGCGCACCGGGGTGCTCGTCGAACAGGTCGAAACCGCCCGCGGCGCCGATCGCGAGCATGTGACTTCGGGCATCTACGCGAAGCCGGAGCGGTATTCCTGCGCCGGGATCGTCGTGAGCCCGCCCGCCGACGACCTGCGCGTGACCTTGGACACCCCCGAGGACTGGGCGGTCATCGAAGGGATCGTGGCCGAACTGGGCGACCGAGTCGGCGACTGGCGCGAGGTGGTCTCCGTCCTGCGCGCACGGCCCGAGCTGGCGGAGCTCAACGCGCACGTCGAGCAGAAGAAGGTCGCCCGATGACCCGGCTGCTGCTCCGGGCCGACGCCTCGCCGTCGATCGGCGCCGGCCACGTCTCGCGCATGGTCGCCTATGCCGAACGCGCCGTCGCGCGAGGCTGGGAGGTCGTTTTCTCGGGCCGGGTGGACAACGCCGAGTGGCTGGCCGCCCGGTTCGGTGAGCTGTCGGTTCCGGTGGTGCCGTCGGTGCCCTTCGAGGGTTTCGACGCGGTGGTCGTCGATCACTACGGTCTCGGCGAAGTGCGCGAAGAGGTCAACGCCGCGGGCGCGCTGCTGGTCTCCATCGAGGACGACGTGTTCGGCAGGCGCGCGGCGGACCTTGTCGTCGACTGCGCCTTCGAACCAGGGCCGAGGCCGGATGACGGATCGGGGGAGTTGCTGCGTGGTGTGCGATACGCGCCGCTGCGCGAAGCCGTCGTGCAGGCGAGGGAAAAGCGTTCCGAGCGACGATCCGACGGCGAACGACCGCGGGTCACCGTGGTGCTCGGCGGCGGCGCGGAATGGGCCGAAACGGTCAGCGCCCTCTTGCGAGCCCTTCGCGACACTCGGCTGCCTTTCGAAGCCGACGTGCTCGTACGCGGTGAACCGGCCGTGCCCGAACCGTTGTCCGGGCAGGAGTTCCGGGTCGCGCCGCCCGGGCCGGGGCTGCTCGGCCTGCTGGTGGAAACGGATCTGGCGATCAGCGCGGCCGGGGTGACCCTCCTCGAACTGTGCTGCCTCGGCGTGCCCACCGCGGTCGTCCGCCTGGTCCCGAACCAGGACGCGGGTTACCGGGCGGCGCTCGGTCTCGGGCTGGCGGCCGGGCTGGGCAGCGCGGACGCGCTCGACGGCCACGCCACCGAGACGCTCAGGGGACTGATGTCGGACCCGTCGGCGCGTAACGGTCTTTCCGCGACTTCGATGGCTCTTGTGGACGGGCGAGGTGTGGACCGGGTGCTGGACCGGCTGGAGAAGACGAGGGTGACGGGATGACGACCACGGCGGAGCGAACCGAGGCTGACGCCGTCCCGGAACCGAAGCGACGCCGAGGCCCCCTCGTCGTCCTGCTCGGATTCGGGGCGCTTTTCCTCGTCGGCTGCTGGGCGGCGTGGTTCCTCACCATCGACGACGCCTTCATCACCTTCCGGTACTCGGCGAACATGGCCGACGGCCACGGCCCGGTGTGGAACGTCGGCGAAGACCCGATCGAAGGCTTCACCAACTTCCTCTGGATGCTTTGGCACGTGCCCTTCGCGCTCATCGGAGTGCCGCTGGAGACCGTCGCGAAGGTGACGTCGCTCGTACTGGGAATCGGCATCCTCGTGCTGCTGGTCCGGGCGGGCCACCGCGGCGCGGGCCTGCTCGGCGCGCTCGTGGCGGGCGGCGCGCTGGTGCTCTTCGTGCCGTCCTACTTCCATGTCACCGCCGGCCTGGAGACCATCGCGTTCGCCGCCGTCGTACTGCGGGCCGCGATCGTCGGGGTGAACCTGGTCCAAGGCCGCCCGGTGCGGGTGTGGGAGCCGCCGGTGCTGCTGCTCCTCGCCGGCATGATCCGGCCGGAGGGTGTGCTCGCGACCGTCCCGGCCTTCCTCGTCTGGTGCTGGCTCGGCCGCGGGAGCCGCCGGACCTGGGCGCTGGTGGCCGGAGTGGCCGTCGTCGGCGGCGCGTACTTCGGCTGGCGGTGGAGCTACTTCGGGCACCCGTTCCCGAACACCTTCTACGTCAAGTTCGGCAACCTCGACTCCGGTTCGGTGTGGCTGGAGACGACCGCCTGGCTGGTCGCCCCGCTGCTCGTGCTGACCGCTTTCCTGCTGTTCCGGAAGGCGAGCCGGGGAGCGGGCCTGGTGCTGTGCTCGGTCGTCCTCCTGACCGGGATGACCTACGCGGTGTCCGGACCGACCATGGACTACCTGCACCGGTTCGCCTTCCACGCGTTCCCGGTGCTGTGTCTCGGCGCGGGGCTGGCCATGGCACAGCTCGGCCGCCGGTGGATCGCCGCCGTGACCGGCGCGGTCGCGGTCGGCTGGGTCGCCGTCGCCGGCGCGGAATCGGCGGATCTGCCGGTGATCGCCAACTACGGTCCCGATCTGCAACGCGCCCACGTCGCCATCGGGAAGGGTCTCGCGAACGCCAAGGTGCCCGAGTCGGCGCGCAGTCTCGCGGTCTCCGACGCCGGGGCGATCCCGTACTACAGCGGCTGGAAGTCGATCGACTACATCGGACTGAACGACGAGGCCATCGCCCACGGCGCACCGGTGACCGACGTCGTCAAGGCCGCGCGTCCCACGGTCATCGTGGTCACCGCCCGCGGCCAGGGACAGACCCCCGGCTGGGCGTACGGTCTCATCGTCCCCGACGCGGCCAGGGACTACCAGCTGGTGGCGGACGTCCAGATGCGCGACGGCTACTACCAGGAGGTCCTCGCGCTGCCCGAACACGCGGCGTCGATCCGGGCGGCGGTGGCCGCGTCCGTCGACGAGGCGCAGCGCCGGAACGACCCCGGCCGGTACGAGGACACCATCGATCGCTGGCTCGATCGCCTGCGTGCCCAACTGCCGGGCGGCTGAGGACCGTAGCCGTCCTCGATCGCTCCTACCGTCGTCCGCATGACCATCTCGCCGTTCAGGATCGATGTCCCCCAGCGTGACCTCGACGACCTCGCCGCCCGCCTGGCGAACACGCGCTGGCCGGACGAGCTCGACGGCGTCGGCTGGGGGCTCGGGACGCCGCTCGGATACCTGCAGGAGCTCGCCGAATACTGGCGCCTGCGTTACGACTGGCGTGCCCACGAGGAACGCCTCAACGGATTCCCCGGTTTCCTGACGGACATCGACGGCGCGAACGTCCACTTCCTGCACGCGCGGTCACCGGAGCCGGACGCGATCCCGCTGGTGCTCACGCACGGCTGGCCGGGGTCCATTGTGGAATTCCTCGACGTCGCCGGCCCCCTTGCGGACCCGCGTGCGTACGGCGGCGACCCCGGGGACGCGTTCCACGTCGTCGTGCCGTCGCTGCCGGGGTTCGGCTTCTCGGGGCCGACGACCGACGCGAACTGGGGCGCCGGCCGGACCGCCGATGCCTGGCAGGTGCTGATGTCGCGACTCGGGTACGAGCGCTTCGGGCTGCACGGCGGCGACTGGGGCGCGATCGTGTCGCGCGAGGTGGGCGTCCGGTGCCCGGAGCGGGTGATCGGCGCGCATCTGACGATGCTGCCGCACGCGGTGCCTCGCGGTGAGGCTGATC
Organism: Amycolatopsis sp. WAC 01375; assembly: GCF_003947325.1. Classification (NCBI taxonomy): domain Bacteria; kingdom Bacillati; phylum Actinomycetota; class Actinomycetes; order Pseudonocardiales; family Pseudonocardiaceae; genus Amycolatopsis; species Amycolatopsis sp. WAC 01375. Next base: position 124,275 of record NZ_QHHW01000010.1, read on the forward strand.
TCGCGGGCCTCACCGGTGAGGAACTCGCGCGGGGCGAGGCGGCGCTGGCGCGCGGGCGGGAGTTCCGGACCGGCGAGCTGGGGTACGCGATGATCCAGGCGACCAAACCGCAAACGCTTGCCTACGGGCTCACCGACTCACCGGCAGGACAGCTCGGGTGGCTGGTGGAGAAGTTCAAGTCCTATTCGGACTCCCGTGATGTCCCGGAAGACGCCATCGACCGCGACGACCTGCTCACCAGCGTGATGCTCTACTGGCTCACCGGGACCGCGAACTCGTCTTCGCGGATCTACGCCGCGCTGGGACCGGCTTGGGGCGCGAAGCCGCCGGAGTCCACAGTGCCCACCGGGGTGGCCGTGTTCCCGAAGGACACCGGCCTCCCGATCCGGCATCTCGCCGAGCGCACCGACAACATCGTGCACTGGTCCACTCCGGACCGCGGGGGTCACTTCCCGGGGCTGGAGGTGCCGGATCTGCTCATCGGCGACCTGCGGACGTTCTTCCGGCGGCTGCGTTGATGCCCCGCCGGCTGCAATGAAGGGGCCTTTCATAGCAAAATTTGCAATGAAAGGCCCCTTCATTGCACGCTCATGGCGCGTGTCAGAGGTACTGGCCGGGCCCGTGCGTCTCGCCGCCCGCAGCGTGCCCGCCAAGGGCACCGCCCGCGGAAGGACCGGCGGGGAGCCCACGCCGCATCTGCTCCAGCTGCACCCGCGCGGCCATCTGCTGCGCGAACAGCGCGGTCTGGATACCGCTGAAGAGCCCTTCCAGCCAGCCGACCAGCTGGGCCTGGGCGATCCGCAGCTCGGCATCGGACGGCGTCGAGTCCTCGGTGAACGGGCGCACCAGCCGCTCCAGCTCGTCCTGCAGCTCCGGCGCCAGCGCCTGTTCCAGCTCGCGGATCGAGGTCTGGTGGATCTCGCGCACGCGGGTGCGGCTCGCGTCGTCCAGCGGTGCGGCGCGGACCTCCTCGAGCAGCTGTTTGATCATCGTGCCGATGCGCATCACCTTGGCGGGTTCTTCGACGAGGTCGCCGAGCGACTCCTCCTGGGCCGCCTCCTCGCCGGAGCCGGGGGAGGCGAGGCGCGCGGTGCCGACCGGAGTGCCGTCGGGCCCGACGACCACCACGTGGGGCGAGGAGTCTCCGCCGCCGTCACCGGGGGTGTTCGATTCGCGGGAAACTGGGTCGGTCATGTGCTCCATCCTGGCCTACGTCGGGCGCGAAGCGCAGTGTGGTTTTCGGCGCCGTCTCCGAGCGTAGCGGGAATCGTCGCACCCCGTGTTCGGGCAGCCAACCCCGGGTAAAGCGCCAAACCGCACGTCCGTACGGTGTCCCCATGGCGTTCGACGTCGCTCGTATCCGTGGGTTGTTTCCCGCGCTGGGTGACGGCTGGATTCACTTCGACGGCGCCGCCGGAATGCTCGTACCTGAACAGGTCGCTTCGGCCGTATCCACGGCCATGCGCGCTCCGGTGTCCGGACCGGGTGGAGCGTTTCCGGCCTCCCAGCGCGCGGAAAGCATTGTCACGGCCGCTCGCCGGGCGGTCGCCGACCTGGTCGGCGCCGACCCGGCCGGAGTCGTGCTCGGGCCCAACGCGCCCGACCTCATCCGCCGTCTCGTCGACGCGATGGCCGATCGCTGGACGATCGGCGACGAGGTCGTCGTGTCCCGGCTCGACGAAGAGGCCAACCTCGCGCCGTGGCGCCGCGCCGCGAAGCGGGTCGGCGCGGTCGTTCGCTGGGGCGAGATCGACATCGAGACCTGCGAGCTGCCCGCGTGGCAGTACGAGAACCTCGTGTCCGCGCGCACCAAGGCCGTCGCGGTCACGCTGGCGTCCGGTTCGGTCGGCACGCGCCCCGACGTCCCGACGGTGATCGAGTTCGCCAAACGCGTCGGCGCGCTGGTCGTCGTCGACGCGACGTATGCGGCGCCGTTCGTGCCGCTGGACCTCAACGCGCTCGGCGCCGACGTGATGGTGGTTTCGGCGCAGGCCTGGGGCGGGCCCTCGGTGGGGGCGCTGGTGTTCCGCGACCCCGAACTGCTCGAACGCCTGCCGTCGGTCTCGCTCGACCCGGCCGCACGCGGTCCGGCCCGGATGGAGCTCGGACCGCACGCGTATCCGTTGCTGGCCGGCTTGATCGCGTCGATCGACTATCTGGCCGGATTGGACGACGCGGCCATGGGCTCGCGGCGCGAGAAGCTGGTGACGTCGCTGGGCTCGGCGAAGTCGTACCACGCGGGACTTCTGGCGCAGCTGTCCACCGAACTGCGGTCGCTGCGGCATGTCATGGTCATCGGCGACGCCATGCGCCGGATCCCCGCGCTCGCGTTCGCCGTCGCGGGCAAGAAAGCGCCCGAGGTCGCCGAATACCTGGCGTCCCAGGGGCTCTGCGCCTTCGCCGACGACGGTACGAGCGGCGTCTTCGGGTCGCTCGGCGCCGCCGAAGTCGGCGGCGCCGTCCGCATCGGCCTCGCGCACTACTCGAACGTCTTCGAGGTCAATCAGCTCGTCCGGGTGCTGGAAGAGATCCGCTAGGACTTCGCGGCGAGCAGAACCTTGCCGAAAACCGTGCCGTCCTCCAAAGCGCGGTGCGCGGAGGCGGCCTCGGCCATCGGGACGACCTGGCCGACGATCGGCTGCACCGAACCCTGCTCCACCAACGGCCACAGCCGTTCGCGGACGTCGGCGACGATCGCCGCCTTCTGCTCCAGCGGCCGCGAACGCAGGCCCGCGCCGAACATGCTCGCGCGTTTGGTCATCAGCTTGCCGATGTTGAGTTCGCCCTTGACCCCGCCCATCATGCCGATGACGACGAGCCTGCCGTCCATGGCCAGTGCGTCGATGTTGCGGTCGAGGTACTTGGCGCCCATGTTGTCGAGGATGACGTTCGCGCCGCCGGTCTCGGCGCGCAGGACCTCGACGAAATCCTGTTCCTTGTAGTTGATCGCGATGTCGGCGCCGAGCTGGCGGCAGCTCTCCAGCCGGTCTTCCGAACCCGCCGTCACCGCGACCGTCGCGCCGAGCGCCTTGGCGACCTGGATCGCGTGCGTGCCGATGCCGCCCGCCCCGCCGTGGACGAGCAGGACCTCGCCTTCGGACAGCTTGGCGTGCATCACCACGTTCGCCCAGACCGTGCACGCGACTTCGGGCAGTCCGGCGGCCGCGAGCAATTCGACTTCGGCGGGAAGCGGAAGCAGTTGTCCTGCCGGGACGGCGACCTTTTCCCCATAGCCGCCACCGGCGAGCAAAGCACAAACTTCGTCGCCGATTCGCCATCCCTCGACGCCTTCGCCGATTTCGGCGATCGTGCCCGAACATTCGAGCCCGAGAATTTCGCTCGCCCCCGGCGGGGGCGGGTAGTTGCCCTGGCGTTGCAGCAGGTCAGCACGGTTGACGGCGCTCGCGGCGACCTCGATGACGACTTCGCCCGAATCCGCTACCGGATCGGGGACCTCGGTCCATTCGAGAACATCGGGATCGCCGGGCTCACGGATGGTGATCGCGTACATACAAGCGACCCTATCCCGGTGTCGTAAAGTCCGCCGAACGTCGGTTGACCTGTGGCGCAAACCACATAAAGGTGACGCTCATGTCATATTCGCGAAGAAGCATTGTTCCCTCGATCGTGGTGATGGCCACCGCCGCGCTCACGGTCGGAATGGCTCCCGCTGCGACGGCCACGACCGGGCCCGAGGGCCCCGCGCTGGCCAAACAGCTCGTCAAGAAGGTCGACGTGAACAACGTCAACCGGCACCTGATCGCCATGCAGCGGATCTCGGACGCAAACGGCGGCCGCCGCGCCGCCAGCACCGAAGGGCACAAGAAGTCCGCGGAATACATCGCCACCAAGCTGGAGCAGGCCGGGTACTCGGTCACGCGGCAGGAGTTCCCGTTCACCTACGCGGAGACCCTCGCGGAGAAGCTGACGGTCGCGGGCGCCGACGTCCCGGTCATCATCATGTCCTACAGCCCGTCGACGCCGACGGGTGGAATCACCGCCCCGCTCGCCGTGGTCCCGGTCGACGACACGAGCGGCTGTGAAGCCGCGGACTACGCCGGCGGGGTCGCCGGCAAGATCGCGCTGATCCAGCGCGGTGGCTGCTCCTTCGCGCAGAAGCAGGCGACCGCCGCCGAGGCGGGCGCCGTCGGCGCGATCGTCTACAACAACGTCCCCGGCCCGGTCAACGGCACCCTCGGCGACCCGGCCGCCGGCAAGATCCCGACCGGCGGCATCACCCAGGCCGACGGCCAGGTGCTCGCCACCAAGGCCGGTTCCTCGGTCACCCTCGACCTGCGCGCCTTCCAGGAGGAGCGGACCAGCTACAACGTCCTCGCCGAGACCAAGACCGGTCGCAAGGACAACGTCGTGATGCTCGGCGCCCACCTCGACAGCGTCACCGAGGGGCCCGGCATCAACGACAACGGCACCGGTTCCGCCGCGCTGCTGGAGACCGCGCTGCAGCTGGGCAGCAAGCCCAAGGCCAACAACGCCGTCCGCTTCGGCTGGTGGAGCGCGGAGGAGTTCGGGCTCGTCGGCTCGACCCACTACGTCAACTCGCTGAGCTTCGAAGAGCAGCTCAACATCGCGCTGTACTACAACTACGACATGATCGGCTCGCCGAACGCGGCGTACTTCGCCTACGACGGTGACAACTCCGACGGTGTCGGCGCGGGCGCGGGCCCGTACGGTTCCGCGCAGCTCGAGCAGACGCTTGTGGACTACCTCCAGCTGGGCAAGGGTGTCCCGGTCGAAGGCACGGACTTCACCGGTCGTTCCGACTACGGCCAGTTCATCGCGGTCGGCATCCCGGCCGGTGGCCTGTTCACCGGTGCCGAAGGCGTGAAGACCGCCGCACAGGCCGCGAAGTGGGGTGGTAGCGCCGACGTTCCTTACGACAAGTGCTACCACCAGGCCTGCGACAACCTCGGCAACGTCGACCGCGTCGCGCTCGAGCGCAACTCGGACGCCGTCGCCTGGGCGCTGGGTGTGTACGCGACCAGCACCGCGAACATCAACGGTGTCTCGGGTGCCTCGGCTGCGAAGGCGAAGGCCCTTCGCGCCGCGGAGCGGTCTCAGCAGCGGAGCATGACGGCTTCCGTCCACGCTGACGACCACCACGGCCACGTCGCCGCGTAGTAGCTCTCTCAAGCGCAATGAAGGGGCCTTTCATCGCAAAATTTGCGATGAAAGGCCCCTTCATTGCGTCTCTGGAGATGCGCTGCTCAGGGACTCAGACCCCTGGAGACCGATGCTCCCGATGTGGCATTGGTGGCGCTCAGCGTCCCCAATGCCACATCGGGAGCACCGAGCGAGGGGAACTCAGCCCAGGCTGTTGGTCGCGAAGGTGTCGCACCGCGCCGGCTGGCCGGTCTGGAAGCCGGTGGTGAACCACTTCTTCCGCTGCGCCGAAGTGCCGTGGCTGAACTGCGACTCGTCGACCCGGCCGCCGCCGAGTTTGGACTGGATGTAGTCGTCGCCGATCCGCGAAGCGGTGTCCAGGGCGGAGTTGATGTCCTCCTGGGTGAGCTCGGTGAGCAGTGGCCGTCCCGTCTCGGTCGGCGTGGTCGTGGCGTGGTTCGCCCAGACGCCGGCGTAGCAGTCGGCCTGGAGTTCGAGCCGCACCGAACCCGACGTCGGCCCGCTCCCGGTGCCCTTTTTGGACACTCCGGTGAGGTTCTGCACGTGATGGCCGTATTCGTGGGCCAGCACGTACGCCTCCGCGAACGGTCCGCCCTGCGCGCCGAACCGGGTGCGGAGTTCGTTGAAGAACGCGAGATCGATGTAGACCTCGGAGTCGCCGGGGCAGTAGAACGGCCCGACGTCCGAAGTCGCGTTGCCGCAGGCCGTGTTCACGCCGCCGCTGAAGAAGTTGGTGACGGCCTTGCGATACGTCGAGCCGGACCGCTGGAACTCCTGCCCCCAGTAGTCCTGGATCGAGTTGATGGTGGCGACGATCGCGCAGTCGTGGTTGCGGTTCGCGTCCGCGCCGGTCTTGCATTCCTGCGACAGCGACGTGTTGTCCATCTGCTGTCCGGAGCCAAGGCCGCCGAGGCTGCCGACCGAGGACGGGTTCAGGCTCACGCCGCCGAACTGGGACATCAGGAAGTAGATGACGAGGCCGACCACGCTGAGCCCGCCGCCGCCGAGTGCCACCCGGCCGCCGATACCGCCGCCGCCACCACCGCCACCGCCGCGCAGGTCCTCGACCTCGGAGGTGTCCAGGCCCGCGCCTTCGTCGAATCGCACGGGGGGAAGCGTAGCCGGAAGAGCCCGGATATGCCTGGGTGCGGCCACGCAGCGCGGCCGCACCCAGAACTACCGAGGTTGTCTTGTACAGATCGCCGGTTGGCCGCGATCACCGGGCCGGCGCCGGGCGCTGCCGAGGCGGTCGAAGAGGCCGCGAACCCGAAACAGGCCGGAGTGACGCCGAATGCGCGAGAATTGTCGTGCGCATCTGAGATGCCCGCGCTCGTCGCTGTTCGCAGTCGCGACCGACCCGGTCCTTTCCGTTCCGGTCGCGGGGACACAGCAGGCGGTCAACCGCGAGAATCACCCGCCATACCACCACCTTGACCCTTCCCGGCTGGGGAGCGAGTCCGGCGATCGTCCGTGGAGATCGCCCGTTACTTGCCCGACCATCCGCTGACAAGAAGAATGCGCCTTTTCGCGCCGAGTCTCAACCTTTTCGTAACCCTCCTTCGGGCGAATGTCCCGTCCGGTTTTTCACCGGCCGAAAAGTGACCGGCGGGTATGCGCCTTGTGCGATCAACGCTCTACGCTGCGTGGATGGCGGTGGAGCAGAAGGAAGTGCGCTGGCTGTCCGAGTCGGAGATGGTCGCTTGGCGCTCGTACATCGTCGCCACCATGCGGCTGCGGCAGCGCCTGCATCGCGAACTTTCCGAGCGGCACGACGTCACGCTCGCCGACTACGAGGTCCTGGTCTGCCTTTCGCTCCAGTCCGACAACCGGATGCGGATGACGGAGCTGGCGAGCATGCTCGGCTCGACCAAGAGCAGGCTTTCGCACCAGATGGTCCGGCTGGAGGCCGAGGGGCTGATCCGCCGCACCCGTGACCCGGCGGACAAACGCGGCGTCGTCGCGGAGATGACCGGACGTGGCGCGGAACTGCTGGCGGGTGCCGCGCCGACGCACGTCGAGGGCGTCCGGGAGCATTTGATCGACCTGCTGAGCCCCGAAGAGCAGCAGGTGCTGGGGCGGGCTTTCGGCCGCGTGCTGGAGCACCTGTCGGCGATCGACGGTCTCCCGCGGCTGCCGCCGGTCACTTCTTGAGGGCGTTGAGCCGCGCGGCCTGACGCGTCAGGTGGGCGTGCTCGGCCAGGTCGGCCGCCTTTCCCGCGGCCTCGCTGTACAGCCGCGCCGCCGTCGCCAGGTCGCCGTCGCGCTCGTGGAGGTACGCCGCCACCGCCGTGTACCGCGGCAGCGAGCCGTCCAGTTTCGCCAGCGCCGCCAGGCCCGCGCGCGGTCCGTCCGCCTCGCCGACGGCCACCGCGCGGTTGAGCCGGACGACCGGGCTGCCGGTCAGCCGCGCGAGTTCGTCGTACCACTCGACGATCTGCACCCAGTCGGTCTCCTCGGCGGTGGGGGCGTCGGCGTGGAGCGCCGCGATGGCGGCCTGTGCCTGGAATTCGCCCAGCCTGTCGCGCGCCAGCGCCGCTTGCAGGATTTCGACGCCCTCGGCGATCAGGCGCGTGTCCCATTCGCCGCGGTCCTGTTCGGCGAGCGGCACCAGGTCGCCGCCTGGAGTCGTCCTGGCGGCGCGCCGGGCGTGGTGGAGCAGCATGAGGGCGAGCAGCCCGCGCACCTCGGGATGGTCGATCGAGGCCGAGAGCCGCCGGGTGAGCCGGATGGCTTCGGCGGCGAGGTCGACGTCGCCGGAGTAGCCCTCGTTGAACACCAGGTAGAGCACGCGGAGCACGGTGGCGACGTCACCCGCCTGGTCGAAACGCACCTCGGAGACGGTGCGTTTGGCCCGGCTGATGCGCTGCGCCATGGTCGCTTCGGGCACCAGGTACGCCTGGGCGATCTGCCGGGTGGTCAGCCCGCCGACGGCGCGCAGGGTGAGCGCGACCGCCGACGACGGCGTCAGTGACGGGTGGGCGCACAGGAAGTAGAGCTGCAGCGTGTCGTCCACCGCGGGGGCGGGCCCGGCCTCCGGTTCCTCTTCGACGAGGTCCTCGCGACGGCGACGGGCGGCGTCCGATCGGGCCATGTCGAGGAATTTGCGCCAGGCGACGGTGACGAGCCAGCCTTTCGGATCCTTCGGCCGGTCACCTGGCCAGACGCGGACGGCCTCGATCAGCGCTTCCTGCACGGCGTCCTCGGCCGCCGCGAAGTCGGCTCCGCGGCGGACGAGGATTCCGAGGACGTTCGGTGTAAGGCTGCGAAGGAGAGCCTCGTCCAGCTCGGTGTTCACTCCGTGATGACCAGGGGCTCGCCCCACAGCGGCCGCAGTTCGAGCCACTCGTGGATCGGCTTCCCGCCCGCGCCCGGAGCGGCCGACAGCTCGCCCGCCAGTTCGAGCGCGCGCTCGTAGCTGTCGACGTCGATCATCATCCAACCCGCGATGAGGTCCTTGGTCTCGGCGAAGGGGCCGTCGGTGACCGGCGGCTTGCCTTCGCCGTCGTACCGGACGAAGGTGCCTTCGGGGGCCAGGGCCTGTTCCCCGACGAACTCGCCGGTCTCCCGGAGCCGGTCCGCGAACTCCCTCATGTACTCGATGTGCGCGGTGATCTCGTCCGGCGCCCAGTGGGCCATCGGCACGTCGTTGACCGCCGCCGGAGCGCCGCGGTAGTGCTTGAGCAGCAGGTACTTCGCCATGACTTGTTCTCCTCGATGAGGGTGACGCGGCCGGGGTTCGGCCGCTTTCATCGCCAGGGACGGAGCCGGGTGCGGGTTCTCGACATCGTCGGGAACAGTAATGCTGCCCGATGACCGGGAACATAGCGGAGGCGACCGATTTCATCGGACCTCAGAACGGATTAATCGCGGAAAACCGGCCCTCAATGGCGTCTGGTGGTCCATACATCCGATCTCTAGCCTTCTTTATCGCGGCAGTTTTCCCTTCGCGAAAGGAAGAACCCCTTGTCCAAGGCAAAACGGCGATCCGCCGGCCTGCTGGTGACCGCCGGTCTCATCTGCGGCCTGTTCGTGGGTGAGACCGCGGGGGCCGTGGCCTCCGACATCCCGGCGGCACCCGCCGTCAAGGACCACAGCCGACCGCTGCCGCCCGGCGCGACCCCGGTGGCCCCGCTCGCCGCTTCCGTCGCTCAGGCGCAGATCGCCGCCAATCCGGTGATCTGCGAGGGTGACGGCGTCTCCGGCAAACGCGTCGAGCTGGTCTACGTCCGTGAAGCCGGCCAGCCCGACCGGTACGCGACCGTCGTGCCCTCCCTGCGCGCCTACGCGTCCGGGATCGACGACTCGTTCAACGACAGTGCCGCGGCCACGGGCGCCAGCAGGCATCTCCGGTACGTGACGACGGCGGGCGCGGGTTGCCAGGTCGCCGTCGGCAACCTCGTGGTGCCCAACGGCACGTACACCTCGGGTGCGATCCGCGACGCCGCCATCAACGCCGGTTTCCACCACGCCGACCGCGACTACATGCTGTTCTCCGACAACCCCCACACCTGTGCCGGCACGTGGGGCGACAGCGACGACCAGCCCGGTCCCGCCAACGCCTTCAACAACGGCAGGCACTACACGGAGATCGCCGTCCCCTGCTGGGGCGTGAACGCCGCCGCCCACGAACTCGGCCACATGCTCGGCGCCGTCCTGCCCGGCGCCCCGCACTACCAGGGCGGCGGGCACTGCTCCCAGGAATGGGACCTGATGTGTTACGGCGACACCCAGTCCTTCGACTGCACGGAGCGCGATTTCGATCGGCTGCTGGACTGCGGCAACGACGACTACTTCAGCACGAATCCCACGCCGGGCAGCTGGCTCGCCACCCATTGGAACGTCGCCAACAGCGCCTTCCTGATCAAGAAGGACACCCCGGACAACGACGACGGCCACGCACGCGGCGGGAAGACGTACGTCATCACCGGCGCCAATGGCAACGCCATCGACGTCGTGGGTTCGTCGACCGGCGGCCTCGTCGAACTCAGTCACCGGGCCCGCACGGATTCCCAGAGCCAGAAGTGGATCCTGGGCTACAACACCGGTCTTCAACTCGTGAACGCCAACAGCCAGCTGTGCGCCGACAGCGCCCAGAGCGGGACGGCGCCCGGCACGCACATCCTCCAGTACAACTGCAACGGCCAGAACGGCATGCGGTGGGCGTTCCAGCCGCTCGGCAACGGCAAGGTGGCGATCTTCAACTATCTGACGGGTTACGCGATCACCGAGGGCGGCGCGTATCCGGCCTCGCTCGTCCAGCAGCCCTACACCGGGGCGGCCAATCAACAGTGGACCCTGAACCCCGTCGCCGACCCCGGCCCGAAGGCGAGCACGAAGTACTACCTCACTGTCGCGACCAACGGCAACAGTGCCGCAGTGGTCGACGGCTCGTCGTCTTCCGGCGCGAAGATCACCCACGTGGCCAGGCAGAACGACAACGGCCAGAAGTGGAAGCTCACCGACGTGGGCGGCGGGTACTGGAGGATCTCGAACGAGCGGAGCGGCCTGTGCTTGCGGCCGGTCTCGGGCAGTACCGCGGACGGCGCGCTCCTCGAACAGACGCACTGCGGCTCGTCGACCAATCAGCAGTGGAAGCTGCTGCGTAGCGCCGACATGCGCTACGGGCTGGTGAACCGGGCGAGCCGGCTGGCGGTGCGGCAGGCTTCGATCCTTGAGCAGCGGCCCTTCGTGGGCGGTCGCAGCGACGAGACCGTCTGGGCTCTCGTGCCCGCGTGAAACGCGAAGCTCCCCAGGTCTGCGGACCTGGGGAGCTTGGTCTTCAAGACTGGCGGTAGCGGTGGGATTCGAACCCACGGAGGACAGAGCCCTCGCATGTTTTCAAGACATGTTCCTTCGGCCGCTCGGACACGCTACCGCTGTCGAGGATATCCGACGGTGCTTTGCCGGGATGCTTCGGATCTAGTCGAAGTCCCAGTCCGTCAGTATCCCGATGAAGAGGAAGAACGCCAGGAGGAGCACGATGATCGCGACGCCGATGTAGCCGATGATGATCGCCGCCAGCGCCATGCCCTGGCCGCCCGCTTCCCCGCGTTTGGCCTTGGAATGCGCGATATGCCCCATGATGACGCCCGCGATCGACGGCAGCCCGCTGCACGCGACGAGGCTGGCGATCGACACGACCAGCGCCGCGATCGCCAGACCCTGTTCCTGCGGCGGTTGCGGCGGGCCGTAGCCGTAGCCCGGCTGCTGGTACGGCTGCCCGTACGGAGGTTGCTGACCGTACGGCTGCTGCTGACCGTAGGGATCCTGCGGATATGTCACCGGCTCACCGTAACCGCCGGAGATCGGTTCAGGACGCTTGACTCTTCTCGGCCTTCGCCGCGATCCGCGCCTGGACCTCGGGACGGCGCAACGGCGGCACCGTCGCCGGCGGCTGACGGCGGGCGGGCAGTTCGGTCAGCAGCCGCCTGGTGATCTCGGTGATCTCGGCGACGGCGGCCTCGAACGGCTCACGGGTGGCGTCGGACAGGCTCTGCACCCCGGACACCTTGCGGACGTATTGGCGGGCGGCGGCCTCGATCTCGTCCGGCGTCGCCGCCGGCTCGAGGCCTCGAAGCGTGGTGATGTTCCGGCACATGACTCGATCGTACGTCCGCCCACCGACGTTTCCGGGTGCTCCGATCACACAGTCGGTTAGAAGCTGCCTCGGTTCGTTGACGCCGAAAAACGCGTTTGGGCACTCTCGGCGGAGTGCCCCTCAGACCCCGCTCTCTTCGCCGCGCGCCCGTCGAGCCGATCCCCGAACCGGCCGAGCCTTCCCCGATACCGGAACAGGTCTGGCAGCGCGTCCCGATCGACGCCCTGATCGACCTGGTCACCGAGATCTTCACCGCCCACGATCTACCGTGGTCACGGGCGAGGATGGCCGCCGAGGCGGTGTGCCACGGCGACCTCACCGGAACGCCGGAATCCGGTGTCGCCGAACTGACCCGGCTGCATCTGCCGATGCTGGTCGACGGCACGGTGCGGCCGAGGGCCGAACCGCTGATGATCGCCGACCGCGGCGCCGCCGCCCTGATCGATTACCGCCGCGCGCCGGGGCTGTGGGCCGTCGGCGACGCGATGGACCGCGCGGTGTCCCGGGCGGGCCGGTACGGCGTCGGGCTCATGTCGGTCCGCGGCGTCGGGCCGTTCGGCCGCGCCGGGCACCATGCCGCGAGGGCGTTGCCGCACACCATGATCGGGCTCGTCATGGCGGCGGGCGGTGAGCTCGGGAAGGCCGCGAACCCGCTCGGGATGGCCGCCCCCGCGGGCGCGTATCCGGAGTTCGTGCTGGATCTGGACACCCTCGCGGACGTCGATAGTGCCGCCGTCGCCGGCTTCGCCCTGCTGGTGGAGATCTTCGCCGGGGTGCTTTCGGGCGTCGGCGACCACGATCACGACACCGGCCTCATGGTGATGGCCATCGCGCCGACGACGCTGCGCAGCGCCGACGGGTTCTACAAGGCCGCGAGCGCGTTGTTCGGCAGCCTGCTCGGCTGGGAGGGCGGCGCCCCGGTCCGGTATCCGGGCTGGCGTGAGGCGCAGTACCTCGAACAGTGCCAGGCGCTGGGCGTCCCGCTGAACGAGCCGGTGCACCGCGAGCTCGAAGACCTCGCACGGGCGTTGCGCCTGGCGCCGCTGCAGGGGCGCTAGGACAGGAGACTTTCCCCTCATCTGACGCGGTGAAAGGCGCTTTCCTCGCATCGCATGCGGGGTCCCGGCAAAGGAGCCTCACCGGGCCCTTGACTGTCCACAAGGGACACTTTACGAGACAAAGTTGCCCGATTTGGGTGACTTGCCCGGTTTTGCGCGGGGTCGTGAGTGATTTTTGTTGTTCTAACCCTCATTGCCACTCACGACCCCCCGCCCCGACGGCGCCCGGAATCAGGCCTGCCGACAGTGCAGGAATAGTCGCCCGACCTGCAAGGTCTCGACTTCGCCGGGACCCTGGCATCGCATGCGGGGAAAGTCCCCTTCAGCTCAGGACAGGACGACGCGGCCGCCTTCGCCGCCGACCTCCACGACGTCGCCGTTCGTCAGCTGACGGCCGCGCCGGACTTCCACCTCGCCGTTGACCGTGACCTCTTCGGCGTCGAGGAGGTCTTTGGCGTGCGAACCGTCTTCGGCCAGGTTGGCCAGTTTGAGGAACTGGCCGAGGCGGATCGGCTCGCCGGTGATCGGGACGTCGTGGATGCTCATGGGGAGATCATCCCCGTGCGTCCATTTTCCGGTACAGGGTGGCGACGTCGGTGTCGAAGTAGCTGCTGTAGGACGTGTCCGGATCGTCCCCGCCGTACAGGTAGCCGCCGATCACGCCGACGACGGTGCCTAGTTCGGTCGCCGGGTCGGGGTCGACCACCCAGGGGCCGCCGCTGGTGCCGGTCGTGAAGCCGGGGCAGCCGACACGCATCTGGTAGGTGTCGGCCTGGCTGCTGGTGCCGTGGCAGACGACCGGCGCCTCCCGTTCGTCGGGATACCCGGTCAAGGTGATCGAGTGGGCGAATCCGCCGCCGGTCACGAGGGCGTTGGCGCCGGTGACACTTTCGAGGGTCTTCGTGGTCCCGGCCTGATGCGCGGTCGCGAAGCCGACATCCAGGTCCGGATCGGACGAATCGGCCCAACCTTCGGGGACCTGCGGATCGGAGACGTCCCAGAAGCCGTACGGCGCGACGCCGTCGTGATAGCCGGGCGCGAACGAGATCCCCGTCGCGTACTCGCCGCCTTCGCCGTCGTGAAGGCAATGCGCCGCCGTGAGCAGGAGGTCGCCGGGGGCACTGTGGACGACGCTGGCCGTGCAGAAATGCGTCCCGTCGATGAAGAGCGCGCCGATCGCCGGGTTGGTCCGCGGCGCGGGAGTGGCGGCCACCGTCGCGGCGGTGTCGCCGGCGTCGGTCGCGGCAGGATCCGAAGCGGCGGAGCAACCGGACAGAACGACACAGAGCACGAGCAACAGGGCGCGGCGCATCGCGTTCCTTTCGCTCTTCCACGGCTGTCCGGTCACAGATCACCATAAGTGGGGCACGAACACAGCCCGAATCGATCAACGCACAGCAAGCTCACAGTCGTAGTATGTGTTACCTCCGGTAACAGTCGAGCGGGTTGGGAGCGGGTATGAGGTCGTTCACGGACAAGGTCGTGGTGATCACGGGCGCGGGCTCGGGAATCGGCAAGGCACTCGCGATCGAGCTGGCGGGGCGGGGTGCCAGGCTGGCGCTTTCCGACGTCGACGCCGTCCGCGCGGCGGGCACCGTCGCGGAGTGCGAGACGGCTGGCGCGACCGCGAAGGCGTACGCGCTCGACGTCGCCGACCGTGACGCCGTCCTCGCGCACGCCGAGGAGGTCGCCGTCGATTTCGGGGGCGCCAACGTCGTGGTGAACAACGCCGGGGTCGCACTCGGCGCCACGGTCGAGGAAATGACCTGGGACGACTACGACTGGCTGATGGGGATCAATCTCGGCGGCGTGGTCAACGGCACGAAAGCCTTTCTGCCCCAGGTGATCGCTTCGGGTGACGGGCACATCGTCAACCTTTCGAGTGTGTTCGGCTTCATCGGCGTGCCCACGCAGAGTGCGTACAACGCGGCGAAATTCGCGGTGCGGGGGTTCACCGAGGCGCTGCGCCAGGAAATGCTGATCGCCCGTCATCCGGTCAAGGTCAGCTGCGTGCATCCCGGCGGCATCAAGACGAATATCGCCCGCGACGCGCGGGGCGGCGTCGAGCGGGACATCGACAAAGCCGCCGAGGGGTTCGAAAAGATCGCGAGGACCACGCCGGAGAAGGCCGCGCAGACCATCGTGCGTGGTATCGAACGGGGGACGGCGCGCATCCTGATCGGTCCGGACGCGTATGCCATCGACGCGATTCCCCGCGTGCTCGGCTCTTTTTACCAGCGGCCACTCGCCCTGCTCGGGCGCTGGGGAATGCGGAATCTCTGAGAAAGGGGAAGCCACTGAACGGAGTAACCCTCTGTGGTCCGGACGGCTCGGCATAACTCGATCGGGGTGCGTTACTTACGGCGGCGTCGGAAATGCACCACAATGCTCAAGTTCGTGATTCCCCTTCCGGAGGTCCCCATGCCGCGCGCCGCCCAGCGCCGTCCGTCGACCGACGCTTTCTCCGCGCCTGTCGAGACCGTCGAACTACTGGACCGGACGGGGATCATCGCGGCGAGCCTGCCGAAGAGGCGGCGCAGCCCCGAAAACGAGCCGGAGCCCAAGCCGATGCCGTTGCGGCCCCCGGTCTGCGAACCGGTCGTGGACAAGGATCTCCGGCCCAAGGCCGTCGTCATCCACCGTCGCGCCCGGTCCTGGCTGGCAGGCGGAGCGGGGGTGGCGCTGCTCGCG
Organism: Amycolatopsis sp. WAC 01375; assembly: GCF_003947325.1. Taxonomy (NCBI): domain Bacteria; kingdom Bacillati; phylum Actinomycetota; class Actinomycetes; order Pseudonocardiales; family Pseudonocardiaceae; genus Amycolatopsis; species Amycolatopsis sp. WAC 01375. The sequence continues at coordinate 139,764 of NZ_QHHW01000010.1, forward strand.
ATCGGCTGGTTCGCCGGCACGTTCACCCTCGAGCCGGTGGAGGACACCGCCTTGCCAGGGTCGCCGCTGCCCGCCGTGGTGACCCAGCAGCCGCCCGTCGCGCAGCCCGCGCCGCAGGCGGCCCCGGTGACCGTCTACGTCCCGGTCACCGTGAAGCAGCAGGCGCCCGCGACGAAGAAGAAGCCCGTCAGGGAACGCGTCGTGGCCCTGCCGCCCGCCGAGACCAAGCCGCCGGAGCAGCCGCGTTCGGACCTCGGAGCGCGCGACAAGGCCACGGAGGACCTCCGGAGCATGATGGACCCCGCCGTGGCGAGTTCGCTGGCGATGCAGATGGCGCAGGGAATGATGAGTTACGGCCGCTGACCCGTCAGCGCGGCGGCCAGCGCGGAGCCCTCGCCGGGGTCGCCGTGCACGAGTTCGGTGCGGTGGACCACGCGCGGCGAGGACAGGGAAAGCACGCCCACGCCGGTGATGACGTCGGCAGGGAGCAGCGCCAGCCCTTGACCGGCCGAGACCAGGCGAAGCAGGCCGTGGACGTCGGTCCCGGTGTACCGCAGCCGACCGCGGAATCCGTCGGTCGAAGCGGACTTTCTCAACCGTTCCAAGGGAATCGCGGTGTCCGGCGCGTCGATCCAGTGCGCGCCGGCGAGTTCGGCCAGCCTGGCGGTCCGTCCGGTCAGCGGATGGCCGGCGGGCACCGCGACCGCGAGCGGGCGTTCGCCGACGACGGTGGTGGTGAGCGGGCCGAAGTCCGGCAGCGGGAGCGGATCACTCGGCGCGGTCATACCGTCGATGAGACCGAGGTCGAGCGAGCCCGTCGCGACCTCCATCAGGACGTCTTCACGGCGCAGCACGCGCAATTCGGTGCCGCGCTGTGCGGCGGCGGCGACTTCGGCGGTGAGTGAAAGCGGCGTCAGTCCGAGCACGACCCGGCCGGTGGGGGCCGCGGTGAGCCGGGCGAGGTCCGCGCGGGCGGCGTCGAGCCGGGTCAGCAGCGGGCCGGCGTGTTCGAGCAGACGTTCCCCGGCCCGCGTCGGGGCGACGGGCCGCCGGGTCAGCAACGTGGTGCCGAGGTCGTGTTCGAGCGTGGCGATGTGCTGGGAGATCGCGGACTGCGTGTAACCGAGTTCGCGTGCGGCCCGGGAGAACGAGCCGCCGCGGGCCACCGCCACGAAGGTGCGGAGCAGATGGGTCTCCATGGTCATCAGTATCGCTTATGACTTCAGCAAGGATCATCGTTGGCGCTGAACTCGGCCCCCGGGTCAGGATGGCCGCATGACACAGACAGCGCGGGTCGCCCTGGTCGGCGACCGTTCGGACGGCGTCCGCTCCCACGTCCGGATCCCGATGCTCTTCGACCGTCTCGCCGAACGTGACGGCCTCGAACTCGACGCCTACTGGATCCCGACCGACGCCGTCGGCGACGTCACCGGTTTCGACGCCGTCTGGCTGGTGCCCGGCAGTCCCTATCGATCCGAAGCCGGCGCGGTGGACACCGTGCGCGCCGCTCGCGAGAACGGCATCCCGTTCCTCGGCACCTGCGCCGGTTTCCAGCACGCGCTGCTGGAATTCGCACGGAACGTCTGCGGCCTCGGCGGAATCGGGCACGGGGAGAACGCGCCGGAGTCGGCCGAGCGGTTGATCGTCCCGCTGGCGTGTTCGCTCGTCGGGCACGAGAGCGCCGTCCACGTCACGCCCGGAACGCTGGCCGCGCGGATCCTCGGCGCGGATCGTTCCGTTGAGCGGTACCACTGTTCGTACGGCCTCGACGCCCGGCATCGGGACACCTTGGCGGCGAACGGGCTCGTCTTCAGTGGATTCGACGGCGAGGGCGACGCGCGGATCGCGGAACTGTCGGAGCCCCCGTTCTTCCTGGCGACCCTGTTCCAACCGGAACTCGCCGGCGACGGCACCCGTCCCCATCCGCTCGTTCACGCCTTCGCCAGTGCCGCCGTGGAGCACGTGAATCGGTCTGTCCATAGTGGACGCTGACGGGGGTCGTGCGCCGGATGGCTGCTGACACAGCGAAAGTGATCGACTACCGTGAGCCAAGGGGAGGGGCTCATGGAAAAGGGGGATTCCACTCGGAGCACACCGTTCAAGGCCGCTTTCGCGGTCGGCGAGTTCCGTGCGTTGTGGGCGGCCGAGGCGTTTTCGCAGGCCGGTGACCAGCTGGCCAGGGTCGCGTTGTCGGTACTGGTGTGGGAAAGAACGGCGTCGGCGGGGCTGACCGGGCTCACCTACGGGCTGACGTACCTGCCGACGCTGATCGGCGGCACCCTGTTCGCCGGACTGGCCGACCGGTATTCGCGGCGGACGGTGATGATCGTCTGCGACCTGCTGCGGGCCGCGATCGCGGCGCTGATGGCGGTCCCGGGGACGCCGTTGCCGGTGCTGGCCGGGCTGCTGGTGATCCTGACGATGGCGGGTGGCCCGTTCCGGGCGGCACAGCTCGCGTTGCTCCCGGACGTCCTCGAAGGCGAGCGGTACGTCGCCGGGCTCGCGGTCCGCACGATCACCATCCAAACGGCACAGCTGGCCGGATTCGGCGGTGGCGGACTGGTGATCGGGCTCGTGACGCCCCACTGGGGACTGGTGATCGACGCGGCGACCTTTGTGGTCTCGGCGCTGCTCGTGTCCACAGGGGTCCGTCGCCGGGGGCCCGCCGCCACGGAATCTTCGGTGAAAAGCCGGGTAGCGCGGGCTTTCAGTGGTGAAGGCGTCAGAGAACTGTGGCAGGGCAAGGGAATCCGGGTGCTCTTCGGGCTGAAGATGCTCGCCGGATTCGCCATCGCGCCGGAAGGGCTCGCGGCGCCGCTCGCCGTCGGGCTCGGGGCGGGGAATTTCGCGGTCGGTCTTATTCTCGCGGCGGATCCGGTGGGTTCGGTAATAGGATCGTGGATCTTCACGAAATGGGTTCCGGCGCGACGGAAAACGCGAATGGTCGGCATTCTCGCCATCGCATCCGTCGTTCCCTTGGTCTTTGTCTTCTTTCATCCGTCACTGCCGGTCTGTCTCGCGTTGATCGGGCTCAGCGGCGCGTTCGCGGCGCCGTACCACCTGCAGGCCGTGGCGCTGATGGCGCGTGCGGTGCCGGACGGTGTCCGGGCGCAGGTGATGGGCCTGACCTCGACGAGTTTGGTGACCGTACAAGGAATCGGGATCATGCTCGCGGGCGGTCTCGCCCAGCTGACCGGCCCGTTCGTGGCCGTCGGGGTGGCCGCGACGGTCGCCGTCGCCTCGGCGGGCCCGATGGCGATGGCGTGGAAACGCACCATCGCCACCGGGCCCGATGTATGGCTCCCGGCAGGGAGCCGAACCGGCTGAATCGGTGGGATCAGTCCTCGCGACCGTTCATGATGGTCCTCCCTCCCACTGCTCCATCTGTGTGTTCCGGAATTGACTCGAGCCACCCTCAGTACTACCTCGGATACATTGAATCGCGTACGGAAGGGGGACCGGTGACGATGATTATGGGGGATGCGGAACTCGTCGGAGAAGGGGCCGGTACGCGTCTGAGAACCTGGGTCCGAAACTGGGACTTATGGTCCGGACCGCGGGGGGTGCCGGCGGTTTTTCTTGTGGTGGAAGGACTTGCGGCGGCAGTCGCCGTAGTCGCCCTGCTCCGATCGAACTACGAGACTACGGAATTCGTCCGATTTGGATCACTGCTCGGCCTTGCTTTCCTGCAGGCCGAGCTTTCGCGTTCGGTGGAACGGTTGCGGCGCACGCTTTGTGACCGGCCGCATATCAACATGACTTCGGTGTGGACGTTCGCGGGGGTGCTCGTCCTGCCGTCCGGGCTCGCGCTCGCCCTCGGCCTGCTCATCTACCTGCACCTTTGGCTCCGGGTTTGGCGGGGGATGAGCCACCGCCCCGCCTACCGCGTCGTGTACTGCGCGGCGGCGATCGTGCTGTCCTGCCTGGCTTCGGGCGCCATCGTCTCCGGCTGGAACGGTCTGCCCGTCGGGTTCGCCGGTTCGCTGAAGATCGTCGAGGCGGCGGCCGTGTTCACCGTGGCCAACGCGTTCGTCGTGGCGCTTTCGGTGTATCTGCACACCGGGGGCCGGTCGCCGCGTTCGCTGTTCGGCTCGGGCGACGACAACCTGCTGGAGGTCACCACCCTGGTGCTCGGGACCTCGACCGCGCTGGGCATCGTGCACGCGCCCGCGCTCGTCCCGTTCATCCTGCTGCCCGTGCTGGTGCTGCACCGCAGTGTGCTGGTGCGGCAACTGGAGATCGCGGCGAACATCGACGGCAAGACCGGCGTGCTGAACGCGCACGCGTGGCATCTGCTCAGCGAACGGGAGCTTTCGTCGGCGGCAAGGGCGAAGAGCAAGCTCGGGGTGCTGATGCTCGACCTCGACCACTTCAAGCAGGTCAACGACGTCTACGGGCACCTCGCGGGCGATGTCGTGCTCAAGGTCGTCGCGGAGACGATCTCCGAGCACGTGCGCGACTACGACTCCGTCGGGCGCTTCGGCGGCGAAGAGTTCGTCGTACTGCTTCCTGGCGCGACGGAGACCGAGGTGATCCCCGTGGCCGAGCGGGTCCGGCAGGCGGTGATGGCAATCGAGGTCGAGGTCGCGACCGCTTCGGGGCCGCGGGTCGTGCGGGGCCTTTCGGTGTCGATCGGCGTCGCGGTCTACCCGGCGGGCGGGACCGTGCTGGAGCGGCTGCTGCACGTCGCCGACTCCGCGCTCTATCAGGCGAAGAACAGCGGCCGGAACCGCGTCGTCTCGCTCGCCGCCGCCTGACGCAACGCCGAACTCGCGTGATTGGAGGCGTAACTCACGTGATACGCCCCCAATCACGTGTCTTACGCCCCCAATCACGCGTGATACGGCTGGAGACACGCGTGAGCGGAGTTCTACCAGGGTGAGTTTTCTTCGTCTTCCGGTGCTTCGTGGCGTTTATCGCGAGGCGCCTGCGGCGGAGGCGGAGCGTCGGCGGCCGACGACGCGGCAGGAGTGGGCGGCGCGGGAGGCTCTTCCTCTTCGATCTCGGGGAAGCGGCTGCGCAGGGTGCCGATCATCAGCGCCCTGGTCTCCTGGTCCTCGTCGCCGAGCGATTCCTGCATGACCTCGGCGACCTGGCCCGCGATGCCGGCCTGCGCCTGGTGCATCGTCTGCAGGATCTGCCGCGACAGTTCCTCCAGCGGGTACGTCCTCGCCTTGTTCCCGAATTCGATTTCCGTCACGCCACCGTCCGCGCCGACGGTGATCTTGACGGCGCCGTCGGAGCTGGCCGCGGTCAGCCGCAGCTGCTCCGTGCGCTCCTGTGCGGCCGCGTAGCGCTGGGCCTTTTCTTCCAGCCCCGCCGCCCAACGGTCCATTTTGCGCTGGGCCTCGTCGGGGTCCAGCATGAGCTCGCCGAGCTCGTTCCCTCCGGTCACTTCTTCCCTCCGATGTCCAAGGCCTTGAAGTCCGCCTTGAACGGTTCCGCGTTGGTCCTGTCACCGTCTACATAGGACTTCGCGGCGGTGCGGACGTTGTCCGCGGTCGACTGGATGCCTTCCGCCGCAGCCTTGATCGTCTCCGCCGCGCGTTCGCCTGCCGGGTTGACGATCGGCGGCAGGAACGCGCACAGCAGGCCGTACGCGTCCGACGACATCGCCGAACCGGTCGCGCCGTGCGCGGTGTTCAGCCGGTCCACGAGCCCTTCGAGATGGCTCGCGTGCGCGGTCAGGTCGTCCGGGTCGACCTCGAACGAAGCCGTCACTTCCAGTCCTTGTTCTTCCAGTCGCCGATCACCGGCGGGGCCACGATCTCGTCGGCGGCGAAGAAGGACGGGTCGTCGGATTCGACGTAGTCGGCGACCTTGTGCTCCTTGTCGTCCTGGCCCTGTCCCTTGCCAGCCGCGGGTGCCATGCCACCCATCGGCATACCGCCGGGCGTACCCGGCTTGCCGCCGGAACTCCCCGCGCGGGCCGCGGCCCCGTCGGCGTCCATCGCACCCGCGCCGACGGCGCCGCCCATACCGAGCGAACCCGTCGCCCTTCCGGCACCGCCGAGGCCGCCGCCACCGGCACCCGCGCCGCCCGCACCGGTCCCGCCGCCGAAGCCGCTGGTGCTGCCGCCGAGACCGCTGGTGCCACCGCCCGGGATGTTCGGCATGCCGAGCTTGGGCGGGTTGTACGGCGTGCCCTTGTACGAGTTGCCGTCCGGGAACGTGGGGCCGCCGAGCCGCTCGCCGATGCCACCGGGCCGCGGGATCGGCGGGATGTTCGGCATGACCGGCTTCGGCCCGCCGCTGTTGGGCCCGTTCGGGATCGGGATGTTCGGCGGGGTGAACGGGAGACCGCCACCGGGACGGGGCCCGCCGCCGCTTTCAGGGATGGGGATGTTCGGCGGGGTGAACGACGGCGGCGTGACGGACGGCGGTGTGTAGCCCGTGGTGCGCGTGCTGTCGTCGATCTTGGGCAGGTTCGGGAGGTTGGGGCCCGCCGACGCCGCGGGTTTGTAGGTCTCGCCGCCGGTCGGCCCGTTCGGGATGTTGATGTTGGGCATCGACGGGTTGGAACCGGGACCGCCACCACCGGGGAAGCCACCACCAGGACCGCCGCCGCCGGGGAAGCCACCGCCCGGACCGCTGCCGCCGGGACCACTGCCGCCAGGACCACTGCCGCCGGATCCGCCGTTCGGCGCGTTGAACGGCGACACACTGCCGGGTCCACCGGGTCCACTCTGGGTGGTCCCGTCCACCGAAGCGGCGATGGTCCCGTCGGAACTCGCGGTGAACGGGGTGCCATCGGCGCCTTCGGCTGCCATCCGGTCGCGAAGCGTCTGGGCGGGCGAGCCCGCTCCACCGCCCGCGGGGCTGCCCTGGAGCTGCTTGGCCGCCCGCATGGTCGGCAGCTTCGGCGGGGCGGGGAACGCCGGGGTGGCGATCGCCGAACCGACCGTGCCGTCGAAGTCGGTCATCACCTTCGCGGCCTGATCCCGCGCGTCCTGCTGCTTCTTGAAGGTCGAGAGGTCCTTCCCGAGCTGCGCCATGTACAGGTGCGGGTCGGTGATCGTCTGCAGGTTGGCGTTGGCCTCCTGCACGCTGAACGCGACCGGAGGGTTCGCCGCCATCAGCTTCTGCGTCTCGTTGAGGGTCTGCGAGTGGATCTGCTGCTGCCGCCCGGCCAGTGTCGCGCCGTTCGCGGTCGCGCCGAGCCACTTGCCGACACCGGCGAGGTGCTCGCGGGCCGCGTCGCCGCCTTCGCCCTCCCAGTTGGCCGTGCTCGCGTTGATCGCTTTCGCCAGGTTGCGCTGGTGCGTGGCCAGGTCGTTGCCCGCCCGGACCCACTCTTCGGAGGTCTCGCCCACCGCGGCCGGATCCGCGTTGTCCGCGATCGCGGACTGCATCTGCTCGTGGGTGGCGTTGGCCCAGACCGTGGACGGCGGGCTGCCGGGTTTGCGGAGGTCCAGGTTCTTGTCGAGACCCTCGCGCGCCTTGTCCAGCTGCCCCTCGTACATCTTCTGCGTGAAGACGTCTTTGAAGCCGTTGAGCGCCGTGTCACCCCAGCCGAGGATGTTGAACAGGATGTCGGTCCCGGCGGTGGCCCCGGCCCGGATCTCGTCACCGGAGGCGGCCTTGTCGGCCAGCGGCCCGACGTAGTACGGGGACGACGAGTCGGCCGTGATGTCGTAGAACGGGTCGTCCGGGTTGTAGTCCTCGGACTGGGGGTCGGAGACCTTCGTGGTCTTCTCCGCGGCTTCGGTCACGGGTCTCTCCTCTTAGATCTCGGTGTCGATCCGCGTCAGGGTGCGCTGGTTCTCGTCGTCGCGTTCCCGGTAGTTCCGCTTGGCGAGTTCGATCGCCTCGACGTAGGTCGGGAATTCGGCGCGGGCGGCTTCGAGCTGGGTGAGCAGGCCTTGCGCGTCCGTCGCGGTGCCATGCATGTGCTCGGACACCCAGCGCGCGGTCGCGGTGGAGCTCATCGGCGGCGTGTTCCGCAGCTTGGTCAGCGCGCTCCAGCGCTCTTCGAGACTGTCGATCACTCCCTGGAGTGATCGGATCATCTCTTCACCGGTGCTCTCGTCGACGGCGAAACGGCCTTGCTTCGCCAGGGCCTTCAGCTCCGTGCCCGCGAGCTTGGCCCGGACCGCCATCATCGGCTGCAGTTGTTGTGCTTCCTCGGTCAACGGAGGATCCTCTCGCCGGGTTCAGGAGGGTCAGTAGATGTCAGCGATGGCCGCGCGGATGGCGTTCGCCACGCCCGACTGACTCGCCGGGTCGTAGTGACCGATCACGGCGCCGGAGGCTTCGTCGGTCTCCGTCCAGACCAGGTACCGGCCGTCCTCGGTGTCGAGCCAGCTCAGCGGCGTCGAGCGGAGCCGCTCGCCGCGGCGGCCGATCCCGCTCACGATGATGTGCCCGCCGCCGAGGCGGGTTCCGGACAGCACCTGCTCCAGGACGGCGACGTCGCTCTCGTCGTTGCGCGGGGAAGGCGACTCCGGCCGGGCGCGGACGACGCCGGTGAACTGGAGGTTGCCGAACGCGTCGGTCTCCTCCTCGTCGAATTCCGCCTCCGCCTGACGGCGCGCGGTCATCGCGGAGACGGCGCGCTCTTCCTGCTGCACGAGGGTGCGGCGGCCGGTCGACGCGGGCCGCATCCGCGGCAGGACCCCGGCGAGGACCTCGACCAGCTCTTCGTCCGCGAACAGTGCGAACTGCAGGAGGTCTTCCCCGTGGGCCTGGGTGATGCCGAGCGCCTGCCTGCCGTCGGTGAGGGTGAGGACGGCGATGTCCTGGCCGATGCCGTCGATGCCGTTGACCGAGACGGTGATCCGGTGGTTCGAGAGCAGCGCGAACGCGGTGCGGATGGCCTGGTTCAGCTCGCCGCTGATCGACAGGCGGCGCTGTTCGAGGTCGGCGTAGACCTTCCGGATGACGGCGGCGTATCGCTCCGGGTCGATCGAAGTGTTGCGGACGCGCAACGGAAACAAGCGGACATCGACGCCGAGCGCCTGTCCGACCACGGTCGCCTCTACCGTCCCCAGCGCGAAATCGGCTCGTTCAGCCATGCTTTTGCGCTACTCCCTCACGGGCGCCGGGCCCCGACTTTGTTAATGGCGAAAACAAACTAGCACAGCGCATGACTGTACGGAACCATACGAACACCGGTGGACCCGATGGAATGGATCACAGTGCCCGATCGGGCACTTTTCTTGCCCCTAAAGGAATAACGGCCGAAGTCAGCGGTCGGCCGTCGCGGGTGCGTAGGTCGTCATCCGGCGGGCCACATCCGTCCGGGAACGGGCGCCGAGTTTCCGCAGCACCTTGGCGACGTGCTGTTCCACAGTACGCGGCGAAAGGAACAAACCGTCCGCTATTTCCCGGTTCGTGCGCCCGTCGGAAAGCATGCGCGCGACCTCGAGTTCGCGGGGCGAGAGTTCCTGGCCGTAGCCACGCCGCCCGCGCTGCGAGGGTGCCCACGCGCCGTGTTCCCGCAGCTGGTGACGGCAGCGGCCGGCGTCCCTGGTCGCGCCGAGCCGCTCGTAGGCCTCCGCGGCCGCGGTGAGCTCCTCGATCGCCTTGCGGTCGCCCGCGGTCGGTTGACCGGCGGTGAGCCTGCCCGCGGTGAGGCGGCCGGCGTTGAGACGACACAGCGCCGCCCGCTCCCGGGCGCAGATGGCCTGGTACGGCATCGGCAGCGCCTCGTAGCCTGTCGCCGCTTCGTCGAAAACCGTTGCCGCGGCGGGATGTTTGCCGCGCGCGTCGAGCAGGATCGCCTGGCCCGCGAGCAGCGCGACCCGGGAGACCGGCGAGTCCTTGCCGTCGATGCCGCGGGCGAACTCCTCGACGACGGCGTCCGCCTCGGACCAGCGTCCGGCCCGCGTGTAGGCCTCGGCCGAGGCGGGCACCAGCGCCGCCGCCCACACCCAGACCCCCTTGCGCCGGGCCGCGGTGACGGCGTTGTCGGCCGCCGCGCAGGCGCCGTCGACGTCGTCCGTCGCGAGGAGCACGCGGATGAGGACCCCGGCCGCCGAAAGGACGACGGGGATCGGCCCGTGTTCCGGGGCGTGCACACTCGCCGCGGTCAGATGTCGTTGCGCGGCGGCGAATTCCCCGCGGACGGCGGCCAGCCCGCCGAGGACGAGCGAGCACTCCATGACGATCGGGCCGAGGTCGGGATAGGTGTCGCGGAGCTGTTCGGTGGTCTCGGCGAGCCCGGACCAGTCGCCGCGCACCCAGTCGAGCCGGACCCTGGTGCCCTGCGCGAGCCCGGCGGCGTAGAGCGCGCCGGCGTCGGTCGCGCGCCGGATCCCTTCCGTGACCAGCTTTTCCGCCCTGGCCAGATGTCCGGCCCAGGACTGCGCGTCGGCGAGGTTGCACCACAGCCGCGCCAGCTGGACCCGTTCGGCGACCCCGTCGACCACACCGCCGTGGTCCGGTAGTTCGGTGAACTCGGTCCAGGCCGACCCGTCACCGATATGCGCCTGGGTGGAGATCCGGTCGCCGAGGAGCGCGAGCCGCAGTTCCGGGTCTTCGATCCGGTCGAAGACCTCGCGGGCGCGGTTCATCCAGACCTCGTGCCAGGACAACGGGGTCAGCCCGTCGATCGGCTGGGCGAGCAGGTTGATGCCGCGGGCGGCCAGTTCCGGCTCGTCGACCAGTTCGGTGATCGCCTTCTCCACCTCGACCCGGCCCCGGCCGAGCCGTCCGATCGTGCGGACGAGCAACATCCCGAGGCTGAGCCGGATCGTCCCGCGCACGCTGGGCCGCAGGTCGGTGAGGTCTTCGAGGATCCGTTCCAGTGTCTCGATGACGTCCGGGCGGAAGCCGCGCAGCGCGACCTGGCTGAGTTTCGTGGCCAGCCGGGCGATGTCGTCCTCGCCGAGGCTCGCCTCTGCCAGCACGGACTGGAGCAGGTCGATCGCGCGTGACGTGTCACCGCGGGCGATGGCCTCGTCGGCGGCGGCTTCGGCGTAGTGGCGCCATTGTTCGGTCCGCCCCGCCGCGCGCGAGTGGTTCGCCAGCAGGGTCAGCGGCGGGACCGGCTGACCGGCGAGCACCTGGATCGCGCGTGAGTGCAGCAGCGTCCGCTCCGGACCGCTTATCGTGTCGTAGACGGCCTTGCGGGCCAACGGATGCCGGAAGCCGTAGCGGTCGCCGCCGAGTTCGCCGAGCACGCCACCATCCAAAGTGGACAGCAGTGCCGAGCGGAGCCCGTCGCCGTCGAGGCAGGCGAGTTCGCCGATCACCGCCGGTTCGGACGGGACGGCGAGCACCGCCGCCGCGCAGGCCAGCCGGACAGCGGGTTCGGGGAGCGCGTCGAGCCGTTCGGTGATGGCTTCGCGCAGGGAAATCGGGACTTCGAGGCTTTCCAGCAATCGGTCCGAGAGCACCTCGCCGATCGGCAGCCGTCCGGCGGCGTCCCGCAGCGCCCGGAGGGTCTCCTCGACCACGAACGGGATCCCGGCGGTGCTTTCGTGGAGTTTCGCGGTGAACGGCGCCGAAACCCTGGGCAGGTCCAGCAGTTCTTCCGCCAGTTTCCCGACCGCCTCGACGTCGAGCGGGCCCAGCGTCACGCGGGCGGTCTGGACGTTCGCCCTCGTACGGAACGGGATGCCGGCACCGTGTCCGGAGGGGGAACCGGTCCGGTACGCCGCGACGACGGCCAGTTCGGCGGGCATGGCCGCGGTGAGGAACCGCATGAGGTCACGGGTGTCCTCATCGGCCCACTGGAGGTCGTCGATCAGGACGAGCGCGGGCCCGCAGGCGATCAGGAGTTCCCGGACCGCGCGGAACTGGCGGTGCCGTTCGGCGCAGGGGTCGGCGAGTGGTTCCGGCCGGGGAGGAAGACTTTCCGCGAGTTCGGGCAGCAAGGGTCTCAGCACCCCGGCGACCGGGCTGAGCGGGCCGAGCGGCCGATCGCCGACCGAACGCAGCGCTTCGAGCAGCGGCCCGAAGGGGAACGGCTCGCGCATCGGCTGGCAGGCGCCCGAAAGCACCCGGCCGGACGTGAACTCGCGGCGTCCGGCCAGCTCTTCGAGCAGCCTGCTGCGGCCCATCCCGGGTTCGCCTTCGATCAGCACGGCGGCGGGACGGCGCAGCAAGATCTTCACTATCGCCGAGACCTCGACGTCCCGGCCCACGAGTGCCGTCGATCCGGCGCGGACCGAAACCGAGGTCGGGCGAGGGGTGGCAAGCCACATCATGCGCTCCTCGGTGGGGAGTTCCCGCTGAGCCCGACACGATCTTGTGCGTTGTCCTGCGGAGCCTAAGCACTGCCTACCTGGTCGTAAACCACCCAACACGGACACCAAGGGCACCCTGTGGGGCCATTCGCGGACACACCGTCACCGGTTGGCTGACGGATCGTCGGTTGGAAAATCACCAGGCACCCGAAACATCGGCGAGAAACCCGATTCGGCGAGTCATCCCACGTTCCGGGGGTGGCGACGACTACACAAGGTATTCGCTCGAAACCCTACTTACGGACGTGTCCGTCCGGGTGCCCGCTCTAGGTGGCCGCCCGTGGAGCAGGGGATTCGGGTTCCGAAGAATGGGTATACCTATCCCGCGCCGACCCGGATTGCGGCCTTCGCCGGAGTCCAGAACTCTCACCCAACGGGGGAGGGCTATCGCATGGCGAACCGGAGCCGTGCGTGATGACGAGGGAGAAGCATGAAGATCACGAAGCTCCTCGGTGTGGCCGCCACGGCAGCACTGGCCACCGGCGTGCTCGTCACGGGTACCCCCGCGGCAGCGTCCTCAACATCTTCGGACACCCTGCTCAACGCCGAGATGGTTCCCGCCCTGCAACGGGACCTCGGCCTGACCGCCGGCCAGGCACTCGCCAGGATCCAGAGCGAGACCGCCGCCGGCACGCTCGAACAGTCGCTCGCTTCGGCGCTCGCCGGCAGCTTCGGCGGCGCCAGCTACAACGAGGCCACCGGCAAGCTCCGCGTCGGCGTCACGGACGCGGCGAAGCTGGGCCAGGTCCTCGCCAGTGGCGCGGAAGCGGAACTCGTGCGCTTCTCGGCCGCCCAGCTGGATTCCACTGTGGACAAACTGAACGCGGGTGAGCGCGCGGCGGACGGCGCGATCACCGGCTGGGGCGTCGACACCAAGACCAACCGCGTGACGGTGAACGTCCTGCCGGGCAAGAGCGGCGTCGTCGGCTCGTATCTGGAGAAGACCAAGGTGGACAAGGCCGCCGTCGCGGTGGTCGAGACCGCGGCGGTGCCGACCCTGAAGTACGACGTCCGCGGCGGTGACGCCTACTACATCAACAGCTCGTCGCGCTGTTCGATCGGCTTCTCGGTCAACGGCGGCTTCCTCACCGCCGGGCACTGCGGCCCGGGCACGGTGGCCGGCTACAACCGGGTCGCGATGGGGTCGTTCGCCCGCGTCAGCTTCCCGACCAACGACTACGGCCACGTCCGGGTCAACAGCAACTGGGTGCCGCGCGGCGTCATCAACAACGGCACCCGCGTGAGCGGTTCGACGGTGGCGGCCACCGGTGCCTCGGTCTGCAAATCGGGGTCGACCACCGGCTGGACCTGCGGCACGGTCGGCGCCAAGAACCAGACCGTCCGCTACGCCGAAGGCACGGTCTACGGCATGACCGCCACGAACGTGCGCTCGCAGGCGGGCGACTCCGGCGGCTCGTTCATCGCGGGCAACCAGGCCCAGGGCATGCTGTCCGGCGGTAACAGCTCGGTGACGTACTTCTTCCCGGTCCGGCCGGCGTTGTCCGCGACCGGGACCTCCCTGGTCCTCGGCTGACCTTCAGCCCCGGTCGTCCGAGGACCGCGCACAGGACGAAGGGCGGACCGAGTGCCTCCAGCGCACTCGGGCCGCCCTTCGTTTTCGTGCCGCGGGAAAGTTTCAGACGTTGCTGATCTCCTCGATCAGCGCTTCGACGTCGAAGTGCTCGCTCTCGGAGCCGAGCGGGACCAGCTCGTAAGTGGACTCGAGGAACGTCTCGACGTCCTCACGTTCCAGCTCGAACGACGCATAGCCGTCCGGTGACTCGATTTCGAGCGTCAGCAGCGCCTCGTCCTCGGAGAGGTCGGGGCGGACGCGGACGTCGCCGAGCCCTGCCGGGTCGGTCAGGCCGGTGACGAGCAGTTCCCGCGCGAAGGTCCACTCGACCCACCGGCCGCGCTCGGTCCGGAACGACACGGTGACCGCGAACGGCTCGTCGGCGTGGAAGGACAGGCGGGAGAGAACGGGCGTGCTGCTGTTGTTCAGCAGAACGAACTGGCTCTGGTGAATTGCGTCGGTGTGCACGGCCACTCCTCGGTGCTCGTGGTTCGCGCGGCGCGAACTTTTCGTCTCGGGGAGGAGATGCCCGGGCGGACGCCGGATGACGCGACTGCGACGACGTTCACGCTATCGGCTGCATCTGTCCATAGTGGTGTAACGCCGGGCACAGACCCCTTGCGTTCGGACGGATACCCGTGGTGACGAGGTCGTGGAGTCCTAATTGGACGAGGGGGGCTCACGGCTCCAGCGGCAAGGACAGTCCCGTTTTGACCCGGTCCATCGCCACCGACGTCGTGAAGTGCCGGACGTTCGGGTTGTCGAAGAACATCCGCCGCGTGAACGCCTCGAAATCCGCCATGTCCCGGCAGGTCACCACGAGCACGAAGTCCGCGTTGCCGGTGACGTAGTAACACTGCTGGACGTTGTCGTCCGAGAGCACCTGCCGCCGGAACCCGTCGAGCACCGCGAGGCTCTCCCGTTCCATCTCGACCATCACCACGAACGTCATCGACAGCCCGAGCGCCCGCGGCGACAGCACCGCCACCTCGCGTTCGATCACCCCCGCCTCGCGCAGCCGTTTGATCCGCCGCTGCACGGCGGCCGCCGACAGGCCCACCTTCGCGCCGATGGTCTCGGCGATCGTGCGGGCGTCGGACTGCAAGCAGGCGAGGATGGCGACGTCCAGGCTGTCGAGGTCGGGTGTGTGCACCAGGTCAGGCTAACCGGATGGCTCTTCCGGGCGCCCGATCTCCGGCCGTGGCGGCGCGCGGTGTGGATCACGCGGCCAAGTGCCCGCGTTCGAGGGATCGGAAGGGTTCGGCGGCCACGGCCCGTGGCGTTCGCGGCGCCGGATTCGCCCGGTCGGGTGTCGAGGCGGCACGGGCGGCTCGTGTGTCCGGTCACCCTTCCTGCCTGCTCGGTTGCAGTCGAGCCAGGTCGGGCACGGCGCGGCGGGAAAAGCTGAGAATTCTTTGAAATGTGACCCGGAACACAACTGACGGGTCTACTGAATGGTAGCGCTTACAAGTGAATGGCAGACCTCTCATTCCCCGCGAAAGGATTCCTTGGTGCCCTCATCTCAGGCGGCCGTTCTCGCCGGTCTCGGCTCTTGGCTGCCTCCGCGAGTGGTGGGCAACGAGGAGATCGCCCAGCGGCTGGACACCTCCGATGAGTGGATCCGCTCGCGGACCGGCATCGCCGAACGCCGGGTCGTCGACCCCGGAACGTCCACTGTGGACCTCGCGGTCGAGGCGGGGCGCCGGGCGCTGGCCTCGGCGGGGGAGGGCGGCGCGGACGCGGTCGTACTCGCGACGTCCACGGCCGATCAGCTGTGCCCGGCCAGCGCGCCGCAGGTCGCGACCAAGCTCGGGCTGAACGGCGTCGCCGCCTTCGACGTCAACGCCGTGTGCAGCGGGTTCATCTACGGGCTCGCCACCGGCGCCGGGCTGATCGCCGCCGGCATCGCGCGGCGCGTGCTGGTGATCGGCGCCGACGTCTTCACCTCGCTCGTCGACCCCCAAGACCGCGGCACGGTGCCGATCTTCGGTGACGGCGCGGGCGCCGTCCTGCTTCGCGCGGGTGACGCCGACGAACTCGGCGCCCTCGGTCCGTTCGACCTGCACAGCGAAGGCGAGCTCGCGGAGCTGCTCTGGGTCGAAGCGGGTGGCGCGAAGAACCGCCGCTCCGACGATCCGAGCGACCACTATCTGGTGATGCGGGGCCAGACCGTCTTCCGGCACGCCTGTGCCCGGATGGCCGAATCGGCGCGCGCCGTGCTGGCGTCCGCGGGCTGGGGGGTCGGCGACATCGACCGGTTCATCGGGCACCAGGCGAACATCCGCATCCTGCAGACCTGCGCGAAGCAGCTCGGGCTCGCGGAGGACGTGATGTACTCGAACATCGAGAAGGTGGGCAACACGAGCGCGGCGTCGATCCCGATCGCGCTGGCCGACGCGGCCAAGGAAGGCGCGCTCCAGCCGGGGAACCGCGTCGTGATGGGGGCCTTCGGCGCCGGGCTCACCTGGGGTTCGACGCTGCTGCGCTGGCCGGACGTCATTCCGGGCTGAGCGCGCTCGCTTCCCACGCGTGCGTCGGTTCCCGGCGCCCGCGCAGTTCGAGTTCCGCGTACGGCTCCCAGTGCGAGCGCTCGCTTTCCAGCGCGGCCTTGAGCACCGCCTCGCTCGCCAGGATCCGGCCGTCGGCGGATTTCGCGTACTCGGTCAGGCGCGCGGCCTCGTTCACGGCGTCGCCGATGACGGTGTACTCGAACCGGCTGCTGGTCCCGAGCTGCCCGGCGAAGACCCGCCCGCTCGCGACGCCGATGCCGAGGTCGAGCTCGCCGGTCTTCTGGACGGCGTCCCGGATCACCCGTGCGGCCGAAAGCGCCGCCGTCGGCGCGTCCGCGAGCCGTGTCGGGGCGCCGAAGACGCAGAGCGCGGCGTCACCCTGGAACTTGTTGACCAGCCCGCCCCGCGCGCCGACCGCGTTCACCACGCTGGTGAAGAACCGGTTGAGCATCTTGACCAGGTCTTCCGGCGGGGTCCGGCCAGCCAAGGCCGTCGAATCGACGACGTCGACGAACAAGGCCGTCACCTCGCGCACGTCACCCGAGAGGGAGGCGCCGTACTCGAGCGCGTGCCGCGCGACCTCGTCCCCGACATGCCTGCCGAACAGATCCCGCATCCGCTCCTGCTCGCGGAGCCCGGCGGCCAGGTCGTTGACCGAGGACTGCAGCAGGCCGATCTCGCTGGAGTCGTCGACGTCGACCACGATCTCCTTGTTGCCGCGCGCGATCTCGTCGAGCGCCACCCGCAGCCGGTGCAACGGGGTCGCGACGGCCTTCGCGAGCAGCACCGTCCCGATCGCGCCGACGCCGAGCCCGATCGCCGAAAGCATGATCAGGCTCGCGACGTGGTCGCCCTGGCCGAGGTCAGGCGGGGCGGCCACCAGCAGCACGCCGAGGAACGGCACCCCGCTCGCCAGCGCCCAGGTGACGACCACCCTGGTCCGCACGGTGACCCGGAGCGTCCCCTTCGGCGGGGTCACCTTGAGCGCGATCGTCATCACCGGACGGGCGACCCATTCCGCGGCGAGATAGGTGAGGCCGACCGTGGTCAGCCCGCCGAGCCCGATGACCAGCGCCATCCCGAGCGCGTCCAGCCAGGACCCGAGCACCCGCGCGAGCGCGCCGAGCACGATCGTGCCGATCAGCCAGAGCGTCCCGCTCACGATCCCCATGTCGACCGGAAGCCGCAGCGCCCGCTCGGCCTCGGCCCTCGTCGGCGGGCGGCCGAAGACGAACCAGACCGCCGTGCGCCGCTGGAGCCACGCCGTCCACGCGGTGCCGACCACCAGCGACAGCGCGACGATGCCGGCCGCGGTGACCCCGAGGATCCAGCCGCGGTCGCCGACCTCGCTCGGCAGGCCCTGCAACAGCAGCAGCAACGCCACGACACCGGCACCGCACACACTGGACCCGACGCCGAGCGCGGCGAACCCCAGACTGGTCCTGAGCACCAGCCGGAACCGGCTCGACATCGTCTTCCCGTGCACCCGGTGATCGTATGACCTCCGGCGGAAAACGGTTCGCCAGTTCTCGCGTGCGCTGGCTACCGTGCCGGTATGGAACCGCTGGGCCAGGACGAGATCAGGGCGTCCTTCGTGAACTGCACGCGTGGCGAGGCCAAGGGGGTCACGCTGCCCGCCCGAGCCGAGGAAATCCCTTGGGAGAACAGGGAATTCCTCGGCTGGCGTGATCCGAAGGCCGTCTCCCGTGCGTATCTCGTGCTGCCGTACGGCGGGGAAACCGTCGGACTGTCCCTTCGCACCGCGCCCCGGCCGAAGGGTCGTGTCCTGCTGAGCAACATGTGCGGCCTGTGCACGACGACACATCCGCTGTCCGACATCGCGCTGTTCTCCGGCCGCCGCGCCGGGAAGTTGGGGCGCGAAGGGAACACGCTCGGCATCTACGCGTGCGCGAATCTCGCGTGCAGCCAGTACATCCGCGGCGAGTTGAAGTCGGACGTGCCGCAACCGTTCGAGTCCCTGACGCTGGAGGAACGGGTGTCCCGGCTGGAGGACAAGCTGCACCGGTTCGTCGAGCGGGTGCTCGAGTCACGCTGACCGACCTCGTGAGGGGTGATTCGGGTTAGAACCTGAAGGGTGGCTTAGGTACCTACGTGGTTCCGGCTGCGGTTGATGGCAGGCCCGGTTCGTGGGGATGTCGTGAAGGGTCCCTTTGAGACGGTGAAGGTCTCAAAGGGGCCCTTCACGACATGAGAGTTCGACGCCGGGCCACCTCGGAGCCCGGGCCGAGGCGGCCCCGCTGCCACGGGCGGGCAGAAACGCCACCGCGGACCTCAGCGCTACAGCGACAGCACGTGAAGCCCTCATCCTTGCGACTACGTACAGGAAGGAGACCTTCATGTACTTCAGCAGCACGCAAGAGGCGCCGCAGGTCACGCAGTAGGTACCAAAGAGAGGCTCGCCAGAACCCGAATCGCCACTCACGACCCACGGCACCGACCACGGGCAGTGCGTGAAGGCCCCTTCCCCAGTAAGAGGAAGCTAGTCACGTACTTGGGCCGACCCGTCCTCAGAACCGGAACCGCAGGATCCGCCCCATCTTCTTGAACGGCGGGAACAGTCCCGCGACCCACAACTGCGCCCGCATCGACGTCGAAATCCGCTCCTTCACCTCGGGCGTCGCGTAATCCGTCGAGTCGAGTCCCGAGACCAGCGTCAGACCGAGCCGCTCCAGTTCCGAGATCTCGTCGATGCCCCAGTACAGCGTCGCCTTGGCCTTGCGGACCACGGGATTCAGTTTCTGCAGTTTGATGCCCAGCCTGCTGAACGTGTCGAAGACCATTTCGCCGCCCTGGGGGAAATGCGCGATCAGCCGCCGCAGCAATTCCTCGCCTTCGGACGGCCGCAGGTACATCGTCAGCCCCTCCGCGATCACCAGACCGGGTTTGTCCGATGGGATCTCGTCGATCCAGGCGAAGTCCGTCACGGACGAGCCGATGGTCCGGTACCCGTCCCGCTCGGGGTAGATGCGGGCGCGCAGGTCGACGACCTCGGGATAGTCGACGTCGAACCAGCGCACCGAGGGCGGCGGGTCGACGCGGTACACGCGGCTGTCCATGCCGCAGCCGAGCTGGACGACGGTCGCGTCCGGGTGTTCCTCCAGGAATTCCGAGGTCCAGTCGTCCATCGGCTTGGCCCGCAGCGCGACGGTCAAGCCCATGTCGGCGGTGACGCCCAACGAGCCGAAGTCGTAGTCGATCTGCTTGACGGCCTCGTCTGCGGCCTTGTCGCCGAGGATCGGCCGGTCGCTGCGGGCGTCGAGCGCCCGGCCGTACAGCGTGGCCAGCATCGTCGCCTTCTCTTCGGTGAACCGGACCTTCTCCATCGCACACCCCCGTCAGAAGTTTCACAAACTTCTGAAAACTCTACTCGCGAGGAGCCGGTCACGCCATCAAGGAAACGTCAATCCCTGGCCGTGTAGTCGTGGACGTAGGTCTTGGCGTCGAGCAGATGCCGCAGGGTGATCTCCCGCGCGGCCGCCGCGTCCGACCGGCGGATCGCTTCGAGGATCGCGCGATGCTCGTCGACGGCCTTCCGGATCTGCCCCGGAAGCCGGAGCGCCGCACGCCGCTCCTCGCCGACCAGCGAGAGCACCGAACGCAGGAGATCGGTGACGTCGTCGTTGCCGGCGTTGCCCGCGATCACCCGGTGGAATTCGGCGTCGGCCGCGATCACGCGCAGCATGTCGCCGTCGGCCGCGGCCTGGTCCATCTCGTCGACGGTGCTTTCCAGCCGGGCGAGCACCCGCGGCGTGTGGTCGAGCGCGAGCCGCTCGGCCAGCGTCGGCTCGACGGTGGTGCGCAGGTCGAACAGCTTCTCGACCAGTTGCTCGTGCTCGGAGAACCAGCCGCGCAGCGGTTGCTCGTCGATCTTCTCGCGGACATACGTGCCCGAACCCGGCCGCACCTGCACGTAGCCGATGGAATCCAGCACCCGCAACGCCTGCCGCAGTGAACCGCGGCTGATCCCGAGCTGTTCGCAGAGCGTCCGTTCGGCGGGCAGCCTCGACCCGGCGGGGAGCCTGCCCGAATCGATCATCGTGCGCAGATGATCGACGGTCGCACTCCACACCTGTTCGCGCTCGTCGTCGGCCACGGCGCCATCCTCGCAGGTTCGCCCGTTCGCCCGGGACTGTCGGTGGCCGATGCCATCATCGAACGATGACTGGGGTGGCAGGTCTGATCAAGGCATGGGTGCACGGCTGGGCGCTCTCCCGCGGCGTCGGGATCCCGGTGGCCGAACCGGACGGCTACCGGCTCGACGTCGGGCGTCCCGGGCATCGCGTGAGATACGTGCTGGCGGACGCCGGGTCGGTCGCGCGCCGGGCCCGCTCGCTGACCGAGCCGGGCACGTGGCTCAAGGTGAGCGGTTCGCGGGACGAGGTGGCGAAGACGGTGCCGCCGGAGTGGGAGGTCGGCCCGCCGGAGTACCTGATGAGCGCCCCGCTCGCGCTGCGGCCGGTCATGGCCGCGCCCGAGCCGTACTGGGCGGAGCTGGTCGGCGACGGCGTGGTCACCGACGTGGTGGTGCGCGCGCCCGACGGCTCGCGCGCGGCCACCGGCCGGGTCGCGATCGCCGGCGGCACGGCGGTGATCGACCAGGTCGTGACGGAGCCCGAGCATCAGCGGCGAGGGCTGGGCAGATTCGTCATGCGCCGGCTCGACGAGGTGGCGGTCGCGGCCGGGGCGGAACGTGCTGTCCTGGTCGCGACGGAAGAAGGACGGGCGCTGTACCTCGCGCTCGGCTGGGCGGTCGCCACGGAGATCACCGCGGCTCATCTGCCGGAGGAGAACGGCCGGTCGCGATCGAGGATCCGGCCGGGCGCGGCCCGCTGATCCGGGTCAACCCGGCGCCCGAGGTCAAGACCGTGAAGAACCGCATGCACATCGACGTCTTCGGCTCGACGCCCGAGCTGGTCGCCGCCGGGGCGAAACTCGTCCGCGACGGCAACGAGTTCTGCGTCTTCACCCCGAACGAGACATAACGGGCTCGTTGAATGTTCGACTAGACACATCCGCAGCGCGAAAGGAGGTAACGGTGCTTAGGGTGCGGACGTGAGTGCTTTATGACGTGGTGGCACGCGGTCGTGATCTTCGTCGCGGGGCTCTGGGCGGGCACCATCAACACGGTCGTCGGTTCGGGCACGCTGGTGACCTTCCCGGTTCTGGTCGCGCTCGGCTACTCGCCGCTGACGGCGACGACGTCCAACGCGATCGGCCTCGCCCCCGGCACGGTCAGCGGGGCGATCGGCTACCGCGAGGAGCTCAAGGGCTACTGGCCCCAGGTCGCCAAGCTCGCCGTGGCGTCGTTCTTCGGCGCGATCTGCGGGACGATCCTGCTGCTCTCGTTGCCGAAGGACGCTTTCGAAACCGTCGTGCCCGCGCTGGTCGGGCTCGCGGTGGTGCTGGTGATCGTCCAGCCGCGCGTGGGAGCCTGGGTGGCGAAGCGCCGCGAGGAGAACGGGACGGTCCACAAGATCGGGCCGCTCCTGCTGTTCCTGATCTTCCTGATCGGCATCTACGGCGGATACTTCACGGCCGCGCAGGGCGTGATGATGATGGCCGTGATGGGGATGCTGATGTCGGAGTCGCTGCAACGGCTCAACGGCGTCAAGAACGCGCTCTCCGCGGTCGTGAACATCGTCGCCGGCGCGATCTACGCCTTCATCGCGCCGGTCAGCTGGCCCGTGGTCGCGCTGCTCGCGGTCGGGTCCACGATCGGCGGCCAGATCGGCGCGAAGATCGGTCGCAAGCTTTCGCCGAAGGTGCTGCGCGGCGTGATCGTCGTGATCGGTCTCGCCGCGATGGTGCAGCTGCTCTTCAAATAGGAAAGCCCGCTCCAGGCCTCCGGCGTGTTCCGCCTGGACGCACGCGAATCACGCGCACCGAACCAGCCAGCAGCCTCGGCAGGCGTCGCGAAAGCCCCTTTTGGGGCACCGCATTTGCTTACCCACTACTCGGGGCTCGCGCTCTGAGATCCCCCCTTGGTCGTCGTGTGGCCTTAGGCGTGACACGCGTGATTGGAAGCGGAACTCGCGTGATTGGAAGCGGAACTCACGGCGGACCCGGTCACGGGCGAGATCGGCCTCCAATCACGCGAGTTCCGCGTTTAAACACGCGAGTTCCGCCTTCAATCACGCGCGACGTCCATCGGCCTGGTGGTGACATCACCTCACGACCCACCCGCCAACCCGCAGGTCAGACGTAGGCACACAAATGAAGGCCTCCTTCGCGACGCCAGGCGTCCCGAAAGTGGCTTTCGCGACACGCTGAACCTGTCAGCGCGGGAAATCCCCGGCCGCTTCGAGGAAGAGGTCGTTCTCCTCGGGCGTCCCGATGGTCACTCGCGCGCCTTCACCCGCGAAGGGACGCACGATCAGCTTGCGCTCGAGTGCGTGCTCCGCGAACTCGGTCGTCCGCTCGCCGAGCGGCAGCCAGACGAAGTTCGCCTGCGTCTCCGGGACCTCGTAACCCTTGGCCACCAAGGCATCCCGGACGCGAGTGCGTTCCGAGACGATCTCCTTGCAGCGTTCCAGCAGTTCATCGGCCGCGTCGAGGGAAGCGATGGCCGCAGCCTGGGCGATCATGTTCACCGAGAACGCGACGTAGACCTGCTTCAGCGCGACGGTGATCGCTTCCGGCGCCACCGCGTAACCCACGCGAAGGCCGGCGAGGCCGTACGCCTTCGAGAACGTCCGAAGCACCGCGACGTTGTCCCTGCCACGCGCCAGTTCGACGCCGTCCGGCACCTCGGCGTCGGTCACGAACTCCTTGTACGCCTCGTCGAGCACGACGAGCACGCCCGACGGCACGGCGTCGAGGAAGCGCTCCAGTTCCGCGCGCCGCACGACGGTCCCGGTCGGGTTGTTGGGGTTGCACACGAAGACCAGCCGCGTCTTGGGCGTGATCGCGGCGAGCATCGCCTCCAGATCCAACCCATGTCCGACTGTCAGCGGCACCTTCACGCTGACGGCGTTCGCCACCTGCGTGACGATCGGGTACGCCTCGAACGAACGCCACGGGAAGACGACCTCGTCGCCCGGGCCGCACAGGGCCTGGATCATCTGCTGGCAAAGGGAAACCGAACCGCAGCCGACGGCGATCCGCTCGACCGGCTCGTCCAGTTCGCGGGCCAGCCGCTCGACGAGCCCGGAAGCCGTGATGTCCGGGTACCGGTTGATGCCCTGCGCCGTTTCGGCTATGGCCTGCGCCACACTCGGCAGCGGCCCGCCGGGCACCTCATTGCTCGCCAGCTTGATCGCGCCCTGGATTGTCCGGCCAGGGACGTACTTCGGCAACGATTCGAGATCCGCACGCGGCGAAACAGGTGACATCTTCGGCGCTCCTACGTCTGGGGGACGGCTCCGACACCGTATCCTCCCGCGCGAAGGCAAGCTCCGAATATTTACCTAAGAGTGGTCTGATGGAGGAATGACCCTCACGACCACCGTGGAACACCAGCACGCCGACGGCCACACGCTGCGCCTGACCTTCGCCGAACCGGACGGTGTCGTCCGCGGCGGGCTCGTAGTGCTGCATGGGGAGGTCGAAGAGGGTCTGGACCTGCTGCTGGCCGGGCTCGCCGGCGAAGGCTGGCTCACCGTCACCCCGCATCTCGACCGGGACGACCTCACGCAGCAGGATCTGCTCGAAGCCACCGACGCGACGCTTTCGTGGCTCGGCGAGCGCGGGATCCAGGCGGATCTCGTCGGTGTCGTCGGTTTCGACCTCGGCGGGACCGCCGCGCTGGTCGTGGCGTCGAACCGCAGGCTGGGCGCGGCGGTGAGCGTCGGCGGGCAGGGCGTCACCGGGCTGCCGGTGCTCGTCGAGATCGCCGGACGGCTCACCAGCCCGTGGCTCGGCATGTACGGCGACGCCGGTGACGAGGCCGGAGGCGCCGAGGTCGAACAGCTGCGTGACGCGGCGGCGACGGCGGACGTCGCGACGAACGTCGTCCACTACCCGGGCGCCAACCATCGCTTCGACGCCGACCCGGACGCGGCCGCGGAGGCCTGGCAGCGCACGTTGAATTGGTTCGACGCCCACCTGCGCTGACGCCATTCGCGCTAGCATTCCCCTGAGATGTGACAGGGGAGGGTCGAATGGCACAGTCACCCAAGGTACCTGCGACGCCACAAGCCGCTTTCGGAGCTTCGGCTCCGGCGCTGGCTCCGGTGGCGGGTCAGATCCGGGATGCCAAGACCGATGCCAAGAAGGGGACCGTCAAGGTCTCCGAGGACGCCGCCAAGAAGCTCGTCGACGCGCTGCTTAAAGCACGCCATGAGCTCAACGCGCTGATCAAGGACTCGACGGAGTTCAACGCGCCGTTGAAGCTCGGCGACAACTTCGTCGGTCACACCATGAGCGAACGCTTCCAGGGCGCCGCGAACAAGGGGACCGAAGCGGCCGTGCCCGTTCTCAAGGACTTCGCCGTGGTGCTCAAGGACTTCCAGCTCACCGTGATGGCGGCGCGGAAGATGTACGTCGCCGCGGACGAAGAAGGCCAGGAGCAGCTCGAACGGGTCGCCCGCCGGTTCGACATGGAGGACATCGTCGAGCAGGAGCGGAAGGACGAGCACTGATGCGCATCCTTCCCATGCCGTGGCCGCCGCGGGAGCCCGAACCGCGGCCCGGCCCCGAGCACCTCAACGCCGACATCGACTGGATGAGCTACTCGCATCGAGAGCTCTACGAGATGGTCCACAACGAGCTGGACCTCGCGAGCGCGGAAGCCGTCGCCGCGCAGTGGACGAAGATCAGCGCGTTCCTCGACAGGGTCGGTTCCGAACTCAGGGCGGCGCTCGTCGCCACCGCCGACGGCTGGACGGGTGAGGGCGCGGACAGGGCCCGTGACGCCGCGATCAAGCTCGTCGACTGGGCGGGCGACACGGGCTGGCGCGCGGAGAACGTCGCGAACTGCGTGCGCCGCCAGGCGGACATCGCCGACACCGCGCGGCGCACGATGCCCGAGCCGCCGGGTCACGCGCCGCGGCCCAAGATGCCGGAGCCGCCGAGACGCCGCCCGATCCCGGTCTCCGATGATGCGACGCAGGCGATGTCAGCCTCGACACCGTCGGCGCCGTCCGGATCCGGCTTCGCCGAGGCGGGGCGCATCATCGCCGAACCCACCGACGAGAGTTCGCAGGATCTGCACCGGCAGGCGGCCGACGTGATGACGCGGATGCAGCGGAGCTCCGGCGAGGTCTACGAGAACGTTCCGACCTTCACCTCGTACGGCAAACAGCCGAACCTCCTCAAGACGCCCGAAGAGCCGGAGCCGAAACCGAAACCCGAACCGACGCCGGAACCGGTGCCGCCGCCGGACGACTCCACGCGCAGCAGCGGCGCCGACGACGCCGCCCCGATCCAGGTCCGGGAGCCGGTCGAGACGCCGCGCGCACCCGGCGCGAGCAGCGGGGCCTACGTGCCGCCGCCGTCGCCCGGGTCCTCCGGGGGAACCCACGAACAGCTAGGACAGGGCGGCCGATCCGGTGCCGGCGGCTTCGGGCCGTCGGGACAGCAGCCCGGTCAACCCGCCGGGACACGCGCCGCGGCCGCGGGCATGGGCGGCTTCGGCGGGATGCCGATGGGGATGGCGCCCTCGCAAGGACGGCAGGGCGAAGAGGACCACAAGGCGCCGGACTACCTCGTCGAGGATTCCGACATCTGGGGCCTCAGCGGGCACGTGACCCCGCCGGTCATCGGCGAAGACCCGAGGAGCGGTCGCTGATGGACTGGATCCGGTTGCACATCGGCGAACTGTTCCTGCTCTGGTCGGCGCACGGACGCGACGAACTGCCCGCGGTACTGGAGATTCCGCACGTCGGGCGGACCCCGGAGTTCCGCGCGGAACTGGTGGCCACGGCGAACGGGACGCTCTCGGACCGCGGCCTCGGCACGGTGGAGGCGCCCTCGCCCGAGCTGGTCCGGCTGCTGCACACCGTCGCGAACAGCGAACTGACACTCGACCTGCGGCTCGACGGCGATCCGGCGTACCGGGCCGTCGGCTGCGTGTCCGATCGCGGCGCGGTCGCGATCGGCGTCTCGGGCACCGACGTCGAGCTGTCGGCTCTGCGGGAACCACTCGTCGCCGCGACCTTGCTGCAGGCGTTGCCGCCGTGCGAGCAGGGGCGGGGCCTCTCGGTCAACCTGCGCGTCGACGACTACACGGCCGCGTGCGAGGCGGGGGAGCGCGGCGGGCAGCCGGCGTTCTCCGACGTTCTTCGTGACGCCGGATTGCGTGAACCCGAGGTCATCGTGATGGTGCGGATCGCGACACAGCGGATCGGCAGCGGGCGGCTCGGCGCGACCAGGAAGTCGTGGGAGGGCCGCTGGGTGCGCGGCGAGGGCACGCTGACCTGGGTGGACACCCCCGACGGCCGCTACGGGCTTCGTCGCGACCGGGGCTGGCTGACCATCACCCCGCTCGACGCGGCTCGGCTCAAGACGATGGCGTACGAGCTGTTCACGGGGGCTCGCCAGTTCGGTTAACGAGGGTTAACATCGCGGGGTGACGCACACCGCCGACGCCCCAGAAGTGCTCTGGCGCCCTGAGCCGAGCCGCCTGTCCGACACCAAGATCGACGCGTTCCGCCAGTGGCTGCGCACCGAACGCGGCGTGGAAGTCGACGACTACAACGCGCTGTGGGAGTTCTCCGTCCAGCGCGGACCGGAGTTCTGGTCCGCCGTCGCCGACTTCCTCGGCCTGCGCTGGCACAACGAGCCCGGTGCGGTGCTCACCGGCGAGATGCCGAACGCGCGATGGTTCGAAGGCGGCACGCTGAACTACGCCGAGCACTCGCTCATGTCCGGTGTCGCGGGTGCCGCGAAGGCCGACGACGAGGTCGCCGTGATCTTCCATCGCGAAGACGGCCTCTCGTCGCAACTGACCTTCGGCGCCCTCCGATCCGCCGTCGCCTCCGCGCGGGAAGGGCTGCGGAAGCTGGGAGTGTCCAAAGGGGACAGGGTCGTCGCGCTGGCGCCGAACTGCCCGCAGACGCTGATCGCCTTCCTCGCCACCGCGAGCCTCGGCGCGATCTGGTCGTCGTGCTCGCCGGACTTCGGCGTCCGCGCCATCACCGACCGGTTCGCGCAGATCGAGCCGAAGGTGCTGATCGCCGTCAACGGTTACGTCTACAATGGACGGTGGTTCGACAGCCGGTCGACGGTGAACTCCCTGCGCGACGAGATCTCCACGCTCGAAGCCACGGTGCTCATCGACTACGCGGGCGGCCGCCTCGACGGCACGCTCGACTGGGACACGCTGCTCGCCGACAACGCCGGCGCGGAGCTGGCCTTCGAGCCCGTCGAATTCGGTCACCCGCTGTGGGTCCTGTACTCCTCGGGCACCACCGGCCTGCCGAAGGGCATCGTCCACGGCCACGGCGGCATCACCCTCGAACACCTCAAAGCCCTTGCCCTGCAAAGCGATCTCGGTCCGGGTGATCGGTTCTTCTGGTTCACCACCACCGGCTGGATGATGTGGAACTTCCTCATCTCCGGCCTGCTGACCGGGACCACGATCGTGCTCTTCGACGGCAGCCCGGGACATCCGGACCTGAACGTGTTGTGGCACTTGGCCGAACAGCACCGCGTCACGTACTTCGGCACGTCGGCGCCGTACATCCAGAGCTGCCTGAAGGCCGGCATCAAACCGGCCGAACGGTACGACCTCACCGCGTTGCGCGCCTTGGGATCCACCGGCGCGCCGCTGAGCGTCGAGGGCTTCCGGTGGATCGTCGACGAGGTCGGCAAACGCGTCCAGATCTGCTCGGTCTCCGGCGGCACGGACCTGTGCGCGGCGTTCGTCGCCGCCGCCCCGGACGTCCCGGTCTGGCTCGGCGAGCTTTCCGTCCGCGCGCTCGGCGCCGCCGTCGCCGCGTTCGACGAGAACGGGAAGCCCGCCGTGGAGACGGTCGGCGAACTGGTGATCACCGAGCCGATGCCGTCGATGCCGGTGTTCTTCTGGAACGACCCGGACGGCTCAAAGCTGCGCGAGGCGTACTTCGAGATGTACCCCGGGATCTGGCGGCACGGCGACTGGATCCGGATCACCGGCCGCGGCTCCGCGGTCATCTACGGGCGCAGCGATTCGACGCTCAACCGCGGCGGCGTCCGGATGGGCACGGCCGAGTTCTACCGCGTCGTCGAGTCGTTCGACCAGGTCGCGGATTCGCTGGTGATCGACACGTCGGCGGCGGGAAACGAGGACGGGCAGCTGCTGTGCTTCCTCGTGCTGGCCGAGGGCGCGTCACTCGACGAGGTCGAGCCCGCCCTGCGCAAGGAACTGCGCGGGGCTCTGTCGCCGCGGCACGTACCCGACCGGTTCGTCCAGGTGAGCGAAGTGCCCCGGACGCTCAACGGCAAGAAATGCGAGGTTCCGGTCAAGAAGATCCTTTCGGGGGTTTCGCCTGACCGCGCCGTCAGCCGGGATGCCCTGCTGAACCCCGACGCCCTTGTACCGTTCGTGGAGCTGGCAAGGAGTTAACGGGAGCGGGATTTGGCGGGCGCTTGGCGGGTGGCGGGTGCCACCTCGGTGGCGGTGATCACCTGGGTGACGCGGCTGGCCGGACTGCTGGCCCTGGTCTCGGTGCTGGTCCCGGCCGGGCGGCGCACCCTGCGCGGACGCGTCGCCGAATG
Organism: Amycolatopsis sp. WAC 01375; assembly: GCF_003947325.1. Lineage (NCBI taxonomy): Bacteria > Bacillati > Actinomycetota > Actinomycetes > Pseudonocardiales > Pseudonocardiaceae > Amycolatopsis > Amycolatopsis sp. WAC 01375. Next base: position 168,695 of record NZ_QHHW01000010.1, read on the forward strand.
GCTGGAACTGCCGCACGAGGCCACGGTCGGCGCGGCGACGGTCGCGCTGGTGACCGGGGTGCTGCTGATGCTGCTCGCCACCGGTCTCAAGCGGCGCAAGCGCCGGGCCTGGCAGCTGGCGGTCGCCACCGCCGCGTTGTTGACCGTGTCGCACCTCGGGCTGCGGCACGCCCTCGGCGCCGGGCTCGTGTCGCTCGCGCTGCTTTTCGCCCTGATCGCGACGCGCAGGTATTTCATCGCGCTCCCCGATCCGGTGACCGGCCGATGGCGCGCGATCCGGGTCTTCCTACAGCTGACGGCGGCCGGTGTCGCGATCAACTTCGTGCTGCTTTCGGCCGCGCCCGTCGCCGCGAGTGCCGTCGACCGCCTGGCGCAGTCGATGCTGGCCCTGATCGGCGTGAGCGGTCCGGTGGTGTTTCCCGCGCTGTGGCTGGAGGACCTGTCGGCCGCCGTCGGCCTCCTGTTCGGCATCGGCGCGGTCCTGCTGGCGGCGTACTTCCTGCTCCGCTCGGCCGAACCCGCGCCGGAGCTGACCGACGACGAGGTCGAGCGGCTCAGGGCGCTGCTGGGTGAGCGGGACTCGCTGGGCTACTTCGCGCTGCGCCGGGACAAGTTCGTGGTCTTCTCGAAGTCGGGGAAGGCCGCGGTGACCTATCGCGTGATCGCCGGTGTCGCGCTGTGCTCGGCGGACCCCCTCGGCGACCCGGAAGCGTGGCCCGGCGCGATCGAGGAGTACCTGGACGTCTGCCGCCGATACGCCTGGACCCCGGCGGCCATGGGCTGCTCGGAACTGGGCGCGACCGTCTGGGTCCGCTTCGGGCTGGAGGTGCTGGAGATCGGCGACGAGGCCGTCGTGGATACGGAGACCTTCACCCTCGAAGGCCGCGTCATGCGCGGAGTCCGCCAAGCCGTCTCACGCACGAAGCGCGCCGGCTACACCGTCCGCGTCCGCAAGGCCGAAGACCTGTCTCTCGCCGAATTGAACGAACTCCGCACCCTCGCCGCCACCTGGCGCGGCACGGACACGGAACGCGGCTTCTCGATGGCGCTCGGCCGCATGGGCGACCCGGGCTCGGTCCTGGTGACCGCCGAGCACGACGGCCGGGTGCGCGGCCTCCTCCAGTTCGTTCCGTGGGGCGAGAAGGGCCTCTCGCTGGACGTCATGCGCCGCGACCGGACCGCCGACAACGGCGTCAACGAACTGATGATCTCCGAACTCCTCCTCACGACCCCCGCACAGCACGTCTCCCTGAACTTCGCCGCCTTCCGCGCGGTGTTGGAGCAAGGCCAACGCATCGGCGCCGGCCCCGTCGCCCGCCTGTCCGCCCGGACATTGCGATTCTTCTCACGCTGGATCCAGATCGAGACCCTCTACCGCTTCAACGCGAAGTTCCAGCCCCGCTGGGTCCCGCGCTACCTGGCCTACCCCGCGGCCCGCGACCTACCCCGAGTCGGCGTCGCCGTCTTCGAAGCCGAAGGCCTCGGAGGCCGCCCATCCGGCCTGCTCAGGGCCCTGCAACGCGTCTAAGGGGGCCCCCTTCCAAGGGGGTCCACGGGGTGTGTAACCTATTTGAGCAGTGGTCGTTGGGCCTGGGAGGCTTCGCCTAGTCTGGTCTATGGCGCCGCACTGCTAATGCGGTTGGGGGTAACCCCCCCTCCCGGGTTCAAATCCCGGAGCCTCCGCTGGTGCCTGTTCCGGCAGGTGCTAGATTGATAACTGAACAAGCGCCCGTAGCTCAGCTGGATAGAGCATCTGACTACGGATCAGAAGGTCAGGGGTTCGAATCCCTTCGGGCGCACGTCTGGTTGAGACAGCACTAAGGCCCTCCCGTTCGCGGGAGGGCCTTTTTGTCTGTCCTGTGTGGACGATTGAGACCCACCCGGGAGTCGAACCCGGAGTCCAACGGCTTTGCAGGCCGCCGCACGACCGTCGTGAAAGTGGGCAGGTTCAGGTCATCGTGCCCTCGGCAGGAGTCGAACCTGCGTTCCCGGCTTCGGACGCCGGCGTCGTATCCGTTGGACCACGAGGGCTTGCGGAGGATGCAGGATTCGAACCTGCGCGGCGCTCGCGCGCCGACCACCGTTTTCGGGACGGTTGCCTTACCCGACTCGGCCAATCCTCCTTGCTGTGCTGCCTGGTCGGACGCCCGCGAGTCGAACGCGGTGACTCCTGATCCCAAATCAGGCGGGTCGCCAGTGCCCCTCGCATCCGTCGACCGGCGTATCTCCCTCCGATACGCCGACCAGTACCCCTGCCAGGACTCGAACCTGGGACCTCCGCATTCGTAGTGCGGCGCTCTGTCCACCTGAGCTACAGGGGTGAGGTGGAGACGAGTGCACGCCTCCACCGGCGCTCGACCTGGCCGCCTCGATCGGCGACGGGGACGAGCTTTTGGGAAAAGTCTTCAATTACCAAGTTTTGCGCTGAAATGGGCAGCGTCGAGCACCGGCGGGAGGAATCGAACCCCCTGGACACGGTTGGGAGGCCGTTCCGCTTCCCAAGCTCGGCGATAAAGAATTGCTTGGGCATACCAAAAAGAGAAGCCGCCCGAATCGGTTTCCCGATAGGCGGCTCCCTGGCACCATGTGCGCTACGGCGTTATGATGGGGAGCCCTCGCAGGCCAGAATCCTCTGGCCAGGCTTGCATGAAGGTCGCCAGAAGCGACGCGACGGACGTACGGCTATGGACGCGACAGTCGAATGCCTGCCCTGCGTCTTTCGCTCGTGCATGTTCGTCATGGCTGCTCCTCGGCTGTTGAGTTCACTCATCATGACCTATAGGTAGCAGGACGGCAATCCTATTTCGGAAGGCTTCCTGCCGGGACAGATCGCGGGGCGCACCCGATCGTCGTCGATTAATGAGCTGTTGCCGGCGCGATGAAGAGTACACTCGGTTCTCCTGAGGTGAGGCGATGGAGGGACCGAGGGAATGGCAAAGATGACGGAAAGTTCTACGGTGTATACAGAATCAGGTAAGCGGCTCACATCATTCGAAGTGTGCGCTGGTGGGGGTGGACTTACTCTCGGAATGCACCAAGCAGGCTTCGATCCGGTGCTGCTGGTGGACGACAACCCCGACGCATGTGGAACTCTTTCCGCGAATATGCCTGATTGGCCGGTCCTGCGCGCCGACTTCACCGATCTCGATCCGGCGGAGCACGACCAGGTGTACGACGTGGACTTGCTGGTCGCGGGATTGCCGCGAGTCAAGGCCACGGCGGCTGTCGCGCGTCCCGACGGAGGGGAACCCGAACTCGCGCTCGTGAAGGCGGCCGCCTTGCTCGTCACCAGTGTCCAGCCGAAGGCGTTTGTCATCGAGAATGTGCCGGATCTGGTGACGAAGGAGAAGTACCAAGGGATCCGGGACTATGTGGAGGAGTGGCTTCGTGACCTGGACTATCGGTGTGAGTGGTTCGTGGTCAACGCGAACGAGTTCGGTGTGCCTCAGGACCGGAAGCAGGGTGTCCTGGTGGCGCTCAAAGGTGACGGAATCGACGCGTTCAAGCCGCCGGTCGTGAGTGGTGAACCCGCAGGCACCGTTGGTGGCGCGTTGTTCGAGTCGATGGCCTCTCAAGGCTGGCCGCAGGCCGAAGAGTGGGCGGCGATGGCCTCTCACGTCGCGCCGACGCTGGTGGGCGGTTCGGAAAAACGCGGTGGTGCCGATCTCGGCCCTCGCGGGTCGAAACGGGCGTGGGAGAGGATGGGGGTCAACGGTGGCTCGCTGGCCGATGAGCTGCCGGGCCCGGACTTCCAATGGGATCCGGCGGTCGGCCCACGAGGTATGGTTCGCCTGACGGTCGCGCAGACGGCCCTCCTTCAAGGGTTCCCTCACGGCTGGCAGTTCGTCGGACGCAAGACCTCGTCGTACCGCCAGGTCGGGCAGGCGTGCCCGCCTCCGGTCGGACGGGCGTTGGGCGAAGCGGTGAGAGAAGCGCTCGCCGTGTGTTGATTCCTGCGTTCGCATGGTCCCGGATAGGATCCGGGACCATGACCGCGGAACCACCCAACACAGTCGAACAGGTCCACATGGTCGACCTGTTCGCCGGACCAGGCGGACTCGACGTAGCTGCACACTGGCTCGGCGTGACGGTGGACGGCGTCGAATGGGATGACGACGCGTGTGCGACCCGCGAGGCGGCGGGTCTTCGTACGCTCCATGCCGACGTCAGAGACTTTGGTCCTCGAGACTTCCCGGAAGCCACCGTGCTCGCCGGCGGCCCGCCTTGCCAGACCTATACGGTCGCCGGGCGAGGCGAAGGTCGGCGAGCCCTGGAGACGGTCCTCGGTTACGTCAAACGCATGGGCGCGGGCCACGACGTCCGACCTGAGCTGAAAACGCTGGACGACGAGCGCACCGGGTTGGTGTTGGAACCCCTCCGCTGGGCGATCGAGGCGTGGCAGGCCGGTCGCCCGTACGAAGCCATCGTGCTGGAGCAGGTACCCGCTGTGCTCCCTGTCTGGCTCGCTTATAAAGATGCTCTCGAAGGCTTGGGTGAAGAATCGCTCAAAGAATCGGTGCGATCCGGAGAGTCGGGAAAAACGGCGACTGCCCGGAAGGATTCGAAGTACCGAGTGGTGTGCGGGATCCTGCATACCGAGGAATTCGGGGTACCGCAGACTCGGAAGCGTGCGATTCTGATTGCGCGGCTGACGAATGAAGAGGTTCCCAGGCTTCCTGAGCCGACGCATCGCCGGTATCGCAAGGGTGTGAAGAGAGCAGAAGGTGATCCCGAGCTGCGGGAATGGGTGACCATGGCCGAGGCCACGGAAATCCCGCGATCGTTCAAGGTCGTCTCGAACTATGGCACCGGAGGGGATCCCAAGGCTCGCGGTGAGCGAAAGTCTGTCGAACCGGCCGCGACCGTGACCGGGAAAGTGACGAGAAACCGAGTGGTCATGTCAGACGGGACCGAAGATCGATTCACTCCCCCTCTGGCAGGTCGTCTGCAAACCTTTCCCAAGGACTACCCGTGGTCCGGCAAGGCGGTAGGTCAGCAGATCGGCAACGCCATCCCACCGCGTCTTGCCGTTCACGTCTTGGCTGCGGCGCTCGGACGAAAGCCGGTGGAGGAAAGCCTCGACTCGGCCGTCAAGGGCAGCTGGACGGCCACGAAGGACTCATGTCCGGTCAAGACCGTCCCGCTGACAGCCGAAGCCGAGCAACTCGACATCACTCGTCTATAGGCTTGGATTTCTTGCTTCGATCCCTGGCCGGAGCTTCTTTGAGCAGGCGTTCGAAAAGGGGGGTCAAGCGCGCGATCGTAGCGTCGCTGACCGCCCCGTCATCGGGGCCGACAGGGAGCCGGTCCCACGGGACTGCCGGCATCTCGGCTGCATCCTCGATCCAAAGGCGGAGAGCGTCGTCGTCGGTGGGCTCCTCCGGCGCGAGTACGTCATAGAACAACGTGCTTCCGGCGGTATTCACCGCGGATGACAAGGAATTCACGAGGTCACCGTGCCGAGGACGGCGTTCGGTCAGCGGATCCTGCAGGACACGAAGAAACGCTAACGCCGTCGGACGGTGGTCGATCACATCGAGCCGCATGGGGGATCCCAGTACGTCTTGGGAACGACATGCCAGCTCGACTGTCCTGTAGTCACTCCCGTTGCGAAAGAGCTCAGCGGCCCACCACAAGCGCGAGAAGGCCTGGAGGTCGTGACGACCGCTGAACCGAACTGCATTGGTACCCTTTTTGCCCAAGTGGCGCCAGATGACGTAGTCCGGTGCCACGACCAGGGCGAGGAAGTTCCACAATCCGCTATCGGCTGCCTCCGCGCGAGTCATCCGCATACTCGCGTGCAGCCGAGGAGCCAGCCATGCGTCGGCCACTGCTCTGGCCTTCGGGGTGCGGAGGTCCTGGAAACGACGCATCGCTTCTTCGACCAGCGCCCGGATCGGCGCCGTCCGCCATCGCATTTCGCCCTCGGGCATCGGGCTTGCTGCCTTCCGCAGTGCCAGTCGCGGCGGTGTCTCGTGACCGGACAGGATACCGATGGTGAGGTGCCTGGCCACGACGGCGTTCGGAAGAGATCCCAGAACCTCCGGGATTTCGACACCTACTTCGGAGGTCTTCATCGGGTACCCCTTTCAGCCTTGACGGTGCGGACCGCATCGGTCAGGCGTCGGGTGACTCGGCTGCGTTTCGCGGCCGCGTAATGGATCCCGGTCTGAAGTTCGGACCAGCCGTAGCCGTCTTGCTGTCGTTTGTGGACTTCGTAGAGCGCGTCCGAGAACGTCCTGCCGGGGAGGACGTTCGGCAGCATCGACTGGATGACATTCTTGCGCCAGTCGTCGGGCAACAACGGCGTCCCCTCGTCCACTTCGAGGCTGCTGATCGCGCTCTCGAACATAGCCACCCAGGCATCGTGGGCGATGTGGGCGGACGTCGTGTCGCGGAGGGCCCGCTCTTCTGGCGTGGCGCCCTTCGCATAGAGAACTTCGATCAGCTCGGGAATTGCGGAGGTGTTGAGGTAGACCTTCGGTGTCGTACCGGTCGTGTCGATGATCCACGGTGCATCTTGGTACTGGCGAAGCCACTCCTGCGGACCATTCTGGAAGTCGATCTTCTCGATTTCGACCTGCTGCCGACGTCGGGGCGTGGCGGCATGCAGGTCTGCGTACCAATTTTTCTCCGTCGACCCGATGATCCGGCCAGGTACCCCGTCGACCGTGGCGACGATGGCGAGGGACAGCGTCGCGCGATGAACATGCTTGCTCCGCACGAAGTCGATAGATCCGGTCCAGGAACCCTCGCCTATCTTGGTCAGGGGTACTGCCCGGCGTGCGTTCGTTGCGGACTCGGTGAGGACGGCCACGCAGCGGACGTCTTCCCACGGCCCTTGCTCCTGCGGTGTCGTCGCACGCAGGCCGAGCGTCGCAATTTCCCAGCGGTCGCGGCCGATGCTGTGCAGGGCCACGACCCGATCGGTTGTCGAGATCCTTGTATAAGGCAGCTCGTCGCCGTCGACGGCGACAGATGTTACTTCGAGTTCGACATCGCCGAACAGTGTCTTGTAGGGAAATACCTGCTTCACGCGACACCTCCGCGCGGCTTCTGGAGATCGACGACGAGACGGGCCAGATTGCCCTTCACGGGATGAGTGGCGGGGTCGGTGACGCCTTCGAAGGTGGCTGCTCGCACGCCAGGTTCGACCAGGACATGGCCATCCTCGATCCGGCAACTGTCGACCGGACTCAGGGACATCCACTCGACGCTCGGACGGCCGCCGGAACGCACGGCGAACTTGGCGACCGGGGCGAGCTGCCACACGTCCTGGGCATCAGGGAGCTTGAGCGTCACTCGAACGTTCCAGGCACCGGTGCTGTCGACCCGTGCTTCGGCCTTGTCGATCGCGGCTGTGCCCGGCGCGCGACGATTGCCGGGAGACCCCGAACCGTCCAGTTGCAAGAGTTCGAGCAGCGACGACGGCCCCTCGTCGGTGTTGGACTCGCGGCGTCCGACCAGGCGCCGGACTGTCTCGTCGATGCCTGTGCGGAACTCCCGGAGCCGGGTTTGCGCGCCGCGTTCGTACAGCGAAGTGAGTTCTTCGGTGCGGTCCCACTTGTTGTGCTCGGGTGGTTCGGACGCGCGGAGGAACTCCTCGGCGAGCTGTATGTCTTCGCCTTTTCCGCGGGTGGCAGCGCCCGCGAGCAACACGGCACGGAACGGCGATGCTCCCAACGGCAGTTCACGTGGCCTGTGGTCCGTGATCGTCATTCGATTGCCCCGCATCAGGACCACGTGGTTGAGAGGCTCGTCTTCTTCGTCGGTGTGGGTGAGCAGCAAGACCGCGTCGTGAGTGATCCCCTTTCCCCTGAAACCCTTGCCCTTCAGCGGGGGAACGGTCAGGGGGACTTCGGCCTTGACCACCTGATCCGAAGTGGTCAGTTCTGAAACTGTCTCCTCGTCCAGATAGGACTTCAATGCGCGAGTGAGAGCAGGATGGCGTTGGCGTGGGTCGACGCGGTGATCCGGCTTGTCCACATGGCCGTTACGCAGTGTCGTCACTTGGGCTTCAAGCAGAGGGCCCGCGGTACGACCGCCCACCATTGCCGCCCAGAAATTGTCCTCAAGGGAGCGGACGAGTTTGTTGCGCATCTCTTCCAGCGTCTCGGCGAACCCCGATGCGTCGTGCGCGCCGACGACGAGGAAGGAAGTCCCCGGTTCAGAGCTGGCGCGAGTAAGGTGCAGGTCGGCGAGAGTCCGCTCGTCGGCCCACCAGGAGCGAGAGACGCCGGCGTACCGTGTTTCGGTCTCGGGCTCCCCGAACCAGGCTGGGCCCGCATAGGGGCGTCCTTCCACCTCGCGCCATGGCAGGTCGAGACGGCCGACGACTCGTCGTTCGGTACGTCCCTCCCACGGTCGCGACAACGTGCTGTTCATGAACACCATGCCGAATCGGCTCGCTGCCCATAGCGTGGCTTTGCCCAGCCCGTACGAGCCGCCTGCCTGCCCGCCGGTGTGCTTGTGGCTGTCGAGCTGACGACGGACGACTGCGGCATATCGCCCGTCGTCGTATTCGGAGCCGGTGAGGCCGGACGCGTTGTAATCGTCGACCCGAAGGAGGACCAGCGATCTGGTCTCAGCCAAGTTGGACAGGGAGACTCGCAGGCTCCGCGAAACCTTTTGGTCGGCCTTGGCCGCTTCGGTGAAGTGCGCCTGGAGCGAATTCCACTGGATGGCTTGCTGAAAGGCATCCAGATGCTCGCCGGTGAGTTCGTGAAGGGTGAAATGCACACGGACTGGTTCATTGTCGTCATAGCGTTCGTCAAGGGAGTTCTGCGTTGCTTCGCGTGCGAGTCCGGCGAGATCGGCGTCGAAGGCGAAAGCCGCGGCGTTTCCGTACTCACGTCCGCCGTCGTTGTGGCCGGGGCGGTGTTGCCAACCACGTGGTAGTTCGACCGCCACGTCGGCCGACAGGTTGAACAGCGCGGACGGGTCCGTGCCGAGCTGGGTGGCGATCTTGCGCTTCATTTCCTCGCGGGGTTCGGCACGGTGGTTGACCCATGCCGATACGGCGGCCCGTGTGACGTCCAGCCGTGCCGCGAAATCTGCCTGGGTCACTCCCGTGCGTCGAAGTTGGCGGGCCAGCCACGTGCCGAACTTCTCGACTTCTTCGGAGGACATCCCTGCCGCCACCCCTCGACGTTGATCCGTAACACTTGAGGGTGACAACTGTATTTGACAATTGCGAGAGTGTCAAATATGGCTTGACGTTAGCTATTTCGGCTGTTCAGGAAGGGTGCCAGGCGACGTTTTCGGACCGTCTCGCCGATCTTGGTTGCTGCGGCGGTCACCGTCTCGTGTTCCCAGATGCGGACAACCAGCCATCCGGCTTCGGCGAACTTCCGGTCCGTGTCGAGGTCGCGCCTGCGGTTCGTCTCGATCTTGGTTCGCCAGAAGTCGGCATTGGTTTTGGGCCATGTCGCGTGTTCGGGGCAGCCATGCCAGAAACATCCGTCGACGAAGACCGCGACCCGAGTGGGGCCGAATACGATGTCCGCTTCGCGCCGCACTCCCTTGAGCGGGCGTCGGTGGATACGGAATCGCAAACCGGCCGCGTGCAGGGCGCGACGAAGCTCGACTTCGATCTGCGTGTTGCGCGACCTCTGCTTGCTCATCCGAGTGCTCGTCTCGGGGGATGTCGTGAGTCGCTTCACTCTTGCCAGTCTGGCAACTCGTCGATCGCGGACTGCGGGTGGGCGTGGTGGTGATGTCGAGGTCAAGCTGTGGGTCGCACCAGGCTAGTCGCCAAAGACGCTGGTCAGCGCCTCCCGGATCAACCCCGCCAGATCCGCCTCCCCGTCCGTCTCCGCCCACCGCACAAGCGCCACATGCGCCGCCCCAAGGCACGCCATTGCCGTGGCCCGCGCCCGGAACTCCTCCTCAGGCGAAGAACCACCGAGAGCGGCCACGATCGCATCAGCAGTCGCGTACTGGCTGTCCAGATGCCGCGCCCGCAGCGCCGGAACCGAGATCATCAGCCGCAGCCGCGCCAGCAGGAACGCCTTCTCCTGCGAAGACCCCAGGGTGGCGGTCGTCTCCAGCGCGCGCCCGATCCGCAGGGGCAAGGGGCCAGGAGGCTGCCCAAGAACGGCAGAAGCGGTCACGGGGTCGTATTCGTCGTAGAGGACCAGGTCCTCCTTCGTCGGGAAGTGCCGGTAGACCGTCATCGCCGAGACGCCGGCAGCCGCGGCGACGTCGGCGACGGTGGTCGCGTCGTAGCCGACCTCGGTGAAGAGGCGGATGGCGTGCGTCTGCACAAGAAGCCGGGTTTCGGCGCGCTGGCGGTCTCGAAGGCTCACGTGGTAGACACTACCAAAAGTGTTAGTCACTAACATCTGGGGTGCGCATGAAGACGGCATTGGTGACGGGGGCGTCGCGGGGGATCGGGGCGGCGATCGCGCGGAGGCTCGAGCAGGACGGCGTAACCGTCCTGCGGCAAGACAGTGAGCAGGCCGACTTGTCGACCATGGAAGGTGTCGACAAAGCCCTCGAAGGCATCGACAGCCTGGACATCCTGGTCAATAACGCGGCCGCCCAGCCGGCAGGGCCGATCGAGACGGACACACCCGAGAGCTTCGATCGCCTGATGGCGGTGAACGTGAAGGCGCCGTACTTCCTCATCCAGCGAGCACCGCTGAACGACGGCGGCCGCATCATCAACGTCTCGTCGGTCGCGACCAGGATGGCCAACCCGGCGCAGACCTCCTTCGCGATGACGAAGGGCGCGCTCGAGACGATGAGCCGCACCCTCGCCCATCAGCTCGGACCGCGCGGAATCACGGTCAACGTCGTGGCGCCGGGCGCCACCAGGACCGCGGACAACGGCGAGATCTTCACCCCGGAGCTCGAGGCCGCCATCAAAACCCTCACGGCGCACCGGAGGCTCGGCACCGCGGAGGACATAGCGGACGTCGTCGCCTTCCTCGCCTCCGACGACGCCCGGTGGGTGACGGGGCAGGTCCTCGACGCGAGCGGCGGGTTGTTCCTCGGGCCGCCGGGCCAAGGCGCAGAATAGGCCGGTGACGTGGTTCAGCGAAGACGAGCTCCGCAGGCAGGCCGGTGACGTCTCCTTCGCGCGCGGGGCCAAGTACCTGGAGTCGGTCGAGACGCTGGACGACGTCGCGGGCGGGGTCGCGGCGGTGGTCAGCGGCACCGACCGGTACACGGTCCGGTTGCGCAACGTCGACGGCGAGCTGGTCGGCGAGTGCTCCTGCCCGCACGCGGCGGACGGCTTCTTCTGCAAGCACTGCGTGGCCGTCGGGTTGCTGGTCCTGGAGGGGGTGGCGGACGGCGGCGCGGCCGACATCCGCGGGTACGTCGAAACCCTCGCCCACGCCGAGCTGGTCGAGTTGCTCGTCGGGCACGCGAACGAGGACCCGGCCCTGTTCCGGAAACTTTCGCTCAAGGCGGGCCGCGAGGACCTCGAGGCGTTGCGGCGGCATGTCGAGGGAACGTTGCGGTTGCGCGGTTTCGTCGGTTTCCAGGGCACGGTCGCGTACACCGAGAAGGTGCGCGAGGTGCTCGCCACCGCCAGGGAACTCATGGACGGGCCGCTGTTGTGCCGCGTCATCGAGTTGGTGGTGGAGGCGCTGGACTTCGTCGAGGACTCCTTCGGCGCGCTCGGCTCCGAGGTGGCGGGCGCGCTCGCGTTGTACGCGGAGGCCTGCGCCGATTCACCGCCGGAGCCCAAGGAACTCGCGGAGTGGTTGCTACGGCTGGATCTCGACGGGTCGGGCCGCGTCGACGTGAACATCGCGGACTTCACCGCGGGCCTCGGGTTCGAGGGGCTCGCGGTGTTCCGGGCCGGCGTCGAGGAGCGGTGGCGGCTCGACGACGGCGAGGACCCGTACCGCAGCCGCAAACTCCAGCGGCTGCGCGAGGGGTTCGCGGCGATGCGGAACTGGCGCGCCTAGAACCGCTGCCGGTTGCGGTACAGCTCCTCCAGATCCCGTAGCCCGGCCTGGTCGCCGGTGTCGGCGGCCGCGCGGAACCAGTGCTCGGCCTCTTGGAAATTCCCGTGGTCGGCGGCCAGCCTGCCGAGGTTGGTGTACGCGGGGACGCTGCCGAGTTCCGCGGCCTTCCGGTACCAGGCGGTGGCCTCGCCGGGGTCGTTCCGGTCGTTGGCCAGCACACCCAGGTTCGTCATCGCGGCGGCGTCGCCCCGTTTGGCGGCCTTGAGATACCAGCGTTCGGCGGCATCGAGTTCGCCGCGGCGGTGCAGCACCAGGCCCAGCCGGACGGCGGCTTCGGGGGCGCCGGCGGCCGCGGCCGCGTGGTAGCAGCTTTCGGCGCGCGCGAGGTCGTTCCGTTGCTGGGCTTGGTGGCCGAGCTTGCACAGCGCGGAAGCGTCGGCCTCTTCCCCCGCCTTGCGCCACCAGGGTTCCGCTTCGGCCGTCCGGCCGGTGTCGCAGAGCACGGCGCCGAGCGTGATCATCCCTTCGACGTTGCCGGCCTCGGCAGCCTCGCCCGCCCAGTACTCGGTTTCCTCGAGCTCGCCGCGACGATGCAGTGCCCGCGCCAGTTCCGCCATCGCCTCGACCCGGCCCTCGGTGGCCGCGCGCCGCCACCAGTCCTCGGCGGCGGCGACGTCACCCCGCCGCGCGCAGAGATTTCCCAGATGCGACATGGCATGCGAATCACCGGCGGTCGCGGCTTCGCGGTACCAACGTTCGGCCTTCTCCGGTACGCCGCGTTCGGCGAGGAGGTGTGCCAGGTTGCCCATCGCGACCCTGTCCCCGCCCTCGGCGGCCTTCCGGAACCACACCTCGGCCTCGTCGAGATCGCCGCGCTCCAACGCGGTGGATCCCATACGTGCCATGGCGATCACGTGTCCGCGCTCCGCGGCCTTCCGGTTCAGATAGTCGTCGACCCGGGTGTTCCACTTACGTTTTCCGTCGCCCACAAGCCCGCTCCTTCCGGCAGCGTCCCTGGGGTAGTCGCCGCGCAGGACCCGGATGTGACAACAACTACCGGGTGTCATCGTCGTGTCGCACCCGGTTTCCGCATCCGTCGCGGCGATACTTGGCGCTCCCCATCCCCCGTCGAGAGGAATCGCGCGGTGGCCACGCGTACCCGCCAGATGACCACGGCCCAGCGGCTGCTCCTGTTGATCACCCTCGCCGCCGTCGTGCTCGCGGTCTTCTGGTTCGTGAGCGGCAAGGGCGACGCGCTGCAACCCACCCCGGCGAACACGGCCAGCGCCGCTGACGCGCGCAAGCAACTGGACGAGCTCACCGTCGCGCCGCGCGGTTCGATGGACGGCTACGACCGCAAGAAGTACCCGCATTGGGACAACCAGGGCAACAACTGCAACACGCGCGAGTTCGTGCTCAAACGCGACGGCAAGGACGTCAAGGCCGGTTCCGACTGCGCCCCGACCTCCGGCAGCTGGACGAGCATCTACGACGGCGAGACCTGGACCAAGCCGACCGACGTCGACATCGACCACATGGTCCCGCTCGCGCAGAGCTGGGTCAGCGGCGCGAAGTCGTGGACGGAGGAGAAGCGGCGCCAGTTCGCGAACGACCTGACGCGGCCGCAGCTGTTCGCCGTCACCGACAACGTCAACCAGGAGAAGAGCGACAAGGCGCCGGACCAGTGGAAGCCGCCGCTCGTCTCGTTCTGGTGCACCTACGCCACCGACTGGATCACCGTGAAGCACTACTACGGCCTCACGGTCACCACCGCGGAGAAGAGCGCGCTGGGCGACATGCTCGGTCGTTGCTGATCAGCCCGGCTTCGGGTTGGCTGGGCCCATGACGACCTTCGTACTGATCCACGGCGGTGGCGGCAGCGCCTGGGACTTCCACCTCCTCGAGGCGGAACTGGCGGGCCGCGGCCACGACGTCGTCGCGGTGAACCTGCCGATCGAGGACGAGAAGGCGGGTTTCCCGGAGCACGTCGACGCGGTCGTGAACGCGGTCGGCGACCGTGAAGACCTGGTGGTGCTGGGCCATTCCTACGGCGGCTTCACCGCGCCGATCGCCGCCGGGAAGCTTTCGGCGCGGCTTCTCGTGATGCTGACCCCGATGATCCCGAAACCGGGCGAGACACCAGGGGAGTGGTGGGGCAACACGGGTTTCGAGGACGCCAAGGACCTCAGCGACGAGGAGAAGTTCTACAACGGCGTCCCCGCCGCCATCGTCGCGGACGCGGGCTCGCACGGCCGGAACCAGGTCAGCGCCGAATGGGGACAGCCGTGGCCGCTGGAAAAGTGGCCGGACGTCCCGACGAAGGTCCTCATCGCGCGCGAAGACCGCTTCTTCACGCCCGACTTCCAACGCCGGGTCGTCCAGGACAGGCTCGGGTTCGCGCCCGACGAGATCGACGGCTCCCACTCCGTGCCCTTGAGCCACCCGAAGGAACTGGCGGACCGGCTGGAGTCCTATCTCACCAGCGATCCAGCCGCATGACCTCTTCGAGCGGCTGACGCGCGGCGGGCTTGAAGGTGTCGCCGGTGTAGAACGCCGTCGGGATGAGCGCGGCCTGGTGCACGTTCTCCGGCAGGCCGAGGATCTCCGCGGCCTCCTTCTCGTACGCGAGGTGCAGGGTCGTCCACGCCGTGCCGAGCGTGACCGCCCGCGCCGCGAGCATGTAGCTCCACACCGCGGGCAGCAGGTTCCCCCACAGCGGGGCCTGGTTGCCGGCGGGCAGTTCGGCGCTGTTCGTCTCCAGGCACGGGATGACGTGCACGGGCACCTCGCCCATCTTGTCGGCCAGGTACTCGACGCTGGAGCCGACGCGCTTCTGCACCTTCGACCGTTCGGGGTCGTCCGCGAACAGTTTCCCGGCCGCGTTCGGGGAGTCCAGGTACTCGCGGCACGCCCGCTGATAGAGCTTCCCGAGTTCGGCCCGCTGCCCGGGATCGGTGATCACGAGCCAGTGCCAGCGCTGGGTGTTCGATCCGCTCGGCGCCTGCAACGCGGTCTGCAGGGCGTGTTTCACCAGTTCGAGGGGGACCGGCCGGGACAGGTCCAGTCGTTTGCGGACGGTTCGGGTGGTCGTCAGCAGCTCTTCGGGCGTCATCCGGAGATTATGTCGTTATGATCCGCTGGTGGGGAGGCCGCCGCGCGAACGAGGGATGGGCACCTTGTTGCGCCATGTCCTCGAATTGACCGAGGCGGACGTCTCCGCGTTCTTCGAAGACATCGGGCTGGGGGACTACCGTCCGCGGTTCACGCCGTTCGTTCGCGCCATCGTCACGCACGGGCCGCTGCCCATCCGCGATCTCGCCATCGAAGTCGGCGTGACGCATTCCGCGGCCAGCCAGACCATCGCGCAGATGGCGCGCCAGGACCTCGTGTCGCTCCGGCCGGGGACGGACGCCCGGCAGAGGATCGTTTCGCTGACCGAGAAGACGCGGCGCCTGATGCCGACACTCGAAGCCGAGTGGGCCGCGACCAGCGCCGCGGCCGAGCAGCTGGAAGCCGAACTGCCGTACCCGCTCAGGGAAGTGCTGGTCGCCGCCGTGGCGGCGTTGGAGCGGAAGTCGCTCCGGGAGCGCATCGCCGAAACGGACGCCGCGCTCAAGCTGGGGCGTCGGCCCGGTCCAGGTTGAACACGGCCCAGACGTACTTGCCGCCGGAGCAGAGCTCGTGTCCCCAGTCCTCGGACAACGCGTGCACCAGCTGGAGACCGCGGCTGCGCGCCGCCATCGGCGACGGTTCCTTCAGCTTCGGCCGTTTCGTTCCGGAGTCGAAGACCCGCAGGGTGAGCCTTCCCTCGGCGTACTCGACCTCGAGCCTGTCCGGCTTCTCGCCGTGCTCGAAAGCGTTCGTGACCAATTCGGACGTCGCCAAGAGGACGTCGTCGACAGCCGGGCCGTCAAGGCCGAGGCCGATCAGAGTCGCCCGCACCGCCTGCCGCGCGACGGCGGGCGCCGTCACATCCACCGGCAAGGGGAGGGAGGCCACCGGCAACGAGCCCTCCGATCGCGTCTTGGACATCGTCATGGTTCCGCACCTCCCCTCACGAGAGACTCTCAGATCCGCTGTTCGCCTCCCTGATACCCACAAGAGCCGAGGTCGAATCAGGTCCCGTCCGTGAGTTCCGTCTCGGCCAATCCTTCACGCAGTTTCTTCAGCGTGGAGGCCAGCAAACGTGACACCTGCATCTGGGACACCCCGACCCGGCGCGCGATATCCGACTGGCTCATCCCGGACCCGAACCGCAGCGCGACGATCTTGCGCTCCCGGTCGGGCAGCCGTTCCAGCATCGGCCGCAACGCCTCGCGCAGCTCCGCCTGGCTCAAGTTGGCGTCCGCCTCGCCGAAGCGGGTGTGCGCCGAGTTCTCCAGGAGGTTGTCCAGCGAGGCCCCGTACCGGCCTTGACCGGCGCGAAGGCCCTCGTAGACCTCGTCGATCGGGACGCCGAGATGGGCGGCGATCTCACTGGGCTTCGGCGCGCGGGAAAGCCGGACCGTCAGCTCCTCGCGCACGGCCGAGATGTTGGCGTTCAGCTCCTTGAGCCGCCGCGGCACCCGGACCGACCAGCTGTTGTCGCGGAAGTGATGCCGTAGTTCGCCGGAGATGGTCGGGACCGCGAACGCCAGGAAATCGCTGCCCTGGCCGGGATCGAACCGGTCGACGGCGTGGATCAGCCCGATCGTCGCGATCTGGACCAGATCCTCCATCGACTCGTCCCGGTTGCGGAACTTGCGCGCCAGATTGCGCGCGAGCTCCAGATGAGCGCGCACGAGCTCGTCTCGGAGCCCTTCACGCTCGGGCGCGTTTAGTGGCAACGCGCACATACGCTCGAACAGGGCCGGAACATCCGCGCCGTCTTGCCCGACGGGTTCCGTCACGGCCGGGCCGCCTCGCTCTCCCGGATGAGTTCCACCCTCGACAGGTAGCCGCCGTCGGCCGGGACGACACTCCGCCGCGCGGACGTCGCCAGAGCGGTGAGCAACTGCCAGGACAGCCCGGTCTCGTCATCGGGTTCCGGAGAGTCCGAAAGGACGGAGACGGTCACTTCGATCCGCCCGTCCTTCCACGAGAAAACACAGGTCAGATGGCCGTCGGTGGCGGAGGGAAGCAGCATGGAGCAGGCTTCGTCCACCGCCATTCTGAGATCTTCGACAGCGTCCAGATCGAAGTCCTGCCGCATCGCGATATCCGCGACGATCGTCCGGAGAGTCGGCACCACATGCGGTACCGCGGCCGTGCGTACCTCGATGAGTTGAGCGCCCTCCCCGCCGGGCGGGGTGTTGTCCACCACGTGTGTTCCTCTCTCGAGCAGCGCTGCCGGTCCGGTGCTGGATCACTTCCCTGGGTGTGAGCAAACCAAACCCACGTTTGACGCGCGCAGGGGGCGGGCATGTAACCGGCGACAAACGATCTCCTGGGAAGGCGGGGACCGACATGGCTGACGTGAGCCGGCTGCCGAACGTGGTGGCGGAAGAGTGGGATTGGCAGCTCCGTGGGTCGTGCCGAGGCGCCGACAGCAGCTTGTTCTTCCACACGGACAACGAGCGTGGTTCGGCCCGTGAGCGGCGCGAATCGCGGGCCAAGGCCATCTGCCAGACCTGCCCCGTGCTGGCGCAGTGCCGTAAGCACGCGCTCGCGGTGCAGGAGCCTTACGGCATCTGGGGTGGTCTCGGCGAGATCGAGCGCCGCGAGCTGTTCCTCCGTGAACGCCGCGCCGGGCGCAAGACGTTGACCGCGCATTGAGCGCGTCCCGGGCACCGGTCGGCGACGCGCGCGACGGCGATCGCGGCGCCCCGTCCGTACTGGGTTAGGGTTGGGACTGTCGTTGCGGGGACAGCCACGCCTACCCGCCGAAGAAGAGCGTGCGTCCGTGTCCGGACTGGGCGCGGCCGTCGCTTGAGACCACAGGCGCGTTCCGGCGCTGAGCGTCGGTTCTCACCTGATGAGGAGAATGTGCATGCCCGCAGCGGACCAGAACACCACGCCGCCCGGTTTCAGCATCACGCTGGACGCCGACGCGACTGAACCGCGTGTGGTGGTCACCGGTGAGCTAGACCTGCTGACGAGCCCGCAGCTTCAGGAGACCCTCGGGGCCCTGATCACGGACAAACCGTCGGGCCGGGTGGTCGCCGACCTGACCGGTGTGACCTTTTTCGATTCCTCGGCGCTGAACGTGGTGCTCCAGGCGCAGCGCCAGGCCGCCGAGAAGGCGGTCGAGCTCGAAGTGGTGCCCAGCCCGCAGGTGAGCCGCGTGATCGAGCTCACCGGCGTCGCCGAGCACCTCAGCGTGTCGGAGGAGCCCCCCGCCTGATCCCCCGCTACGGTCGTGGGCTCGTGATCCGCGACACCTGGGGGCTGCACGATGATGGGGCGGACGCATGCCCTGACCGGCTGGTGCGCGGGGCTCGCGCTCGCACCCGTGGTCGGCGCGGGCACGGTGCACCAAGCGGTCGTGTTCGCCGCGACCACGGCAGGCTTCGCCCTCCTGCCCGACCTCGACCACCCGGGCGCTCGCGCGTCGAAGCTGCTCGGATGGTTCACCGGCGCGATCTCCTGGCTGCTTCGCCGGGTCTCCGCGGCTCTCTACGCGCTGACCAAGGGACCTCGGGACGAGAAGGTCACCGGTAAGCACCGTCATCTCTCGCACACCGTGCTGTTCGCCGTCGGCCTCGGCTTCCTGACCTCCTGGGGTACCACCGAAGGCGGACCGTGGGCGGTGTTCGGCGTCGTCGTCCTCGGCCTGCTGCTCGCGGAAGGCGCGCTCGGCGACTGGCTGCTGCCGGTCAGCGGCGCCGCGGTCGCGTGGTGGGTGTGGACCGCCCCGCCGGACAAGGCCGCGCAACTCGCGGAGATCTCCGGCTGGCTCGGCATCGCCGTCGCGGCCGGGTGTTTCGTGCACTGCCTCGGCGACGCGCTGACCGAGTCCGGCTGCCCGTTCCTGTTCCCCATCCCCATCGCGGGTGAGACCTGGTACGAGATCCGGCCGCCGAAGCCGCTGCGGTTCCGCACCGGCAAGAACGTGGAGAACCGGCTGATCTTCCCGGTGTTCGCGGTCGCCGCGGTGCTGCTGATCCCGGGCGTCTGGGAGTACCTGTTCACCACGGTCCAGGGGTTGTTCACGCCGGAGGGCACGCAGACCGCGGTGCACTGAGCTGTGCCCTCGGCGGACCGCTCGCCTTCACGGCCGCTGACGTTGCGAAAGCCACTTTCGCAACGTTGAAGGTTGCGAAAGTGGCTTTCGCAACCCCTTCAGTCCCTCCTGAGGAATGCCCTCGCCGGCGGCGGCGTTGAATCGGAACGCCGGACCCGGTTGAGGAGGGGAACAGTGGACAAGCCAGTGCTGCGCGCCGACGCGCGCCGCAACCGAGCGAAGGTGCTCGCAGCCGCCGAAGAGGCTTTCGCCGTCAACGGCCTCGCCGTCCCCCTGGACGAGATCGCCCGCATCGCCGGTGTCGGCGCGGGCACGGTGTACCGGCATTTCCCCAGCAAGGAAGCGCTCTTCCAGGCCGTCGTCCTCGACCGGCTCGAACAGTTCGCGCGGGAAGCACGCGACCTGCTGACCGCCGAAGACCCCGGTGAAGCGTTCTTCGACTTCTTCAAACGCGTCGTCCAGCAGGCGTCCCGCAACCGGGCGCTGTGCGACGCCCTCGCCGAGACGACCGGGCTGGGTTTCAAAGCGAACGCGGGCGACGATTTCCGGTCGGCGACGCAGGCGCTGCTGACGCGGGCACAGGCCGCGGGCGCGGTGCGCGAGGACATCGACGGCGACGACCTGCGCGCCCTGATCGCCGGTTGCCTCGCCGCGGAACGGTATTCGCTCGAGGAACGCCACCTCGTGCGGGTCGTGATCGACGGGTTGCGCACAAGCCACTCAACTTGCACGCTGAGTAACAGAACGTAAGATCAACGCGAGAAGTCCTCGTACCTGCGCTTCGCATGGCGAGGGGGTGCCGGATGTCGAGTCAGGGTCCCACCACCGGTTCCGTCACGGTCGCGGCCATCGCGGGTCTCGCCACCGGACTGCTCGTCGCCGCCCTTTTGGTGGCAGGCCGCGAGCCACAGCCCCGCGTCCACGAAGTCGGCACGACACCCTCCCCGACGACGACCTCCCGTTCGGTCGGGCCGGTCACGGTGACCGTGCCGGGAAGCGCGCCGGAACCGCTCGTCATCACCCGCACCAGCACGCCGGCGCCGCGCACGGTGACCAGGACCGTGACGCCGCCCGAGTCACCGTCCACCTCGACGGCGCTCCCGCCCAGCACGACCGGGACGGGATACCGGAGAGACTGAGGCAACCCGGACGGTCCCTCGCGCCGTCTGTCCGGGTATGCGGCGGCTACCCGTTTTCTTGCTCCTGCTCGCGACCTCGACCGCGTGCCATTCCGGCGAGAAGGCCTGTCCGGCCATCGGCCTGTCGGAGGGGATCTCCCTCGACATCCCGCCGGAAGTGGCCGCCGATGTCACCCGGGTGTCGCTGGAGTTGTGCTGGGCCGGCGACTGTGTGACCGAGTCCGCGCCCGGCGGCGAGCACGTTTTCATCCCGACCCGGGGCCTGCCGACCGCGCCGGTCCGGACCACGGTGACCTTCGACGACGGGAAACCCCAAGTCCTCGACGTGACCCCGGTGATCACCTACCCCGCGGGCGAAGACTGCGGAGGCGGTGTGCCGGGCGCGAAACTGGTCGTGACGTCCGGCGGTGAAGTACGGCAAGGACCGTGAAGGCCGCCCCCGATGAACGGCCTCCACGGTCATCCCCTGTGGCTAGCCGACGTCGCGACGCCGCCAGCCCATGAGCCCGGCCACGAGCGCGACCACGGCGACCCCGGTCAGCCAGACCAGCGGTGTCGCGGTGAACTCCGCGGCGGGCAGCTTCGGAACGTGCGAGAACGGTGAGACGTCCACGACCGCCTGCGGCAGGTTCAGCACCGGGCCGAACAGGCTGAGCAGCAAGGCCAGCCCGGCGATCGCCCACGCCGCCGTCGAGAGCTTCGGCGCCAGGCCGAAGAGCGTCACGGCGAGGCCGATGACCACCCACACCGCCGGAAGCTGCGCCAGCGAAGCGACCACCATGTCCCCGACCGAGCCGGAGACACCGCCCGCGCGCATGCCGTTCGACAGTCCCAAGAGGACACCGCTGACCACCATCATCAGCGCCGTGCCGCCGAACGCGAACACGAGATGGCTCCCCAGCACCCGCAGCCTGCCCACGCCGGTCGCGAGCAGCGGCTCGACCCGGATCGCGGTCTCCTCGGCGCGGATCCGCAACGCCGCCTGCACCCCGTACAGCGCGACGACCATGGCGAACAGACCGGTCATCGCCGCCATGAAGGCGTCGATCAGCCCGTCCGTGCCGCCGAGACGCTGGAAGATCTCCTTCGCCTGCCGGCTTTCCCCGACGACGTCGCCGATGCCGCTCGCGACCGAGCCGAACACCGCGGCGCACACCGCGGTGCCGATCAGCCAGCCGATCAACGGGCCCCGGTGCAGCCGCCACGCCAGCGCGAACGGGCTGCGCAGCGACGCCGCCGCCGCGGCGGGGCCCGGCCGCGGCGGGATGATGCCGGTGCCGACGTCGCGCCGCGGGAGCAGCGCGTAGCCGATGGCGCCGACGACCACGGTCGCGGCCAGCGGCAGCAGGAAGACCCACCAGCGCTCGTCGGCGAACGGCCGGATCCGCTGCGCCCACCCGATCGGGGACAGCCAGGAGACCCAGGTCGCGTCCGAGGTCGAGTCGCCGACCGCGCGCAGCAAGAACGCGACCCCGACGGCGGTGGCGCCGATCCCGTTGGCCGTCCGCGAGTATTCGGCCACCTGGACGGCGACCGCGGCGACCGCCGTGAAGACCAGCCCGGTCACCGCGGTGGCGGCGCCGAGCGCGAACGAACCTTCGACGGGCAGCTTCGCGCCGATCATCAGCCCGGTCTCGACTCCTCCGATGAGGACACTCGCCCCGGCGGACACCAGCACACCCGCGGTCAGCAGGGCGTACCGGCCGACCACCGCGGAGGCCAGCAGTTCCGCGCGGCCGGTGTCCTCCTCGGCCCTGGTGTGCCGGGTGACGGTGAAGACCGCCATCAGCGCGACGACCAGCGCGAGGAAGCCGCCGAGCCGCCACGCGGTGAACCCGCCCGCGGTCGAAAGGTCGAAGGCCGGGCCGTAGATCAGCGAAAGCGACGGGTTCGCGCCCATGCTCGCGGTGAGCCCGGCCCGTTCGGCGGCCGTCGGGTACAGCGTTTCGAACGTCCCCGACGACGTCGAGGGCATGATCCCGAGCAGGACGATCCAGATCGGCAGGACGATCCGGTCCCGCCGCAGCGCCAGCCTGGTCAGGTGCCAGGTGCCGACCAGTCCGTGCGCCGGTCCGGCGACCAGTGGACGGTCCAGCGTCGCGGTCATTTCGCGCTCGCTTCGGTGGTGTAGTGGCGGAGGAAGAGCTCCTCCAGAGTCGGGGGCTGGCTGGTCAGGCTGCGGACGCCGACCTGGGTGAGCTGACGCAGCGCGTCGTCGAGGGAACGGGTTTCGACGTCGAAGCGGACCCGGTTGCCCTCGACCTTGAGGTCGTGGATGTTCTCCAGTTTCGTCAGCCCGTTCGGCGGGCCGGCGAGTTCGGCGGAGATCGACGTCCTGGTGAGATGCCGAAGCTCGGCCAGCGTGCCGGTCTCCACGGTGTGCCCGTTGCGGATGATGCTGACCTTGTCGCAGAGCGCCTCGACCTCGGCCAGGATGTGGCTCGACAGCAGCACCGTGCGGCCCTGCTCGCGCTCCTCCTGGATCGCGTACTGGAAGGTGGCCTCCATCAGCGGGTCGAGACCGGAGGTCGGCTCGTCGAGGATCAGCAGGTCCACGTGCGAGGCCAGCGCGGCCACGATCGCGACCTTCTGCCGGTTGCCCTTGGAGTAGGTGCGCCCCTTCTTCTTGGGGTCGAGGTCGAACCGTTCGATCAGATCCTTGCGGCGGCGCTGATCGAGCCCGCCCCGCAACCGCCCCAGCAGGTCGATCACCTCGCCGCCGGAGAGGTTGGGCCAGAGGTTCACGTCGCCGGGGACATAGGCGAGGCGCCGGTGCAGGCTCGCCGCGTCCTTCCATGGGTCGCCGCCGAGCAGGCGGACGTCGCCCGAGTCCGCGTGGAGCAGACCGAGCAGGACCCGGACGGTGGTCGACTTCCCCGCGCCGTTCGGGCCGAGGAAACCGTGCACCTCCCCAACGGGTACCCGCAGGTCAAGGCCGTCCAAAGCCTTGGTCCGGCCGAAGGATTTGTGGAGGCCGGAGATGGAGATGGCGTTTTCCATGGATCTGAAGGTACAGTGATTTCATGAAGTTGTGAAGTTAAGAAAACGTATGGATGGTGTGATCACTCTGGGGGATGTACGAGAGGATGTGCCCATGACGACGCCTGAGAGTGCTTCGAGCACCCAGAGAGACGAGGACGCCGTCCGCCGTTACGTGGAGCACCTGGGCCTCACGCTTTCCCAGATCGGGATGCAGCGGATGCCCGCCAGGGTGTTCGCCGCGTTGATGACCACCGACGCCGGCCGCCTCACCGCGGCCGAACTGGCCGACCAGCTCTCGGTGAGCCCGGCCGCGATCTCGGGGGCCGTGCGCTGGCTGGAACAGATCGGCCTGGTCGCCAAGGAACGCGAGCCCGGCTCGCGCCGCGACCACTACCGGCTCTTCGACGACCTCTGGTACGCCACCTTCATGAAACGCGACCGCATGATCACCCTGTGGCGCGACGCGGCCGACGAGGGCGTTTCGGCGCTGGGCGAGGGCACGCCGGCCGGCGAGCGGGTCGCCGAGATGCGGGACTTCCTGAGCTTCATGATCAAGGAGCTCAACGACATGTACGCGAAGTGGCACGAGATGCGGGCCGAAAAGGGCAAGTAGGCCAGAGGCTCGCCCAGCCGTAGCTGCTTCAGTGCTTCCGACGGCCCGGCGTCGAACTCTCATGTCGTGAAGGGTCCCTTTGAGACCTTCACCGTCTCAAAGGGACCCTTCACGACATCCCCACGGACCCGGGCCTGCCATCAACCGCAGCCGGAACCACGTAGGTACCTAAGCCACCTTCGGGTTCTAACCCGAATCACCCCTCACGAGGCCAACGCGACCACCAACGTCGCCGCCAGCCTCTCCGCCCACCGGTCCAGCTCTTCCGCGGGCGGCTCGCGGTCCTCGAAGGACGCCAGGAACGCGTACTGGAAACAGGCGCCGAGCAGCAGGGACGCCGACGCCTCCAGATCCGCGTCCTCGCGAATCCTGCCGAGCCGGGCCTCTTCCCCCAGGTACCCGATGACGCGTCCGAGCGGGACGTCCGGCCCGCCGTCCCTGCTCATGACCCGTTCCCGATGGGTCGCCAGCAGTTCCCGCGAGGAGAACAGCGACACCGCGATCGGGAAGCTCTCCAGATAGAACGACAGCGTGATCCGCGCCAGCCGCGCGAGGTTCGCCCCGAGCGGGGTGTCCGATGACGTCCCAGCGGTCTTCATGAGCTCGTCCAAGGTCGTCCCGAGCGCGGGCAGCCGCTCGGTGAGCACGCTCATGAAGATCTCGGTCTTGTCCTTGAAGTGCTTGTACAGCAACGCCTCCGAGTAACCCGCAGCCCGCGCGATGGCCTTGGTCGTGGCGTGCGCGTAGCCCTGCTCGCGCATCACCTTCGCCGCCGCGGCGACGATCTCCTCGCGGCTTCCCATATTCGCTCCTGAGGGCTTCTCAGCGTTCGCTCGACAAGTGGTGGGTGAACACTCACCATAGTGGGTGAGTGTTCACTAACCCAGAAAGGCGTGACCATGAAGCTCACTGTTCTCGGTGCCACGGGCGGGGTCGGTTCCGAAGTCGTCAAGCAGGCGCTGGCCGCCGGGCACCACGTCACGGCGATCGTCCGCGACCCGTCCCGGCTCGAGGTCGAGGGCGAACTGCTGGAGGTGGTCGTCGCCGGGCTGTCCGAGCACGGCGCGCTGACCGAAGCAGTGTCCGGACGTGACGTGGTGATCTCGGCGCTCGGCGCCCGTGACCGGACCCCGACGACCGTCGTCACCGACGGGGCGCACGCCGCCGTCGCCGCGCTCGGATCGGCGGGGACCCGGCGGCTGCTCCTGGTGAGCGCCAGCGGCCCGTTCGTCGACGGCGACGCCTTCTTCACCAGGAACGTCGTCAAGCCGATCCTGGGCAGGGTCCTCCGGCACGCCTTCGCGGACATGATCGCCGCCGAACGGATCGTGCGCGCGAGCGATCTCGACTGGACGATCGTGCGCCCGCCGCGGCTGCTGAACGGGCCGCACACCGGCGCCATCGCCGCCCGCACCGACGGCAACGTCCGTGGCAGCTACAGCATCAACCGCGCCGACGTCGCCGATTACCTGCTCCGCGCGGCCGCGGACGACTCTCTCGTCCACCAGACCGTCTCGATCGCCCACGGCTGATCCCGCAACCAGTCACCTACTTGCGCTTGTTGCGTGCGCGACTTTCCGCAAGTAGGTGACGAAACGCGGAAGTAGAGTCGCGGGGTGATCAGCCGTGCGGTGGTGCTCGCCCCGATCCTGCTCGCGCAAGCCGTCCGGGTGCGCCGTACGACGCCAAGGCTGCCCGGCGCCGCGGGCCCGGTCACCGGCCTCGTGCCGGGCGACGGCCGTCCGGTGCGGCTCGCCGTGCTCGGCGAGTCCACTGTGGACGGCGTCGGCGCGGCGACGCACGCCGAAGGGCTGACCGGACGGCTCGCGGACGAACTCGCGCGGGACGGCCACGCGGTCGCCTGGCAGGCACTCGGCAAGACCGGAGCCAACGCCCGGGTGGCGCGCGAGGAGCTGCTGCCGCTGCTCGAACCCGCCGACCTCGTGGTGATCGCATTGGGCGTCAACGACACGATCGAACTGCATTCGGCCGCGCGCTACCGGCGTGACCTGCTCGACCTCGTCGTCTCCCTGCGGCGCCGCGCCGGGCGGGTCCCGGTGGTGCTGGCAGGCGTGCCGCCGATGGGCCGGTTCCCCGCGCTGCCGCGTCCGCTGCGGGACGTCCTCGGCGCGCGGTCGGCCGCCCTCGACGCCGCGGCCGCGCGGCTGGCGTCGCTGCCCGGCGTCGTCCACGTCCCGATGCCCGCCGCGATGCTGGATCCGGCGACCTTCGCCGAGGACCGCTTCCACCCCGGCCCCGAGGGGTACCGGCGCTGGGCCGGACAACTCGCGGACGTGAGCCGTCGGCTACTCAGCGGCACATTTCACCGGTAAAACCGCTGATCAGGTCACTCTCCTGCCACAGATCGAGAAATTTCCGCGAAAAAGCTGGCTCTGCGTGTATCTGGTGGCAGCCTCGTTGCGTCCTATGGAGCAGTCGAGGAAATGAGGGACACCCGATGACGACCGAGACCAACACCGCGCCCGTCGACGACGAGGCCACGGCCACCGAAGACCTCGAAGAGACCCCGAAGCCGGGCCCGATCACGGCGCCGGTCCCGCCCCGTCCCGGCACGAGCCCGGACGGCAACTGGGACCCGCACGGCACCGAACCGCCGGTGAACTGAACTAACACAGACAGGTGATGTCCGGAGGCCGAGGGGGCCTCCGGGCATCACCTCCGGGTGCTCCTTCGGGGGAGGGGGACGCCCGGACGCGGGCCCGTTGGGGAGCGGGCCCGGGGGAGGGAAAAAAGGGCCGGCCGGTGCGCAGTCCACACCTACTCGCGCCGGCCGGTGCCTTTGTCCTCGCCCCCTATCGACGGGATGACCGGAAACCCGACAAAAAAGTTAGTGACTTGATGTATCCCAGAGCCTCTTGCACGCTCCTTCTCCCCGAAGGGCCCGCGATACTGCCAGCGCCGACACGAAGACACGTCCGAAGTGGGGCAGATACGGTGACCGACGTGCAAACGACCGAGGTAGACCCGCCATGGGAAGGACTGACCGGTGCCGACCTGCACGCCGCCTGTATGCGCGCGGCCCGGGCCGGTGACCGCCAGGCGATGGACAGACTTGTGCACGAGCTGACCCCGCTCGTGTGGCATGTCGCGCGTGCGAACGGGCTCGATCGCCTGACCGCCGAGGACGTGGTCCAGACGGTGTGGCTCGCCCTCTTCAGCCAGCTCGACAAACTTCGTGACCCCAAGGCGCTCGCCGCCTGGTTGATCACCACCACCAGACGTGAAGCACAGCATCCTTTCGGCCGCCGCGCCCAGCCCGTCCCGCTGACCGACGAGCTGGCCGAAAGCATGGAGAGCACCCATCCGGCTCCCGAGGAGGAAGCCGTCCGCGCCGACCGGGATCGCCGGGTCTGGCGCGCCTTCCTCCGCCTGCCGCACCGTTGTCAGCAGCTCCTTCGGCTGACCGTGCTCGCCGGGCGGGCCGAATACCAACTGGTCGCCGAAGCACTCCGTATGCCGCGCGGAAGTGTCGGCCCGACCAGGGGCCGTTGCCTCGAATCGATGCGCGACCTGCTGGCCCACGAAGGGGGAAGCCGATGAACGACCTCGGGACGCCGGGGGAGATGACCTCCCCGGGCGATGAGGACCTGCTCGCCGATATCGGGCGCTTCATGGATGAATTGGACCCGCCGCCGGGAGATCTGGTGCAGCGGGTTCAGTTCGCGCTCGCGCTCGAAAACCTCGACGTCGAGGTCGCCCGCTGGGAACGGATGGACGCCACGGCAGGCGTCCGTGGCAGCGACACCGGCACGATCACCTTCACCGTCAGCGACCTGACCGTGATGATCAACCTCACCAAGATCGGCAAGAAACACCGGATCGACGGCTGGCTCGTGCCCGCCGGCGAGTACGGAGTGGAGGTTCGCGTGGCCGAGCACGGCACGAGTTCCACCACCGCCGACGAGGGAGGCCGATTCGTGCTGGACAACGTCCCCCAGGGCACCACCCAGATCGTGATCCACCTCGGCGACGTGACCTGTCGCAGGACCGTCGTGACCCCCACAGTGGTGCTCTAACCGGACGGCTGTTCCGTTATGCGGCGTGGGTGTGCTCCCATAGTGCGTGTGCCCGCGTCGTCTCCTCCTGCCCTCGATCCCGTAGCCGAGGAAGCGGCCGAACTCCATCGCCGAGCGAGGGCCGCCGCCTCGGATCACGGGCTCAGCAGACCGATACGGCTGCTTCGGCGCGCGCTCGCGCTACTCGGTCCGGTGGACGCGGATCTGGTGCCCCGGCTGGAGATCCGGGTCCGGATCCTGATCAGCCTGGCGGCGGCCGAGGCGGAGTTCGTGTCCCAAGAGGACGGTTTCGCCCGGCTGGACGAGGCGGAACGCATCCGGCTCCTGCTGCCGGGTGGCGATGTCCGCCACGAGCTGCGATTCGTCGTCGGGCTTCAGCGTGCCGTCGTCCTGATGCGAGCCGGACGGCTGGAGGAGTCGCTCGCGCTCAACAACGCCTTCCTCCCCGGGCTCGCCGCCGAGGCGGGCAAGTACAGCGCGGTGCTCACCAGGTCACTGGTGAACCGTGCGTGGCTGCATCTGGAAATGAGCAACCCGGACGCGGCGTACCGCGACCTCGTCGAGGCGTCGGATCTCGCTGTCGAGCACGGACATCGGTTGCTGGAAGGGAAGATCCGGCACAACCTCGGTGATCACGCACAGCTGCTCGGGGACATCCCGGAAGCGCTCCGGCACTACGAGCAGGCGGCCGCGATCTTCGTGACCGACGGCCCCGGCTCACTGCCGCTCGTCCGGCTAGACCAGGCGAAGGCGCTGCTCACCGCGGGCCTCGCCGAAGAGGCCGCGCGACATCTCGACGACGCCATCCCGGAACTGCGGCACAACGGCGCGGTGCACCTCGTCGCGGAGGCGGAGGTCGCCAGGGCCGGTGCCGCCATCCTGGAACGCGACTACCCGCTGGCGAAGAAGCTCGCGGCGTCGGCACGGCGGAGCTTCCTGCGGCGTGGCAAGGGCCGCTGGGCGGAGATCGCCGCGTTGACCCGGCTCCGCGCGGACGCGGTGAAGGTGCTGGCGGACCGGGAGAAGAAGCCGTCCGCGAAACTGCCGGGGCGGCTGGCCGATCTCGCCATCCGGCTGGCCGGACTCGGTCTGCGCGACGAAGCGGGCGCCGCCAGGATGTTCGCGGTGCGGTTGCTGATCCGTCGCGAAGAGACGGTCGCCGCGCAGGAACTCCTGGCGCAGGTACCGAAACCGCGGCAGACGACGCCGATCGACCACCGGATGCAGCTGCGGTTGTGCCGGGCCGAACTCGCGGTGGCGTCGGATCGGCCGCGTTCGGCGCTCGCGCAGGCGCGGGCCGGGCTGGCGGAACTCGGGCAGATCCGCGACCGCATGGGCGGGCTCGACCTCGTCTGCGGGACGGCGGCCCACGGCGAAGAACTGGGCAAACTCGCGCTGACACTGGTGCTCAAGAAGGCGAGGCGCAGCGGCGCCGGGGCGAAGAGCCTGTTCGCGTGGCTGGAACGCACGCGCGCGCAGGTGTACCGCTACGAACCGCTCCCGGTCATCGAAGATCCGGCGCTCGCCCGGCACATCAACGAAATGCGGCACGTGCAGGGGACGATCCAGGCGCGGCGGCTGTCCGGCGAACCGGTCGGGAAGCTCGAAGAACGCTACGACCGGTTGCAGCAGGAGGCGACCCGGCTCGGGTGGTACACCAGCCAATGGGGTCGTCCGCGGCCGGTCTCGACACCCGAAGAGGTGGTGGAGCGGCTCGGTGATCGCGTGCTGGTCAGCCTCATGGGGTATCGCGACACCCTGTACGCGGTGGTCGTCGACCGCGGCCGGTTCCGGCTGCTGAAGCTGGGGCCGCTCGCGGAGATCGTCGAGACCGCACGGCAGTTGCACGCGGACCTCGACGCGCTGGCCCCGGACAACCTGCCCGCGCCGCTGGTCGAGGTCGTCACCGGTTCCGCGCGGCGCCGGGCGGACAAACTGGACACGTTGATCTCGGCGTCGCTGGCGAAAACGCTGCAGAACCGTGAGCTGATCATCGTGCCGATCGGCTCGCTGTACGCGTTGCCGTGGGGTGCTTTGCCGTCACTGCACGGACATCCGGTGTCGATCGCGCCGTCGGCGACCGCATGGGTGAGCGCGTCGGGACGGCGGAACTCCGGTCCGGTCCTGCTCGCCGGCGGGCCCGGTGTGCCGGGTTCGGTCGGTGAGGTGCGCAACCTGCGGACGGTGTACCCGGACGCCAGGCTCGTCGACGGGAAGGACGCGACCAGCGACGCCGTACTGTCCGCTTTGGACGGTTCCGGGATGGCGCACCTGGTCGCGCACGGCGCGCACGAACCGGCGAACGCGTTGTTCTCGCGGCTGGAACTCGTCGACGGACCGTTGTACGCGCACGAAACCGCGCGGCTCGCGAAGCCGCCGGAACGAGTGGTGCTCGCCGCGTGCGAACTCGCGATGAGTCACATCCGGCCCGGCGAGGAGGCGCTCGGTTTCGCCGGGACGCTGCTCGCCAGCGGATCGCGGACGGTCATCGGCGCGATCGCGCGGGTCGGGGACAAGGCCGCCGCCGAAGCGATGGCCGATCTGCACCGGCGGCTGGCCTCGGGGACCGCGCCCGCACTGGCACTCGCCGAAGCGACCGCCGCCGACCCGCTGCGGCGGCCCTTCCTTTGCCTCGGCGCGGGCTGACTTTCGCCGCATGGGATGTGGCGAAGGCTCCCTTCGCGTCCGATGCGGCTATGGCGTCCTTCAGTTCCCCACAGGACTTGTCCACAACCATCACCACCTGTGGACAACCCCGCCGACCAGCCCTTCCCAGCGCCCATCGCCGGTAGACTGGACTCGGGGTCGCCCCCCTTGGGAAGGGCGGGGGGTGGGGTCAGGCGCGTTCGGCGTGTTTCACCAGGCGGGTGGCCAGGATCGAGATCACCGTGCGCAAAGCGGTGCGGACGGCGACGCCGGTGCCGGGCAGCGGTTCGGTGAATCGGCCCGTCCACCGCAGATCCGTGCCGCCGGAAGCGTTCGGCGTGAACGAGACTTCGGCGCGGTAATCCTTCAGTGGCGCGAGGCCCGCGAAGCCGTAGACGTGCTTTCGGTCCTGTTCGTACTCCAGCGTCTCCTCGTGGAGATACACCGGCCACAGGCCGACGGCCCGGACGGCGCCCACCCCGTCCGCGTCCGGTTCCCGCGCCCAGCGCGAGTGGAACACCACCGGCTTCGCCCATTCCGACCACCGGGAACCGTCGGCCTCCAGCGCGAACAGGGAAGCGGGCGAGGCGCTGCTCGTCCGGTTGATCTCGAAGGAGTACGTCTTGCCCATGTGGCGACGATAACCGCTCCGGCCGCCACGGATAAGTCAAGATAGGGGCGTGAGCACGTCGCGCCGCGAGATCGCCGCACCGCATTGGCTGGTGCAGCTGCTCCGCAGCACGCCGGTTCCCATTCCGTGGAACATGGTCGCCCGCGCCGTCCTCGCCCTCGCCGTACCGCTCGCCGTCGGCTACGCGCTCGGCGACATCGGTGTCGGCGCGCTCATCTCCACCGGCGCCCTGCCCACCGTCCTTTCCGAATCCGCCGGCCCGTACCGCTACCGCGCCCGCCGGCTCGGCGGCGCCACCGCGGCCGCCGCCCTCGGCTACTTCGCCGGGCTGATCACCGGCGGCGTCCCGGCCGCGTCCATCCCGGTCGTCGTCGGGGTCGCGGCGGTGTCCGCGCTGATCAGCGCGGCGGGCAGCAACGCGTCGGTCGCCGGGCTGCAGATGTTCGTCTTCTGCGTACTCGGCACCGGCCAGCACGTCACCGGCCTGCGCGTCGAAATCCTCCTCGGCTACTTCTGTGTCGGCGCCGCCTGGAGCCTGCTGATCGCGCTCGCCACCTGGACCTTCCGCGCCACCAGCCCCGAACGCGGCGCCGTCGCGCACGTCTACGTCGAACTCGCCGCGATGCTGTCCGCGACCGACGAAGCCACCTCCCGCGTCGCGCGCCACCAGCTCACGACCGCGATGAACACCGCGTACGACCGGCTGCTCACCGCGCGATCCTGGCTCTCCGGCCGCGACGCCACCTACCGCCAGCTGCTCAACCTGCTCTCGGCCAGCACCCCGGCCGTCGAGGCGTCGGTCGCGATGGTCAACGCCGGCCGCCGCGCCCCGGAAGACGTGATCGACCACTTCATCGCGACCTCGGCCGCCGTGCTCGCGAACCAGGAACTGCCGGAGCCTCCCCAAGCGCCCGAAGACGCCGACCCGGTCCTCGCCGCGCTCTACGCCGGACTCGCCCGGATAGGCAAGGGCGACAACCGGAAACGGCGCGAGGTCCAGCCGTGGCACAAGCGGCTCCGCGGCTGGGCGGGTTCGCTCGTCTCCGGTCCGCTCACCTGGTTCGCCGCGCTGCGCCTCACGCTGTGCGTCGCGATCGCCGAAGTCGTCGCGCTGCTCGTCCCGTTCGAACGCTCCTACTGGATCACGCTCACCGTCGGCATCGTCCTCAAACCGGACTTCGGCTCGGTCTTCGGTCGCGCCGTGCTGCGCGGCATCGGCACGGTGATCGGCGTCGGCATCGGCGCCGCCGTGCTCGCCGCGGGCGGCGAAGGCCGGCTGCTGGTCCTGCTGATCGCCGTGTTCGCGGGTGGCATCGCGGTCGGCAAGGTCCGCAACTACGGCATCCTCAGCGCCTTCGTGACGCCGCTGATCATCCTGCAGATGGACCTCGCCAGCACCGGAAGCTGGGACGTCGTGCTCGCGAGGCTCGTCGACACCGTGCTCGGCTGCGCGATCGTCCTGCTCTTCGGCTACCTGCTCTGGCCGGGCAGCCGACGGCCGCAGGTCGGCGGACGGCTCGCCGACAGCCTCGACAGCCTGGTGAAGTACGTCGACAAGGGCCTCGTGCTCGCGCCGTCGGGCGAAGCGCGATTGGAACGCTCACGCGCCCGTCGCCGCGCCTACCGCGCGCTGGCCGACCTGCGGACCGCGTTCCAGCAGGTCGTCGTCGAACCCTCCGCCGCCGGACGGCAGGCCGTCGCCTGGTGGCCGGTGATCGCCGGACTCGAACGCGTCGCGGACGCCGTCACCGAGGTCGGCGTCACCCTCGGCCGCGGCGCCCCCGCCCCGGCCGACGCCGACATCGCCCTCCTCACGGCCGCCCTCACCGAACTCGCGGCCGCCGTCCGCGAGGAACGGGACCCGGCTGAGATGCCGATGCCCGAAAGCGAGCAGCTATCCGGCGTCGTCGACCAGATCGGCGCGGCCTTCGACGCCGTGCGCGGCCCCGACCTCGTCGAACGCGCGCCGCTGCGGCTGGTCCGGCGGTTCCTGCCGTACCACCGCCGCGCCTGAGCGTCAGCCGAACCGGATGTGCTTGACGCTCGTCCACTTGCGACGGACGAAGCCCCGCAGCGCGGTGTCCGTGTTCGGCGCGAGCGTCAGCCCGGCCGACGCGGCGACCCGATCGGCGACCTGCGCGACGGTGAGCGTGTCCGTATGGATGTGTTCGCCGAACTCGACGCCGCTCAGCCGGTCCAAGCAGAGGTCGAGCTTCGACACCGCGAAGCTCTCGCGTTTCGGCGGGACGCCCTTCCGCCGCACGGAGTGGACGATGCCGCGTTCGCTCAGCCGTCGCAGCACGGTCTCGCGCCGGGCCAGCAGCGCGAAGTGCCGGACGTCGTGCCCGCGCTCCCGCAACCCGCCGACGATCTCCTCGAAGTACCGCGGCTCCACCAGCGTCATCGGCACGACCACCGGCCCTTCCTGCTTGCGGAGTACCAGGTCGAGTACCTCGAAAACGCCCTGGCGCCACGCGGACAGGTCCTGGAAGTCGGTACGCAGCCGCGGCGGCATCATCCGGTGCAGGCCGAAACCCGCGACCTCGGGATCGGACAGGACACTGCCGGGCAAGCGCCGGTGCAGTTCGTGCGCGGTCTGCGTCTTGCCACCGCCGAACGGGCCGTTGATCCAGACGAGCATGGCGCCGACCCTAGCGACGCACCCACCCGGGTGGGGGAGGGTGAGCATCGTCTCGAACTAATGTTCGAGTTTTCACGCATAATCGACGCATGCTCGACACTGGTGACACGCTGCCGCCGGGGCCGCGTCACCTGCACATGGTCCGGCCCAACCAGCCCGTTTGGGTCGATCTCAAGCTGGTGTACCCGGTCGGTGCGGCGAAGACCCGTCTGTCCGACGGCCTGGACCTGACCGCCACGGTCCCCGGGCTGCTGGGGATGTGGCGGGCGACGACGACGGCGCACTGGGTCGGCTGGGTCACCTTCCAGCTGGGGCCGGTCGGCCGGGGCGGTACGACGCATTCGCAATGGGTGCTGGCCGAGGCGCTGCGGCCGCGCGAGGAACGGAACACTTGGTCGGGTAGCTACCCCTCCGAGCGGAGACGATGATCTTCCCGTTCCGTGGACGGTGTTGACCGCACGCCAAAAAGCGCCCACGATGACCCCGTGTCCGTCCATTGGGAGTCCGCGCCGACACGTTCGGCCGGCGAAGGCGTTGCCGCATTGCTCCTGCGCCGTGGACGGTTGGGTTCTCCGCCCGCCTAGCTCCTCATCTCGCCAAGTCATCCGACGGTGAATCCAGGGAGCAAGTATGTCCATCGCACTGCCCGACCGTGTCCGTCTCCGCCCCGCGACCGTCCCCGACGGCGGGATCCTCGAAGGGCCGCGCCTGCTGCGGCGCCTGCCGGAGGGCGTCGAAGAACGCCCGTACGAACTCTTCGCACTGCGACCGCTGGGACGGCTGATCGGTGCCGAGATCGGCGGCGTCGACCTCGCCCGGCCACTCACGCCCGCTCTCCACGCGGAGCTGAATCGCGCGCTGCTGGAGTGGAAGGTGCTGTTCTTCCGCGATCAGGACATCACTTCGGCGCATCAGCGCGCGTTCGCCGCCAACTGGGGTGAACTGGAGACGAACCCGTTCATCCCGAAGGGCGAGACCGAGGACACCACCCGGTTCGCCCGGTCGGCGAGCATGCCCGCGTTCGAGAACATCTGGCATGTGGACGTCACGTTCCGGCCGGCGCCGGCGCTCGGTTCGGTCCTGCGGCTGATCGAGGTCCCGCCGGTCGGCGGCGACACGATGTGGGCCGACATGGCCGCCGCCTACGACAACCTGCCGGAAGAGATCCGTGAACGCGTCGACGGGCTGACCGCGGTGCACGACTACATCCCCGGCTTCGACCGCTTTTCCGACCCGGAAGTGTTGCTGCGTCACCAAGACGCCTTCCCGCCGGTCGAGCATCCGGTCGTCCGCACCCATCCGGAGACCGGGCGGCGCACCCTCTTCGTCAACCAGGCCTTCACGACCCACATCGTCGGCATCGACCGCGACGAGAGCGACCGGCTCCTGCGGTACCTGTTCAGCCGCGCGCACGTCCCGGAGTTCCAGGTGCGCTTCGCCTGGCGGCCCGGTTCGGTGGCCTTCTGGGACAACCGCGCCACACAGCACTACGCCGTCAACGACTACCACCCGCACGCGCGGGTGGTCGAACGCGTCGCCATCGTGGGCGACCGGCCGTTCTGAGCGTCCCCGTGACGGGTGATCGCCGGGG
This sequence comes from Amycolatopsis sp. WAC 01375, assembly GCF_003947325.1. Classification (NCBI taxonomy): domain Bacteria; kingdom Bacillati; phylum Actinomycetota; class Actinomycetes; order Pseudonocardiales; family Pseudonocardiaceae; genus Amycolatopsis; species Amycolatopsis sp. WAC 01375. Next base: position 204,058 of record NZ_QHHW01000010.1, read on the forward strand.
CGGGTTCGCCGGTACCTGTGTGACGATGAGGCCATGGGCATCAACTTCGATGAATTGAAGAACAAGGCCACCGACGCTCTCCGTGAGCACAACGACAAGATCGAGGGCGGCCTGGACAAGGCGGCGGACTTCGCCAAGTCGAAGTTCTCCGGCCACGACTCGCAGATCGACTCCGGTGTGGACAAGGCGAAGGGCTTCATCAACAAGTTCGACGACACCCCGGACAACCCGCCCCAGCAGGGCCAGCCGCAGCCGCCGCAGGGCCAGTAGTCCTTCGCGATTCGGCACCTAATTGCGATCGTTGCGCGTGCAAGGACCGCAATTAGGTGCCGAATTGCGTCAGGAGACGTCGCCGATCGCGGTGTCGCCGTCGATCGCGGTGATCCGGCCGCCGCGCTCGCCGAGCGCGATCAGGCCGTCGCGCGCGTCCGGAGCGGTCAGGCTGACGCGCACTCCCGCGCGTTCCGCGTCCTTGGCGGACGCGAACGCTTGCGCCCCTTCGTTGCCCGCGTTGACCGTCACCGCGAGGCCACCCGTCGAAGCCAGCGAACCCCGCGCGGCACCGAGCCGTCCGAGCGCCTCGTCGACGATCGGCAGCAGCGCGTCCCGGTTGCCCTCGGTCATCGCCCGCACCAGCGCCGGACTCGAACCGGCCACGCGCGTGCCGTCCGTGTAGGACCCGGCGGCCAGCGCCATCGCCAGCGGACCGCCCTGCGCGCCGATCGTGGCCAGGATGGCCGCGAAGATATGCGGCAGATGCGAGATCCGCGCCACCGTCTCGTCGTGCGAGTCCGCGGGCAGCGGCACCACGTGCGCGCCGAGGTCCAGCACCAGCCGGGCGACCTCGGCCCACGCCGTCAGATCGGTGTCGTGCTCGACGCCCAGCACCCACGCGGCACCATCGAACAGCGCCGGGTCGCTCGCCTTCCAGCCGGAGTTCGCCGTCCCGGCCATCGGATGCCCGCCGACGAACTTCGCGTACGGCGCGCGGCGGCGGACCGAGTCGAGCACCGGGCCCTTCACGCTGGTCACGTCGGTGAGCACGCAGTGCCCGGCGACCCGCGAAACGGTCCGGAGCACCTCTTCGACCGCGGGCAGCGGCACCGCGAGCACGATCATCGCGTCCCGCTCCGCCGCCTTGCTCAGCGCCGCCTCGACCTGCGTCGTCACGTCGAAACCCGCTCTGCTGGCGGCGTCCGCGTCAGCTTCGGAGGTCGTCGCCCCGAACGTGGTGCGGCCGATCGAATGCGCCGCGCGCAGCAGCGACCCACCGATCAACCCGAGCCCGATCACGCATACGTCCCGCACAAGGGTCCATCCTGCCATCTACGAGGCCACTCGTCAGAGAACGGCGGCGAGGCGGGTTCCCTGATCGATGGCCCGTTTGGCGTCCAGTTCGGCCGCGACGTCGGCGCCGCCGATCAGATGCACCGGCAATCCGGCCGCCCGCAGGTCGTCGGCGAGATCGCGCACCGGCTCCTGGCCCGCGCAGACGACGACGGTGTCCACGTCGAGCAGACGCGGCTTGTCACCGACGGTGATGTGCAGGCCGTCGTCGTCGATCCGGTCGTAGGTGACCCCGGTGAGCTGTTCGACGCGTTTCGCCTTCAGCGCGGCCCGGTGCACCCAGCCGGTGGTCTTGCCCAGCCCCGCGCCGATACCGGACTTCTTGCGCTGTAGCAGGAAGACCTGCCGCGGCGACGGCTCGACCTTCCGCTCGGTCAGCCCGCCAACGGCGTGCTCGGGATCGGTGACCCCCCATTCGGCCATCCACGCGTCCAGATCGAGCGCGGGGGAGGTGGTGTGCGTCAGGAACTCGCTGACGTCCACGCCGATCCCGCCCGCGCCGATCACGGCGACCTTGCCGCCCACCGGTTTCCCGTGCCGGACGACGTCCACATAGGACAGGACCTTGGGGTGGTCGATACCCGGGAGCGACGGCACCCGCGGGGTCACGCCGGTGGCCAGCACGACCTCGTCGAAGCCGGCGCCGGCGAGATCGGCGGCGGTCGCACGGGTGCCGAGATGGACCTTGACGCCGGTGACCTCCAGTCGTCGCGTGTAGTACCGGATGGTTTCCGCGAACTCCTCCTTGCCGGGGATCTTCCGCGCGATCCCGAACTGGCCGCCGATCTCGTCGTCCGCCTCGAACAGTTCGACGGCGTGCCCGCGCTCGGCGAGGCCGGTCGCGGCCGCGAGCCCGGCGGGACCGGCGCCGACGACGGCGACGCGTTTGGTCTTCCGGGTGGGCGAAAGCGTCAGCGTGGTCTCGTGGCCCGCACGCGGATTCACCATGCACGACACGAGTTTCCGCTTGAACGCGTGGTCGAGGCAGGCCTGGTTGCAGGCGATGCAGGTGTTGATCTCGTCCTCGCGTCCGGTCTCCGCCTTGCGGATCCACTCCGGGTCGGCGAGGAACGGCCGCGCCATCGACACCAGGTCCGCGTCACCGCTCGCCAGCGCCTCCTCGGCGACCTCGGGCATGTTGATCCGGTTCGACGTGACCACCGGGATCCCGACGTGCGGTTTGAGCTTCCCGGTCACCCAGGTGAACGCCGCGCGCGGCACGGACGTCACGATCGTCGGCACCCTCGCCTCGTGCCAGCCGATGCCGGTGTTGATGATCGTCGCGCCCGCTTCTTCGACCTCCTTGGCCAGTGCGACGACGTCTTCCCAGCTTTGGCCGCCTTCGACGAGGTCCAGCATGGACAGCCGGTAGATGATGATGAAGTCCTCGCCGACCGCCTCACGCGTGCGGCGCACGATCTCGACGGCGATCCGACGGCGGTTTTCCGCGCTGCCGCCCCACTTGTCGGTGCGCTTGTTGGTGCGTTCGGCGAGGAACTGGTTGATGAAGTAGCCCTCGGACCCCATGATCTCGACGCCGTCGTAGCCCGCTTCCTTGGCCAGAAAGGCACAATCGGCGAACGCGCGGATCTGGCGCAGTACGCCGTACCCGGAAAGGGCCCGCGGTTTGAAGGGGTTGATCGGCGCCTTGATGCCCGACGCGGAGACGCTCAGCGGATGGTAGGAATACCGGCCCGCGTGCAGGATCTGCAGCGCGATCTTGCCGCCCGCCTCGTGCACCGGATCGGTGAGTCGCCTGTGCGCCTTGGCTTCCGCGCGCGTCGAGAGCTTCGACGCCAGCGGCAGGAGCCAGCCGGTCCGGTTCGGTGCGAACCCGCCGGTGACGATCAGCCCGACGCCACCGCGGGCGCGTTCGGCGTAGTACTCGGCCAGTTGCGGGAAATGCGCTTCCTTGTCCTCGAGGCCGGTGTGCATCGAACCCATGATCACCCTGTTGCGCAGGGTGGTGAAGCCGAGATCGAGGGGGGACAGCAGGTTCGGGTACTGGCTCATCGCTGGTCCTTACGCATCGTGGTGGAATGCCCGGAGGACTTCTTCGAGCCATTCGACATGGCCCTGTTCGGTTCGGATTCCTCCGCGCAGCACGAGGAACTGGTGCAACGACTGTCCACTGAGGATGCTGGGGTCGGGGAAGTCGTGCTTCTCGATCAGCAGGTACGCGTCGAGCTGTGCCGCGTGCGCGTCGCGATGCCGGGTGACCTCGGCGGCGACGGCGGCCGGATCGCCGAGTGTCGCGCCGCGGATCTTCACGGCGAGTTCCCTGGCGGTGGCCGACGGATCGGGTTCGGCGAGCCAGCGGGCCAGTTCGGCTCGCCCCGCGTCACCGACGGTGTAGACCTTCTTGTCGGGTTTCCCGGATTGCGCGACCTGGTCGACGGCGACCCAGCCCGCCTCCTCCATCCGCTTGAGGACGCGGTAGATCTGCTGGTGGGTGGCGTTCCACCACAGTCCGATGGACTTCTCGAAGCGACGCGTCAGCTCGTAGCCCGAGCCGGACCGCTCGGACAGCGAAACGAGGATCGCGTGCTCCAATGCCATGCACCTAGTTTCATATGCACCTAGTTGCACTGCAAGGCGATGTGGGTCACAAGCGCGTGAAGGGGTCGTGAGTGGCGATTCGGGTTAGAACCCGAATCGCCACTCACGACCACCTGTACCGCTACGGCTTGCGGGCGATACCGCCGATGACGCGCGACTCCGAAGGCGTCGCGGCGAAGATCGTCTTCTCGTCCGGATGCCACGCCGGCGCGTAGACCAGTCCCGGCTCCAGCAGCGGCCAGCCGCCGAAGAACCGCCGGAACTCGTCCATGGTGCGCAGGAAACCGGGGTTCGTCGTGGTCTCGTAGTACTCGAGGATGTCGAGCAGCGCCTGCCGTTCCTCGTCGTTGGCCGGGTTCTCGTTGGTCATCTGCGAGAGCACCAGCAGCGAACCCGGCGCGAGCCGGTCGCGGTAGAAGTCCAGCAGCGCGTCCGGATCCTGCTCGTCCTTGATGAAGTGCATGACCGCGTTGATCACCAGCGCGACGGGCTCCCGGACGTCGATGATCCCGGAGTCCATCACCCGTTCCCACAGGTCCTCGGGGTCGAACAGGTCCGCGGCGATCGCGTGGTGCCGGTCCGGGTCGGCGGTGTCGGCGAGCAGCAGCGTCGAATGCGCGAGGGCGATCGGCTCGTTGTCGATGTAGAGGACGTGCGTGTCCTCCTGCGGCCGCGCCACGTCGGCGACCTCGTGCACGTTGCCCACCGTCGGGAGGCCGGAGCCGATGTCGACGAACTGACGGATGCCCAGTTCGGCGCAGTGCCGCACGGCCCGGCCGAGGAACTGCCTGCTGGTCTTGCAGTAGTCGCCCATGAGCGGCAAGCGCTCGCGCACCTTCTCGGCGAAATTGCGGTCGATGGCGTAGTGCGTGTCGCCGCCGATGAAGTAGTCGTAGACGCGGGCCGCGGACGGCCGGTCCAAGCTGTTCTCGACGGCCTTGAGCGCCGCGTCGTGATCGATCATCGTCATCCCTTTGTCCGCGCCGGAAATTCCATGCTAACCGGCCGGGACGTAGGCCTCGCGGTAGGCGTTCACCGATTCTGTCAAGCGATCGAGTTCCGCGCGGGTGCGGGCGAGACCGGCCGCGTCGAGGCCCATCGCGTCGCCGATGATCTTCGGGATGCCGGTCGCGCGCTCCCGGAGCCGGGCGCCGTCGTCGGTCAGGCTGACGCGAACGGACCGTTCGTCGTCGGCCTGGCGGTCACGTCGGACCAGTCCGGTCTTCTCCAGCCGTTTGAGCAGGGGCGACAGCGTGCCGGAGTCGAGGTTCAGCACGGTGCCGAGTTCCTTGACCAGCCGCTCGTCCTCCTCCCAGAGCGCGAGCATCACGAGGTATTGCGGGTAGGTCAAGCCAAGGTCTTCGAGCACCACGCGGTAAAGCGCGGTCACTGCCCGCGATGCCGCGTAGAGCCCGAAGCACAGCTGATCGTCCAGGCACAGCGAGCCTGTGTTGTCCGTTGGCATCGGTCCTCCTCGTCTCATGGTGCGTCGATCATGCCTCAGCCCGCCACTTGAGTGGCCTAAATCTCATTGGGCACATTTAAGTTGTGCACAACTGAGTTGGGGGCTACCTTCAACTTGTCGACTTCGCTCCCAGGAGGCAGAAATGACCGCCAACCCGCACAACGTGGCCCTCGAACCCGCCGCGCAGGCCTTCGTCGAGGCCACCGCCAACCCGCCCTTCCTCTTCCAGTTGCCACCGGAAGAGGGCCGCAAGGCCGTCGACGAGGTGCAAGGCGGTGACGTCGAACTGCCCGCCGCGGACGTCGAGACCACGCACGTCGACGGCGTCGAGGTCCGCATCGTCCGCCCGCGGGGCGTCACCGGTCCGCTGCCCGTGATCGTCTACATCCACGGCGCCGGCTGGGTATTCGGCAATTTCCACACCCACGAGCGCCTGGTCCGCGAGCTCGCCGTCGGCGCGGGCGCGGCCGTCGTCTTCCCCGAGTACGACCGCTCGCCGGAGGCGCGTTACCCGGTCGCCATCGAGCAGAACTACGCCGTGGCCAAGTGGGTCGCCGAGCACGGCGCCGAGAACGGCCTCGACAGCACGCGGATCGCGATCGCCGGTGACTCCGTCGGCGGGAACATGACCGCCGCGCTCACCCTCATGGCGAAGCAGCGCGGCGACGTCACCTTCCGCCAGCAGGTGCTCTTCTACCCGGTCACCGACGCGAACTTCGATACCGAGTCGTACAAGCAGTTCGCCGACGGCTACTTCCTCGCCCTCGAAGGCATGAAGTGGTTCTGGGACCAGTACACGACCGACCCGGCGCAGCGCGCGGAAATCACCGCGTCGCCGCTGCGCGCGAGCCTCGACGAGCTGGCGGGCCTGCCGCCCGCGCTGGTGATCACCGGCGAGGCCGACGTCCTGCGCGACGAAGGCGAGGCGTACGCCGCGAAGCTGCGTCAGGCCGGAGTTCCGGTGACGGCCGTGCGATACCAGGGCATCGTCCACGACTTCGTCATGCTCAACACGCTGCGTGGAACGCACGCCGCGGAAGCCGCGATCACGCAGGCGATCGGGGTGCTGCGCACCGCACTCGAAGACTGATCGGTTGTCCAGGGTGACACGCGTCACCCCGGACAACACTTTCCGGTGGCCGCACGTCTCTTGATCCAGATGTGGGAAGTGCGGTGCGGGGGCGTGCCGCCGCCGGAGAGGGACACGATCGCCATGGGACTGGGACTGAGTGCCATCCGGCTCGATTCCACACTGAACCTCGTCATCGTCGTGGTGCTGACGCTGCTCGCGATCGTCGCCGTGCCGTTCCTCTGGGAACGCTGGCGCCGCAAGGTCCTCGGCCGCAGCACCACGATCCTCGCCGCGGTGGTGCTCGTCGTGGTCAGCACCGCGATGGGCGGGAACATGATCGGCGGATTCTTCCCGACGGTCGGCGCCCTGTTCGGCACCGGCGCCTACTCGGGGGAGAGCGTCGACGCCGTCGCCGGCCAGAACGGTTCGGACCTCGACAAACTGCGGGACGCCGGGGCGATGCGGGCCAAGGAGGGCAAGGGATCCGTCGTGCACATGACGGTGACCGGCAAACGCACCGGCCTCACGCGTGATGTCTCGGTGTACTTCCCGCCCCAGTACTACGATCCCGCGTACCGGGCGCTCAAATTCCCGGTCATCGAATGGATCCCGAACTACCCGTCCGGCCCGGAAGTGGTCACCGGCCCGTACGAACTGCCCGCCAAACTGGACGCGGCCATCGCGAAGCACGTGCTCCCGCCGACATTGGTGATCATCCCGGACCCGACCGGGAAACCGAAGGTCGGCCACGACACCGAATGCATCGACGAGGTCGACGGCACCGCCAACGACACCTACCTGACCGCCGACATCCGCGACTGGGCGATCGAGAAACTCGGCGCCAACCCGCAGCGGAAGGCGTGGACGATGGCGGGCTGGTCCTCGGGCGGATACTGCGCGATGAACCTCGTGACCCGGCATCCGCAGTGGTACGGCCAGGCGGCGAGCGTCAGCGGCTACTACAAGGCTTCGGTGGACGCGGAGACGGAGAACCTGTTCAAGGGCAGGCAGGAAATCGCCGACGCGAACACCGTCACGGTGAACCTGCAGAAGCATCCGTCGCCGGTCGACATCCTCGCGATCGCGGGGGACAAGGAAAGCTTCGAGAGCTTCTCGATCGACCAGATCCAGGCGGCCGTCCGCGCGCCCGCGACGCTGTCGTCGTGGCGGATCCCGGACGCCGGGCACAACATGAACACCTTCAAGGCGCAGGTGCCCGACGTGCTGGCGTGGATCGGCGCGCGGACCGTGCCGCCGTGCGCGCCGCAGGACAAGAAGATCATCACCAACGGCGGGGTCACCCCGTGGCCGCTGCCCGACACCGGCGCCAAGGGCGCGCTGGTCGACGTCGTCGAGTAGTTGTTGAGGGGTAAGCAAAGGTGGCAGGTTGCGAAAGCCACTTTCGCAACCTTCAACGTTGCGAAAGTGGGGCGGTTTCAACTGGTTGTTGCAAGTAGTGCTTTGTCGAGTGCTTGTGCTGGTGTGAGGAGGTCGAGGGTAGGGCGTGGTCGGGTGTTGAGGCGTAGGGCGATGGCGTCGCAGTGGGTTTGGGTGAG